>CAYSAG010000014.1:0-37662 GCA_964428935.1 uncultured Planctomycetaceae bacterium | reverse complement strand
AAGCACTCCAGCGGCGAAAAACCCGGGCTGCTCAATCCGCTTCGGTACCTCAAAGGAAAGGAGAAGCGGATCCAATGAAACGGTGGACCTTACAAGTCGTCACACTGGCGCTGCTGACTCCCCTGGTGGGCTGTGCCGGCCTGACCACCTTTCCGGCCGGCAAGCTGACCGGGTGGCTGAAAAAGAAGCACCGGCTGAAGCTGGTGGTCGCCGGTCCAGAGCACCCGGTGGAACGAATCATTTGCGTGTGGCAACCGGGCGAGGGTCGCGGCCTGGACAACCTTCCGTGTCGCGGTTTCGCCGGGCAAATCTTTTTCTTCACCCACTCGCTGCCCATGCCCGTCGTGGGCAACGGAATGGTGCAGGTTTTCCTGTTCGACGACCAGGGTCCGCCCGAGGAGCAAGTCAAGCCGCTCCACGTGTTCGAATTCACCCGTGAAGCGTGGAATCAGTTGCTGGTGGAGACGCAACTGGGGCCCGCGTACAACGTTTTCATTCCGTACGTTCGCAAGGGCATGCACGAGGCGGAGTGTGCGTTGGTCGTCCGGTTGGTTCCAGAAGACGGCAGTCCGCCGGTGTTGTCTGACATGGCTTACATTCGTCTGCCCGGGCTGAAGGCGAAACACGCCGAGACGGAGCACGCCGACGCCGGCTCGGCCAAACCTTCCGACTCCGGCTCGAACGGCTCGTCGACGGCCGCGACTCGCACCGAAACCATTCAGCCACCGCTGCCGTTGGCTCGCAAGCTGGCCGACGTCGTCGCCAAGGCGGCGCGTTCGTCTTCAAAGCCGCCCGCCGGTCGACCCTCCGGCCGGCTACCGACCCGTGCCGAAGTCTTGGCGAACGTTCCTCGAAGCGTTCCCCTGCAAACGCCCGTTCGCTCGCAACCGTCCGAAACACGCAGCTCCAGCCGGCAGAAGCCCAGCTTTGCGCCCGACCAACCAGCCGAAGACCCCGGTAGACGGCTCGCGCCGGCCGTGGTACCATGAGTCTGTGCGGAGAGGAAGTTTTCGCGGCTCGACCGTGCGGAGCTGTGCCCGGCTGCTTGGACAACCGCCAACGAAAATGGCCGTTTGGCGGGCAAAGGTGTCTGGAGCTCCCACCCTGCCGGTTCCGAACCAGGCGTCTGACGGCGCTTCCTGAAGTTCACAAGGTTTGTTACGCGATGCCGGCCGGACGACGCGGCAGCCAACCCGCGCGGAAAAGCCGAAGCCCGTCGCCTCGACCCCGAGCCGGCCCGGAGCCGTCGTGAGCCTTTTCCTTCGGGCCGGTCCGGCGGTCCAAGCGACTTTGCAACCGAGCCGGCGGCACTCCGGCCGGCCAACCGAAACGACCGGTCGTCGCGGTGAGCCGACAGGCGGTTTCACCAACCGACGCGTCGAGAGGCAAGTGGGAGTCCAGAACATGGCTCAGCGAGTCTCCAGCTTTTGGGCGGTGGCAGCATGTGTCGGTTTGGTGTTGGGAACACACCAAAGGGCCTTGGCGCAGCAAGTTTTCTCGTCGCAAAGCGGGAACACCAGGAGCATTCTGGAGCTGCTCAATGCGGGAGCGGCGGCCAGCTCGACAGTGCCCACGACGGGCGCCACCGCCTCGACCGGTTCCGTGGCGGCCGTCGACAGCGTAGCCGTGCCGACGGCCAGTGCGTCGACGGGCTCCAGCAGCCGGACCAGCTCGAGCAGTAGTCTGAGCGGCAGCCGAACGTCGTCGACGCGGGTGACCACCGGCCGGAGCTCGAGCCGCAGTTCGGGCAGCGGCGCTGGCTTGGGTTTCCTGGGCAGCACGCTTCAGCAGGGAGGTTTGCAGAGCGGCTTGCTGAACTCACGCAGCACGCGAAACCGAAGCTCGACCAGACGGACCAGTGCACGTCGGAGCACTCGGCGCTTCTCGTCGACTCGTTCACCCCGACGGTCCACCGGCTCGCGTGGACGGACCGGGCGCACGTCGCGGCGCCGGTCGTTCGGCACGCGAAGCCGGAGCGGGTTCCGCGGGCTCGGCTCAACCAACCTCGGCGTGTTTCAACCTCGGCTGCGTCTGGCCTTTGCTCCACCTCGACAGCGGCTGAGCGTTGCGCGGGTCGGGACGACCGTGCAAGTCCACTTGCAGCAGACGCTGGGAACTCGAGTCCGACTGAACGGGCTGAAAATCCAAGTGGACCAGAACGGGGTCGTGGTGCTGCGCGGACAAGTGGAATCGGAGCACGCTCGACGACTGGCCGAGAACCTGGTGCGTCTGGAGCCGGGCGTGCGCGAAGTACGAAACGAACTGCAGGTGGCTCGTCCGGGCAGCTCGGAGCAGTGAGCGGAGCGTCCGTCCGACTTGCGCTGCGCGGTCCAGCGCGAGTACTCGACGTCTGGCCTGAGCCTGTCGCGCGAGCGACTCGTCGCAACACACACAACTCCACTCGCAGAGCCGTTGAGAGGCGGCAGCCGCTGTGCCGCGTCCTGGCTCGACGGCTCGAGCCGCAGCTGGTGTGCAAGAGCGACGGGAGCACGTCGCCAGCGGAGCACCGCGGCTCGTGACGGGCGCCGCGTGGAGCCGTCAGCGGCACGGGAGCTCGCAGGCCGAGCCGGCGAAACGGTGAGTGTCGGCTCGCGGTCGGGCCGGCTTGGACAGATTCGGTTGGCGTGACCTTGCGGCGCGAACCGCACTTGCGAAACGGGCCGTCTGCGGGCACCGGCTGCAGTGGGCGGGCGGCCGTCGAGCTTCGACGGTTTGCGCCGCAAACGGCTCGTTTCGGCCGAAAAGGCCGTCCCGGTCGGGAGGTCGACCAATGGAACGCTTTCGGACGTCGACCGTTGTCATTTTCACCACGTTCCTGGCGCTGCTGGGCTTGCTGGTGGTCAAGCAAATTTTCCAGCTGGAAGTGCCGGTGGAAATGTTCGAACCGCAAGCCGACACCGGGCCGGTCGCTTCGTCCAGTCGCAGTGCCAGCGCCGACCGAACGTACCTGCAAATTGCCAACCGAAACCTGCGCATGCGGGTCAGTCAGTTGGAGCGGCAGGTGGAACAGCTGCAGCAATTGAACGACGAGCTGCGGCGGAAGTACGAAAAGTTGCAAGAGCAACGAAGCGACCAGGCCGAAGCGGCGCCTCGCAGCCGGTCGGAACCGTCGTCCGAGCACAACAACTTCGACGAGGAAATGTTCGAAATGTTGTTGTCGTTGCAGGACGAAGTCGAACGGCTGCGGCAGCAGAACGACCGGCTGAAACAGCGGCTGGCTCAGGCCTCGTCCGAAGGCTCGACGGACTCGACCGACAGCCAGGAAGGACAGAACGACGAGGTGGCGGCGCTGGAGGCCGAGCTGGAAGCCTTGGCGGAGGAGAACGACGCTTTCCGCGCGGCGGTCGGCACGGTTCTGGGGCAAATGGGTGAGGCCGCCGTGCCGGCTCTGACAGCCCTGCTGGGCCACGAGCAAGCTTCCGTGCGCGAGTGGGCGGCCTACGTGTTGGCCGGCATGGGAGCGGCCGCTTCTTCGGCCGTCTCGGCGCTGGAAGCCCACCTGTCCGACCCCGACCCGGCCGTCCGTCAGGCCGTCCGTCAGGCGCTGAACGCCATTGAAGGCGCCGAGTGAGTGTGGGCCGGCACCTGAAAGCCGTCGTGGACCGTTCGGTCTAGACTCGGCGACGGCCCGCATGCCAGGGCGGTTCGAAACGACGGAACCGCCCTCTGCCCAATGGGTTCGGCAACCAGTCGCGTCGTTCCGTCACGAGGTGCGGCCCGGCTTCTCCGTCGCCTTGCTCTGCCCCGACCGGGCCGGCGACGTCGCTTCCCCTTCCTTTCGCTCGGCCGCCGGACCGAACAGCGAAAGAGCTTTCTCCTTCAGCCGCTTCAGGTCCAGCTTGCCGCTGCCCAGAATGGGGATCTCGTCGACCTCCACAAAGCTGTCGGCCGAAGGAATCCAAAGGTTGGGAACGCCGGAGGCGGCCATTTCTTCCAGCAGCTGAGGGACCGGCTTGGGCAATTTCTTGTGAAGCACCACCAGCCGCTCGCCTTTCTTCGGGTCGGGCACAGACGTGACGGCCAGCGTCGGCTCGGCTTCGTCGTGCGGGTCTCCAATGATTCGCAGCAATTCGTTCTCGACTCGAACGTGCGGAACCATTTCCCCGCCGATTTTCGAGAACCGCGTCTGGCGCCCCGTAATGGTAATGAACCCGTCTTCGTCAATGAAAGCAAAGTCACCCGTGTTGTACCAGCCGTCCCGGACCACCTCGGCCGTCTTGTCCGGCCGGTTCAGGTAGCCCTTCATGACGTTGGGGCCTTTGATCCAAAGCAGGCCCTCCTTTCCTGGCGGCAGTTCCTCTCCCGTTTCAGGGTCGGTGACTTTCGCTTGGACTCCGGGAATCGGCCGGCCGACCGTCCCCAATTTCGCTCCCGGCCGAAGCTCCGAACTGCAGCGCGACTCGGGGAGGTTGACCGACACCACCGGCGAGAGCTCCGTGGTGCCGTAACCTTCCATGGGCGCGACGCCGAACTTCTGTTCGAACTGCCTGGCCAGGTCCAGGGGCATTTTCTCCGCGCCGAGCACGACCAGGTCCAGCTTCCAGAACTGCTCTCGGGTGCACCGCTTCATGTACGCTCGCAGGAACGTCGGCGTGGCGAGAATGATGGTCACGCCGTGCTTCTGGCACAGCTCGCCCACCGTCTTGGCGTCCAAGGGGTTGTAGTGGTAGACGACCTTGGGGCGCAGGGCCAGCGGCAACCAAAGCGTCACGGTGTAGCCGAAGGAATGGAAGAAAGGCAGTACGCCCAGGACGACGTCCGACCGCTTGATTCGAAGCACCCGGCCGACGGCCTCAATGTTGGAGCCAATGTTGCGTTGGGTGAGCATGACCCCCTTCGGCTCGCCGGTCGAACCGGAAGTAAACACGACGGTCAGCAAGTCGTCGGGCTGAATTTCGGTCAGTCCGAAGCGCGACTCCAGCCACGAGGCGGGCAGCACGTAAGCCATGGCCGCGCAGGTCAGCTTGTCCAACCAACTGACGTGACCCCGCAATTCCTCCAGCAGCACGACTTCGGCGTCCAGCTCGAACGGCCGCCGCTCCAAGAACTTCCCGCTGGTCAGAACGTGCCGAATGCCCGCTTCGCGAATGCAATAGTTGACGTCTTCGTTCGACAGCGTGTAGTTCAGGTTGACGACGACGCGGCGCATGAGTGCCAAGGCAGCGTTGACCACCAAGGCACCAGCCGACGGCGGCAACAAAACGCCCACCGTCTGCTCGTCCGGCTGCAAGACCTCCCGTTCCAGCAGCCGTTTCATGACCAGAGCACCGGTCAGCAACTGACCGCACGTCAGCTCCACGCCCGTCGAGTCAGCCAGCTTGGGCTGAAACAGGTTGCACCGGCAATTGCGAATGAACAGCCTGGGTGGAGCGACGAAGGTGTAGCTTTCCGAGTTCACTTGTGTGCACCCCCCAACCAACCCCAGACGACCAAGCGGACGTGGCAACGACGTTCTTGCGGACAGGCTGTCTGTCGGATTTCCAATTTGCGTGCAGTAGCATAAGCTGCAAACCCGTCGGAATTCCACAGAAATCGGGCCGAAGAGGAAGACAGAGGCTGACCGGGGAATCACCCATGCCCATTCGGAGTTTTTTCGTTCCGCGGGACCGGCGTCGGGAAGCGCTCGAAGTGTTCTACGGCAACGTCGACGCGAACGAACGGTCGCAGAGGGTCGAGGAGACGTGGGAGCTGGCGTGCTCGGGCGAGCTGGACTTGAGCGGCTTGGCGTTGGCGGAGCGGGACGGGAAGCCGGTCGGCGCCGCTCTGTGCGTCTTCCAACCCGACGGCACTGCCTTCATTTGGCCTCCGGTGGTGCTGCCGGACGAGCGGAACGCTGAGCCGGTCGCCGACTCATTGCTGAGCCTGCTCCGCGAGCGGGTCGACCGGACGCCTCATTGCTGGATTGCTCAGGCGCTGCTCGAGCCTGGACGGCCGCTGGACGAGCGGCGTCTGACGCGCAACGGCTTTCCCTACCTGCTGGACCTTCTGTTTCTGCAACGGCTGCTCGACACTCCCCTCCTCGACGAACCGCTCCCCGACCTGCACGTGGAAACGTACGACGAGCACCGCAACCGACACGTGTTCGCGCGGGTGCTGGAGCGGACGTACGAAGGGTCGCTGGACTGCCCGGAGCTGAACGGTCGGCGTTCCGGCGAACAGGCTCTCCAGTCCCACCGAACCCGGAACTGGAAGCCGGAACTGTGGAAGCTCTACCGTCACGCGGGTCGCGAGGTGGGAGTGGTCTTGGTGGCGGAGCACAGCGACCAGCGGGCGTGGGAGTTGGTGTACTTGGGCGTCGTTCCCGAGGCCCGCGGACGTGGGTACGGCCGGGCCTTGGTGGCCGACGTGTTGCGCGGTGCGAAGCGGGCGGGAGTGGAGTCGGTCTTCTTGTCGGTGGACACCCGTAACACGCCGGCCCGGAAGGTCTACGAACGGTTGGGGTTCATTCCGGTGGGGCGGCGCCGCGTGTTCGTGCGCTTCGGCCCCAGGTCGCGCAACCGTTCGCCTCGCGCCGACCGAACGGCGTGACGGCCTGCGGGTTCGTCGGGCGTGGCTCGGACACGGGACGTTCGCGTGCGGGTCGCGTCTTGCCAGAAATCGACACGGTTTGCACAGCGACGGAAAATCGACTTGAAAAAATTTCAAACCGTCGAGACCGCGTGAAACTCGAAGAATTCGGCCGTTTCGTCGACGCAAGTTGAAGTCGCGAGTCGAGAGAAAGAAATTTCGTTTGACAGCGCGACGGCCGCGAGTATGATCGGAAGCCGCTGAGTGAGCAACGCCGAATGACTGCAAGAGCCTGAGAGCGGGCGTTCGGCACTTCCATGGCCTTCTCGAAAGAAACTGCGCCGTACCGGTCATCCGAGCGATCGGCCGTGGCAACGGAGTGCCGTTCCGTTTCCACGCGCGCAGGATGAACCAGCTCTCCCGCTGCGGAACCGGTACGCGCAGGGAGGCGCACGATGCTGTCCTCAACTGTTGCAGTGACGCAGCCAGGAAGTGTCAAGGAGGAGTGGGTTCAGAAGGAGCTGAAACGACAACTGGGTGAGCCAAACTACCAACACTGGTTCAATGGCAAGACGAGAATCCGCGTGGCTGGCGAACAACTGGTCGTGTGCGTCGCCAGTCCGTTCGTGCAAACCTGGATGCAGCGGCAGTTTCGACAACCGCTGCTGCAGGTCGCGCGTCGTCTGCTCGGACAAGCCGCCAGTGTCCGCTTCGAGGTCGACACGGCTCTGGCGGCCCAAAGCGCCCGCCCGTCGAACGCCTCGGCGGCCCAGCCCCCCTCCCGCTCGAAGCCGGCTGGCTCCTTACGGCCTGCTTCCCAGCGAGCCGCTTTCGACACGCTGACTCGCCGGTACGCCACGCTCAACGAGTTCGTGGTCGGGTCGTGCAACCGGTTGGCCGCGACCGCGGTCCAGCAAGCCTGTGAGCTTCCCGGCGAGCGGCTCAACCCACTTTTCATTCACGGGTCCGTCGGCACCGGCAAGACTCACCTGCTCGAAGCCTGCTATTCCCTGCTGCGGCAGAAGCACCCGCACTTGACCGTGTTGCTGTTGACCGCGGAGGCCTTTGCCAACTACTTCACGCAGGCGCTGTCCGAGCGTCGGTTGCCGGCCTTTCGTCAGCGCTTCCGGTCGGTCGACGTCTTGCTGGTCGACGACGTCGACTTCCTCGACGGCAAACGCTCCATCCAAGAAGAGTTCCTCCACACGGTCCAACAGCTGGAAGCTCGCGGCTGTCAACTGGTCGTCACCTGCGACCGACACCCGCGCTTGCTGAACGGAGTCAGCGAGGCGTTGGTGACCCGTTTCCAAGCCGGCCTGATTTGCCGCTTGGAGGCACCGGACCTGGAGACGCGAAAAAAAATCCTCCGCTTCAAAGCCGCCAAGGTGGACGCGGAAATCAAGCCCGACGCGCTCGACTACATTGCCGCTCGCTTCCGCAACAACGTGCGCGAGCTGGAGGGAGCGTTGAACTGCCTGAGCGCGTACTACCTGCTCCTGAAACGGCCGCTCGGCGTGGCGGACGCACGACGCATTCTGTGCGACTTGGAACGAGACTGCGTCCGGTTGGTCAGCCTGGCCGACGTCGAGCGGGCCGTGTGCGAAATGTTTCGCGTCCAGCCAGACGACCTTCGCTCGTCCAAGCGCCAGCGCTCCCTCAGTCAGCCACGCATGCTGGCCATGTTCTTGGCCCGCAAGCACACGCAGGCCGCTTACCGAGAAATCGGCCAGTACTTCGGAGGCCGGCAACACAGCACGGTTCTGTCGGCCGAGCGGCGAGTGCGGCAGTGGTTGTCGGAAGGAGCAACCATTCAGGTGGCCTCGCAAACGTGGCCAATGGCCGAGCTGATTGAAGCGCTGGAAGAGCGGCTGTTGGCTGGCTAAAGCAGACGGCCGCAAGCGGAGACGCCTACGCTTGCCTGCGACGCAAGCGAGAACCTTCCGACGGGTCCGGTTTGTGCCTGCTCAGAGCAGCACGGCAGGGTGAGCCGCACGCGTTCGTCCTGAGAGGTTCCTCGCCTCAGCGACTACCGCACGCTCACTGACAGAGTTGGTCCGTCGCTCAGCGCTGTCCGGAGCGTGCCGAGTACGGCCATTGAGGCGGCGTGACGACGGACTGGCGTCGAGCGTCCAGCATTTGCTGCAGGCGCAGCCGCTCCTCGTTCTGCTGGCGAATTTGTTGCTCGTACTCGGCCAAGGGGTCGGCGGCGGCTGTTCGACCCGAGGCAGCTGCGGTTCCAGACGGCGAAGCTGACAACGAGCTCGGTGGGTTGGTGCCGAGCGGCGACAGGGCGGAGGGTCCGGAAGCGGCGGACGTCCCGGAGGCCGGGAGCCCCAGCGACCGGAAGCCGCTCACGCCGAGGCCGCTGGCTTGTTGAATGGCCGTCGAAGCGCCGGCGTGAGCCGGGCAATTGGCTGCGGCCGAGCCTCCGGCTGGCGAGTTGGTCGCGCTGGCGGCCGGCCAGGACTTCGGCTGAGGGAATTGAGCCCCGTTGAGTTTCGAGTTGGTTCCGGGCAACACCGACGGAGCCGTGCTCGGACTGAGCGGAAACATTTGCCCCGGCCCAACCTGCATTCCCAGCTCGGCCGCCTGACGGGCCCACTGGTTGGCGGACGGACCGCTGGTCGAACCGGTGTTGAGCCCGGCACCGGGCAACTCGCCCGCAGCGGTCCCCGTCCCGAACGCAGCTCCGGTCGCTCCGCCAGCGGCCGGCACGCCGGAGGACGCCAAAGCGGACGGGCTAGCGGCGCAGTGCGAGCCACTGACGGCGGTCTGTCCCGAAGCGGCCGAAGCTCCACCCGCGGCCCCGGTTTTGCCTTCCGTCGCTGTTTTCAAACTGGACGGCGGCCAGAGCGGCAGCGAGTCGGCCGGACGCGTCGTTCCCGCGACGGCTCCTGTCCCGGCGACGTTCAGCGCGGCGTTGGGAACGCTCGGCCCGCTGTCTGGAGCTGCCGTCGGGCTGCCGGAACCTGCTGTCCCAAACCCAGCCGTGCTGGCTGGCGAGGCCACGAGGGACGAGCCAGCCACTGGCGGCACCGAAGAAGCCAAGGCCGACGGGGACGTTGCCGCCAGCCCCGACGGTCCCGAGGGCAGAGCCGCGGAAGACGCCGCACGTCCTGGCCAAACTGCCGACGGCAGAGCCGTTGGACCAGCAACGGCCGACGGCCCTGAACCGCTCGGACCAGCCAACTGGGCAGGCGAAGTCCCTCCTGCGGCCGACGACGGCGTCGGCTGCGACGCGGCCAGTGCCGCGACGGAGCCCGTGTCGGTTGGGCTTGAGCCGTAACGGCCGCCGGGGTAGCTCGGGCCCGTCGCAACGGCCGAGCCTGGCCCGTTCCAGACAGTCGAGCCACCGGCCGGGCCGGCCGCAGCCGAACCCAAACTCGGCGTCGAGCCAGCCGGTGTCAGACTGCCGGACGCAACCGTGGACGCGGTGGACAGCCCCGCGCCCGTCGTCCCGGCACTCGGCCAGCCGGAACCGACCGGCAAGTTCGTTCCGCCGACGGCCGTGGTCGGCCAGCTCACTGCCGCGTCCTTCCGCTCGCGCTGTGCCAGACTTCGCTGCCGGGCCGCGTCCATGAGCGCCCGCAGTCTGAGTGTTTGCTCGCTGGGTTGACCCGCTCCAGTCCCGCCGCGACCGCCGTTCGCTGTGCCTGACGTGGTTCGCAGACCGGTGGCGGTTGAAGGAACTCCGCCCGCACTGGCCGTCGAGCCGCTCGGCACGGAGCTACGGCCGCTGGTAGCAGCCGGCCAGCCGGAACCGACCGCGGTTGGCTGCGCGGGCGTTTGCGTTCCCGCTCCGGCCGGTCGCTGAGAAGCCAGCGCGTTGGCCGGAACAGTCGACTGCGGCCACGCGCTGGCTGGCGGGCCGTTCGTCGTCGCAGCAGCGGAGCTCTGCGCGAGAACCTGGTCGACCGTCTGTCCGGGTGGCAGCAGTTGAGCCAGCTTGCGTCGGGCTTCGGTTTCGCTTCCCGTTCGACGAAACATGGCCAGCGCTCGCTGGTACTCGCCTCGCTTCGCGTACAGCAGCCCCAAGTTGTTAATGGCTTGCGGGTGAGCGGGGTTGTGTTGCAACGCCGACTGCAAGTAGCGTTCGGCTTCGGCGTAACGGCCTTGCAGCAGGTAAGAGTAGCCGAGGTCGTTGAGCAGGTCCGCGTTGTTCGGGTCGGCGCTGATTGCGGCCAGGTAGTGCGTTTCGGCCGTCCGGAAGTCGCCTTGTTTGTCGGCAATGACTGCCAGCCGGTGGTGGGCGGTGGCGTTCTTCGGGTCCCGCTGCAGAACCTGCTGGTAGAACGACTTGGCTTGAGCGTAAAGGCGTTGAGCGTCGGCACGGCGGTTCTCACGTTCCAGCCGGTCTGCCTGGAGGAAAGCGGAGTGCCCTTGGCTGAGCAGTTCGTTGACGCTCGGGGCGGCACTGGTCGCCGAGCCTCTTGCGCTGGCCGTCAAAGAGCCCTGGGTCGACTGGCCGGACGCAGCGGCACCGGCCGGCGGCTGTCGCAGGTTGCTACCGGCTCGGTGAGCCAGCGGGTTGTTGAAGGTGGGGGACTGACAGCCGACCAACAGCGCGGCCACGACCAGGAAGCTCGTCCAATGAGTCTTCATGAGCGAACCAATCCTTTGGTTTGCCTGTGCGAACCGCGGACATTGTGGCAAGAGAGGGACGGGTGCCAGGCCGTTCGACGAAACGAGCGGCCGGCTGGCAAAACGAGCTTCGCGCAAACGGCTCTGCCCGCAAGAACAGCGGAATCTTAGTCGGTTCGACTGGCGCGTGTCGAGAGCAGGTTGAACCGGGTGGAAACAAAGGCACACTCTCGCTCGGTGGCCGGGCGCGAGGTTGTGGAGGCGGGGCGGGAGGAGCTGAGGCGCAGTGGGCTGCGCGTGTTGCCGTGCCGGGGGGGCGGCGCCACACGCTCGGCTCCGTGCCGTCGACGCTCGACGCGTCCGCACGCCTTTTCCACCGTAGGAGCCATTCCCAACAACCCAACTGGCCGGCGTCAGTCTGAGCGGAAAGACCGCCAGCCGGTCGAATGGGCGGCAGTTCGTCGTCCCGTCGGACCGACTCTGTTAGAATGGCTGAGGCAGTCGAGGCGAGCAGCCTTTGCGAACGCTCGGCGCCGGAACTCCTCACACGAAGAGCGTTGGCGAGGCGTGGCTCGTCCGCCGTCGACGTCGGCCCCGGCTGGGCGGGTAAAGAGCCGCTTGTGGTCGAGGCGTTGCGGCGAGTCGCGTCGGCCTGAGCTGGGCGGCTTGCCGGAACGTCCGGCTTTGCAGAGGAACGCGTCAGGTGACCGAACGTCCGAGGTCAGTCGGCGTCGGCCCGAGGTTGGTTACAGCCTCGGCGCGGTCCCGTTTGGGCAGCCCTTTCAGCAGGCAGCGGTCATGAGCACGTCCATGGATTCGCGCGGAGCGGTCGGACGGCGGCGTTACGCCGACTTCGACGAGTACGTCGACTACCAGCTCCGCAAAACGCGGCAGTCGATTCGAGCCCAGGACGTCCTGACGGCTGCGCTGACCGTCTGCACCATTCTGCTCGGCTACACTCTGCTGTTCGTGGTGGTGGACCAGTGGCTGGTTCCCGGCGGACTCGGCTTTTGGCCTCGGCTGTTTCTGCTGGCCGTCGTGCTGACGGCGGCCGGGTGGGTGCTGGCGCGCGGCCTGGTCGTTCCGGCGTTGAAGCAGGTGAGTGAGCTGTTCGCGGCCCGGCAACTGGAGCACCAACTGCCGACATTGAAGAGCCTGTTGACGACGCTGGTGTCGCTCCGTCGAGCTCGGCGGCCCGTGGCACCCGAAGTGCTGCGAGCCATTCAGAAACGGGCCGCCGTGACGCTGGCCAACGTGGACGTCGAGCAGCTGTTGGACCGACGTCCTTTGCTGCGGGCGGCCGTTGCGCTGTTGGTGGTCGTCACGCTGTTTTGTCTGTACGTGGTGGTCACGCCGAAGAAGGTTCCGCCGTCGGTTTGGCGAGCGTTCTTTCCGGCCGCGTCGGTGCCGGTCGCCACTCGGACGGAAATCTACCGGGTCGAGCCGGGCGACACCGAGGTGCTGCGCGGAGCTCGAGTCGAAGTGACCGTCGACGTCCGCGGCGAGCCGCCCGAGCAGGTGCAGCTCTTGTTCACCACGGCCGACCGACGTTTCGTCGACGAAGTCGTCCCGATGGAAGAAACCCAGCAGGGACTGAAGCAGTACCGAACGGTTTTGAGCGGCGAGGAAGGACGCGGCCTGCTGCAAGACGTTGAGTACTACGTCGTCGCCGGCGACGCCCGCTCCCGCACGTTCCACATTCGAGTCGTTCAGCCGCCGACGGCCACCGTCGACCAGTTGCGTTACTCGTTCCCCGACTACATGAAGCGGGAAGACCAGACTGTCGAAGGCGGACACGTCGACACGTGGGAAGGCACGACGGTCACGGTGGTGGCCCGAGCGAACATGCCTGTCACGTCGGCCCGATTGGTCTTCTCGGAAAGCGAAGACCGGAACGCAGTGGTCGACGAGCGAACCATGGAAATTACCGACGGCACCCTTCTGACCGCTCAGTGGAAAGCCCTGCGACGTCCCGACGGCTCCCACCCCCGCTACTACCACATTGAAGTCGAAAACCAGCGCGGAGACACCGACCCGGACCCGACCTTCTACACCATTTCCATTCGGCCGGACCAACCGCCCGAGGTGCGAATGGTCGAACCTCGGGCCGACCTGGAGTTGCCGAGCAACGCGGTTCTGCCGCTGGTGGTGGAAGCTCACGACCCGGACTTCGCCGTCCGCTACTTGACGCTGCGGCTGGGGAAAAACGGCGAGCCGCTCAACGTCGTGCGTCCCATTTTCGACGGCGAGAAGCCGTCCGTCCGCGTCGAGTACGAGCTGGACCTGAAACGACTGCTTCTGAAGCCCGGCGACCTGCTCAGCCTTTGGGTCGAAGCTCAAGACAACAAGCGGCCTCTCGCCAACCGGACGAACACGCCCAAGCGGAACGTGCGAATTACCGAGCCGGCCGCCGCCGAACAGGTCGAGCGGTTGAAGGACGAGTTGCGGCGAGCGTTCCAGCAGCGGCAACCCGAAGGCGGCGGGAAGACCGGTGCCGAGGCCGGCCCGGGCGGCCAGTCCGGCCAAACCGAGTCGACGCAGCGGCCGGGCCAGCAGGCCGAGTCGACGCAGTCCTCAACGGACGAAAGCTCGCAGTCCGAGCAGTCCGAACAGCCAAGCTCGGCCGAACCAGCGGCAACCGACCAAACGGGACAGGCCAAGGAGCCGGGCGGCCGACAGTCGGAGCAAACCGAGCCGGCAGGAGAGGCTGGACCCGGCAACGAGACGGCCGAACCCCCGCCGCTGCAAAACGACGGCTCGGACGACGACGAAGTGCTCCGACGCCTGCTCGAACAACTGCAGGCCGAGCAAAGTGCGGGCGAAGGCCAACCGGGCCAGACCGCCGCGGAACAGCAACCGGCGTCCGACCAGACCGGTGCCGGGCGGGAGGGCGACGAGCGACCGAGCCGGGAGTCGACTGACGAGCGGTCGAGTCGGCAGGACAGCGAGCCAACCGAAGGGCAGCCGGAAGAGGGCGGGACGGGAAAAGCGCCGGCGGCCGGCCCGCAGCAGCCCGGCGGACGCGGCGGCGAAGCGACGCAGGAGCGTCCCCCGAAAGGCGGTCAGCCGCGTCCGGACCGTTCTGCCGAAGGCGGCCCTCGACAACCCGGGCCGGGAGTGAACGAGGCTCAGCCGTCGGACGAGCCGGCCAGCCAGCCAGAGCAAACGGACCGCTCGCCGGTCCAGCCAGAACGGCCAGCGACCGGGCAACCAGCAACTGGACCGGGGAAGGAGGGACAGGACGTCCGTCCCGAGTCCGGTCAGGCCACGCCCGACACCTCGCCCGACTCGAAGCCAACGGCTCCAGCCGGCAAGCAAGTCGAACGTGAGCCGGGAACGGAGCCGAGGCTCCGGCCCGGACAGCGTCGGCCCGGCGAACCACCGCCGGCAGTAGAGCGTCGGCCCGGCAACCTGCCGCGTCCTCCCGACGGCACGCTGCCCGGCGGCTCTCGCCCCACCACTGCCCCACCGACCCAGCAGCAGCCGGGCAGTGGACAGCCGGGCCAGTCGCAGCCGGGCGGGCCGGGCTCGTCGGCACCGGCGACGACCGGAAACCAACCGGGAGCCTCGCAGCCGGGCCAGGCCGGCCCCACCGGACAGCCGGCCACCGGCCAACCGGCTCCCGGCAGCGGACAGGGCGGCGAGCAGGCCGAGGGCGGCGCGGGCCAGCCCGGCGGCAAGTCGGGCTCCTCCAACGCTCAGCCTCCGGCCGGCACTTCGCAACCGCAACAACCGTCGGCTGGGCAAACGCCAGCCGGTCAGCGGCCGTCGAAACCGGGAGGACAGCCGGAGCAGCCCGGCGAGACAGGGACGCAGCCGAAGGAAGGCGAGCCGGGAGCCGGCGGCGCGGCCGGCCAACAGCCGGGCCAGCAGGGGCCGAGCGGCCCGGCCAGCGGGGCGGGCGGCGGACAACAACCGGGAGGCGGACAGAAGTCGCAGCCAGCGACGCCGGGTCTGGGCGCAGGCGGTGCGGCGTCCAACACAGGCGGCGGTGGGCTCAGCGCCGACGGCTCCGTCGGTCCGGCCACCGGGCCCGGCGGCGGCACGACGACCGGTTCGGACCAGCCGGAAGCTCCAAACCTCGAATTCACCAAACGGGCCGTGAACCTGGTGCTTCGTCGGCTCGAAAAAGACCTCCAGCGCGGAAAGGTCGACCGCAAACTGCTGGAAGAGTTGGGCTGGACCGAGCAGGACGTGCGTCGGTTCGTGGAGCGAATTCGCGAACAGCTGCGGGCCAGCGAGCACGCTCAGACGCCCGAAGAGCTGGCTCGCAAGCGACAGTTCGAGGAAATGCTGCGGCAACTGAGCTTGCGAACCCGAGGGGCTCAGCGCCGCGACGCCGGCGTTCGCAAACGTCAAATTGAAAACATTCAGTCGCGGCGGGCGCCGGTTCCACCGGAGTACCGCGAGCTGTACGAGGCTTTCACGCGGAGCCTCTCACGCCAGACGGGCAACCCCTCACCCTGACGCCGTGCGAACGCGGGGCCCGGCGAGCCGAACAGGCGAGTCGGTCACGCCGCACGGTTTCAAAGTCGCACGCGTCGCAAGCAGCGGCGTTAGCCGGCAGCCGCCGCACCGCTCTGTTGCTGCGAAGCGGGTTCCGCGGGCTCGCTCTGTTCCTGCGGAACCACACACGGCTTCAGACCCAGCTTCTTCAAGACCCAAACCATGGGGCAGGTGTTCGTGAACCCGGACTGAAGCAGGTTCAAACCGACAAACGCCGTCAGAATGAGCCAGTACGGAGAATGCAGGACGGCCAGCAGCACGCTGGTCGTGACGACAATGCCTGCCACCAGTCGGAGTCCTTGCTCGACGGTCATTGTTTCGCCTCCTTCGAAGTATTGTCGTTTCGGCTTGGTTCGGTTTCGCTGAGCGACCGAGCGGCGGTCACGCCGGTTCGACTTTCGCCGGGTGTCGGAACAGGGGCCGAGCGTGAGCGTCGGACTCGAGCGTCGGCCGGCTCTCCGCTCCAGCTGCAAGGCCGCAAACAAGCCGCCGCAAACTGCGTCGGCAAGAAATCGATTCCGTTGCGGCCAAACGGTTACAGAAATGGGCTGCTCGCCGCGAGCAAACCGCCCGTTGAACGCGGGCCAGAGACGCGGTGTCTCTGCGGTGGGAGGTGCTTTCCGGAAGGAGAGAGTCCACCGACCGACGGTTCCGGGCGACCGAACCGTTCCAGCCGACCGTCCCGGCCGGCAGGCCATTCCGCTCGACCGACGGTTCCGGTCGACCGACGGTTTCGACCGAGCTGTCAGGACAATTCCGGCCGGCGGCGCGACAGAAGAGAAGTGAGAAGTGAGTGCGCAAAGACGCCGTCGGTGCAGCCACGGAACGCCGCTCCGTTCACGCAGCACGGCCGCCACAGGTCGCACCGTCCACGGCCCGAGCAACGGCTCACCACGTGGACGTCGGTCGGTTGCGAGTGGGTGGAGCCGAAAGCATGTGAGGGGTCGGCGGGACCGGCTCGGGTTGGTCCGACACCGGTCCTTCCACGGCGCCGCTCGTCTGCGACGGGGCCTGCGGACCTGCTTCGTGACGCTCCTCTCCGCCCGGCGTCTCTCCGTTCGCCGACTCCTTCTCGAGCTTCTCAATGACCGCCCCCAACGGTCCGGCCAGCAAAGCCGTCAGGACAACGGCGTCGCCGAAGAAGGCGGCCAAAATGAGAGCAGCCATGAGCCACCCGAACCGGCTGACCAGGAGCAGCTCGGCCGGAAACAGCATGAACATGCCGGCGCTAATGATGAGCGTGGTCTGCCAAAGAGCCGGGCCGCACCGAGCCAGTGCTTGAGCGGCGGCCTCGTGGCGAGTGGCTCCGCTGCGAAGACGCTCTTGAAACCACGTGGCCAAGTGCAGCGTGCCGTCGACGGCCATTCCCAGAGCCACGGACGCCGTGACCATGGTGCCAATGTCGACCGCCAATCCGTTCCAGGCCAACAGTCCAAAGACCACCCCGACCGGCATGAGGTTCGGCAGCATGGCCAGCAGTCCGGCAACCGGGTTCCGGAGAATGACCATGAGCACCACGGCAATGACGGCGAACGCCAAGGCAAAGCTTTTGATTAGGCTGACCAACACGGCCCGCTGCGTGTTCAAGAAGACGGGCACCATTCCGGTCACCACGTGGTCCGCCCCCGCGTAGTACTTCAGCGAGCTTTTCGCAATTTCGTCCAGGTCACCGGTTTGTCGGTGGTTGGCCAGTTGAGCGTAGTCGAAGTCCGAAAGAATGGACGCCTGGGCGAGAATGCGCCAAACCTCGTCGCCCTTTCGAACGCGGAACGTCTCGTCCGCTCCAAAGACGAACGTCGCGTCGCGGTCGGCAACTCGAAGGAACCGAGCCGCCTCGGGAACCCGTCCTTCCTTCACGCGTCTTTCAGTTTCGTTGGCTTTCCGTGCGGCCAGCAGTTTCTGAATTCGCGACGCCTTCTCGGACGGCGGCTGGTACTTTTTGAGAAAATCGGCCAGCGACAGCGTCCCGCTGATTTCCGCGTGACGTCGCATGCCTTCTTCAATCTGCCGCACAATTTCCACCCGCTCGAGGAAGTTCGTTTGCTCCTGCGCCGACTTGTCGAACCGCACCAGCACCGCGACGGGCACAATGTAGGACAGGTTTTCTTCCAGGAAGCGGTAGTCCTGCACCAGGCGCGAGTCGGACGGGAAGTAGCGAATGACTTTCGTCTCGGTCCGGAACCACCTCAGCCCGTAGCAGCAGACAGCGAACACGGCCACCGAACCGACGAGCACCGGCCACCGAGCCCGAGCCAGCCAGTCTCCCGCTCGCTGCCAGCCTTCGTGCTCCGAGCCGCTTTCGGCCGGAGGCCGCGACGCAAACAGGCGAAGAAAGCCCGGCAGACCCACCAGCACCAGAACGAGCGAAATCAGGCACCCGACGGCGGAGAACACCCCGAATTCACGGACCGGCCGCAACGTACTGGTCAGCAGCGACAGCAAACCGATTGCCGTGGTCAGACTGGCCAGCGTGCAAGGCCGTCGAGCCAGCCGGGTGGCGGCTCCCACCGGGTCCGAGCACGGCGACCGCCAAGCGTGCTTCCAGTAGTTGACCAGGTGAATGGCCGCCGACAGCGTCACCGCCAACAACAGCGTGGGCATGACGACCAGCACCATGTTGAAGGCGGTGCCGGTGGCAGGCACCAGAGCGGCCGTGGCCAGAACGGCGTAGTAGGTCATGGCCAGGACCAAAACGGCCAACCGAACGCTGTTCAGCAGCACGAACGCCAGGGCCGTGCCGACGAGCGCGGAGAGCAGAATGGGTGACCGGTGGAAAACGTCCCACAGAGGCACCTGCGGGTTCCACACCGCTCGGCCCATTGTCCGGTTCAGCTCGCACGTCGCGACCGGCGGACCGCCCATGTGGAGCTGCTCGGCCGGCACGCCCACTTCGCTGGCAATGCGTCGAATTTCGGCCAGCGTGCCGGCCACGTCGGCCGCTCCCGCTTCCGACAGCGTCACGAGCAGTCCGACGGGGCTGCCTGGAGCGAAAAAGCAGTCTTCGACCAGCGGCTCGCCCTCGGACTGACCGCTGAGCGGTTCCGCTCGGAGACTGCGGACCACTTCGATGACACGCGCAGCCGCCTCCGTCCCGGCTCGCATTCCGGCCCAACGAATTTGCAGGTCGTGAGGCGGCACGTTCGGCAGTCTTGCTTCCAACTCAGACGCCGCTCGAACCGCCTCCGACTGCTCCAACCGGTCCCGGTCCGCCTGCTCAAAGTAGCCCTCCGGCGGAATCCATGGCTCAACAGGCCCCAGAATCTGGACGTCCAGTCCGAGCTGAGCCTTCAGCCGCTCGCGAATCAACCGCTCGGTCGTCTTTCGGCGAGCCCGGCCGACGGCCGTCAGCCGAACCTTCAGCGGTCCGGTCCCCACCAGCAGGCCCTGCGCCCGTCGAACGGCCTCGTCGACCGAAACGCCCCGACCGGCAATCTGGGCAATCAGTTCGTGGGGCGTGACGACCGACTGAATTTGCTTCAGCCCGCCTCGACGGACGCCCTGTTGGTCGACCACGCCTTCCAGACGAGCGGCCAGACGAGGAACACGCGGGTCGTGCAGCGAGCTGTTGTCCCAGGAAATGACGAACGAGTCGTCGTGGCCGAAGCGGTCCAGGTACCAAGTGAGCAACTGGCGGTCGGGGTCCGAGTCGGGCAGCCACGTTTCGACGTTGTTGTGCAGGTCGATTCGCGTCAGCGACCAGCCGACCAGCGGAGCCAGTCCCAGCAGGAGGGCGAAGACCCACAGAGCCCGACGCTGCTCACGCCCGGTTGCGTTCGTCGATGAGTTGGACACGCAAGACATTCTGGTTGGGTACAAACCTTGCAAACTGGGGTGGTTGACGGCGCAAACCGGCCCACCGGCTGAGGTGGCGAAGGCTCGACCGCAGCGTTGCCAAGCTTCCTTGGCCGGTTGGCCGTTCCCGCAGCAAGCCGGTCGGTCCTGTGCCCGTCGCAAACGAATGACAGAATAACGCTCAACTAAGAAATCGACGACCGACCGGCGGCGGCTTTTTCGGGTCGCCGCCACCAGTGCTGCAGCGCAGCAAATTCGCTCAGCGACGGACTGTCAGGCCGTTTGTGCCGACTGTAACAGCTTCGCGGCTCGTGCTGCCTGTGCCGGGCGAACCGGTCGGGCCGGCGACGGCCGCCGAGCAACGCCGCGACCGCCGACCTACCGCGGCTGGCCCAGCCGAACCTTCAGCTTCACCGTTTGACCCTTTCGACGCACCGTCAGCTCCACCTCGTCTCCCGGTTTGGACCGCCGCAGCGCGGCGTCGAAGTCTTCCAGGCTTTCAACGGCTTCCCCGTTCCACTCCACAATTCGGTCGCCCGCGTGCAAGCCAGCCTTCTCGGCGGGACTGCCCGGAGCGACTCCCGAAATGGCGTAGCCCGGTCCCTCGGCCCCGAAGTCGGGAATGGTGCCCACGTAGGGTCGGGCGTTTTGTTCGCCGGGCTTGCGTTTGGCTGGCCGTTTCACGGCCACGTACTTCGGACGCTCGGCCCGTTCCGCCGTTGCCACCACCATTTGTTCGACCAAGTCCACCACCCGCAGCAATCCCTCGACGTTGATTTTGTCCCAGTCGTCGCTCGGCCGGTGGTAGTCGCGGTGCAGGCCCGTGAAGAAGTGGAGCACGGGGACCTTCTTCGAATAGAACGAGGACTGGTCGCTGGGCCCAAAGCCACTGTCTTTCTCGACCAGCTTCAGCCCGCCCTGCTCGGCCAACTTCTCCAGCAACGGTTTCCAGCGGGGAGCGGTTCCCGCGCCGAAAACGGTCAGCTTGTTCTCTCGCAGCCGACCAATCATGTCCAAATTGAACATGGCCACGGTCTTGTCCAGGGGAAACAAGGGGTGGTTGACGTAGTAGGCCGAGCCCAGCAGCCCCCGCTCCTCGGCCGTGAAGGCGACGAACACTACCCGCCGCGG
This sequence comes from uncultured Planctomycetaceae bacterium, assembly GCA_964428935.1. Lineage (GTDB taxonomy): Bacteria > Planctomycetota > Planctomycetia > Planctomycetales > Planctomycetaceae > JAADHY01. The sequence continues at coordinate 17,145 of CAYSAG010000014.1, read as the reverse complement.
CAGCGGCTTGGGCCGCGACGCCAACCGCCTGGCCAGCTCAATCAGGCCCACCACGCCCGAAGCGTTGTCGTCCGCTCCGTTGTGCACCACGCCAGACCGCCCGGCCAGTGACCCGAAACCTCCCAGGCCCAGGTGGTCGTAGTGGGCTCCGACCACAATGGTCTCGTCCGCCAACGGCCCTTCTCCCTCCAAGACGCCGACCACGTTTTTCACTTTGGCCCGGACCGGCTCGACCGTCGCCTGCCCGACCACCCGCCAACCCGTCAGTTCACAGCTGGCCGGCTTCAGTTGTTCGTCAATCTGTTCGGCCAGTTGCTGCAGCGTCTTGCCTGTGGCCGCCTTCAGCATTCGGCTGCACACCGCTTGCGAAATGTGGAAAACGGGGACGGGCCGAACCGGCCGCGAACCGCCGTAGCCGAACGGCATGAGTCGGTCCAGGTTGCCCGACCGGAGCTCCTGCTGCCGTTGTCGCAGTTCGTGTACAGCCCGCTGAAGCTGCGACCGAGCCTCGGCCACTTTCTCGCTCGGAAAGTTTTCCTCCTCGGCTTGGACGAGCGCTTGAGCCGCTCGCACCACGTGGTCTTTCAGCTCGTTCAGTTCCCGCTGAGCCGCTTGACGGGTCGAGTTCGGGTCGTTGACGAACAGCACCGCGACGGCTCCGTGTCGGTGCGCGGCGACCACTTTGGTTCGCAACGAAGCCCGTCGGGTGCTGCCCAGCGGGTTGTGCCGCTCGCCCCACCGCGGCGTCCGACGCAGAACGACCACTGCCTTTCCCCGCACGTCGACCCCCTCAAAGTCGTCGTAGCCCTGCTTCGGAGCCTCAATGCCGTAGCCCACGAAGACCAAAGGAGCGTCCAGCTTGCCGGAAGCACCAAACGAGCACGGACGGAAGTCCTGGTCCAACTGAAGCGTCCAACGGTTTTTGGGGCCTTGCAGCGCCAGCCGGTTGGGCCGGCCCAGCTTCGCGCCGGTGACCACGGTGAATTCTTGAAAGGCCGAGCCGTCCACGGCCGTCACGTTCAGTCCTGCCTGCTGGAACGCCCGCCGAATGTACTCCGCCGCCTTCTCAATGCCTTCCGTGCCAACGTTCCGCCCCTGAAGCTCGTCCGAGGCCAGGTACTTCAAATCGTTCAGAACGCGACTGGCCGCTCGTTCGCGGTCGACCGCCCAAGCGACCGACACGAGCAACGAAGCCAGCGCCACAGCAAACAGCCCCCGTGGTAGTCGTCTCATGGCTCGAGCCTTGTCAGCAGCAACAAAACCAAACAAACTGAAGCCTCGGCGCCGGCGGCCTCGGCCGGTCCCCTCGGTCGACGCTCGCCCGGTCGAGCAGCCGAAGCCGTGGGGCACGGAGCTCGTTCCACGGACCGACGCCCGCTGCGGCAGCCAGGCCGCGAGGCAAAACGGTGACGCCGTCGAACCGCGAGAACGGGAAAGGCTCCTGCGAAAAACCGTGGTCGGAACGTGAGCGGCCATTGTACCCGCTGCGGCTCAAGCTCGCACCCGTTCCACTGGCGTAGTGAAGTCTGCTGGCAGTCGCGAACCGCTGAGGAGGCTCCTTCATGAAAATCGACGCCCACCAGCACTTCTGGCAGTACAACTCGACCGACTACGACTGGATGACCGACGAAATGGCCGTGCTTCGCCGCGACCACCTGCCCACCGACCTGAAGCCGTTGCTCGAGTCGGTCGGCTTCGACGGCTCCATTGCCGTCCAGGCCAGACGCCTGACTGTCGAGACCGAGTGGCTGCTCGAATTGGCCGACCAGTACGACTTCATTCTGGGCGTGGTCGGTTGGGTCGACTTTGAGTCCGGCCGGCTGGACGAACAACTGGAACGCTACAGTCAGCACCCGAAGCTGAAAGGGGTGCGTGAGGTTCTGCAGGACCTGCCGGTCGAGTACGTGCTGAGCGACGTCCACACGGCGGCCATTGGCAAGCTGGCTCGTTACGGGCTGACCTACGACCTGCTGCTGAAGCCGCCGCACATTCAGGCGGCGACCGAGCTGGTGCGGCGGTTTCCGGACCAGCCCTTCGTCGTGGACCACTTGGCCAAGCCGTACATTGCTCGGGGCGAGCTTTCTCCGTGGCGGGAGCACTTGCAGGAACTGGCTCGACTGCCGAACGTCTTTTGCAAACTTTCGGGCTTGGTGACCGAAGCTCGCTGGGGGCAGTGGCAGCCGTCGGACCTGCGTCCCTACCTGGACGTGGCCGTCGAGGCGTTCGGACCCGAGCGGTGCATGATTGGGTCGGACTGGCCCGTTTGCACGCTGTCGGGCCAGTACGTCGAAGTCATGAACGTCGTGCTGGACTACGCGGCCGAGCTGTCGGAGTCGGAGCGGGCCGCGGTCCTGGGCGAAACGTGCGCGAAGTTTTACCGCGTCGAGGCGTGAGCGGGCTGGCCGGCGGTGAGCGTCGGTCTTCCGACCGCGTCCCCTCCCTCACCGCTCGGCCAAACACACCACCGACCCGTCCGTCAGGCACAGCACCAGTCGGCCTTGAGCGGCTGCGACGCCGTTGAAAACGGGAGGAGCCGACAGGCGGTGCTCGGCCAGCTTCTGACCGCTGCCCGCGTCGAAGACGGCCAGTACGCCACCGAAGCGTCCCTCGTACGGCCCCAGCGGGTCTTTGGGGTCGAGCACGTCGGGAGGACCGGCGACGAACAGCCGGTCGCCCGCCAGGACCATGGCTCGCACTCGCACCGGAATGCGGGTCAGCCACGTGCTGCGTCGGCCGGACATGTTCTTCGCGAACAGCAGGTAGCCCTTGCTTCCCGGCGTGAAGTAGACGGTCGGGTCGAGCCCTCGCAGTGTGTCGAACTGTCGAATGACAATGGCTTCGTGCTCGTCGAACACGGCCAGCCGTCCGAACTCGCCGGCAATTTGCCACGGAGCTCGTTTGAAGTAGGTGTCGTCCAAGTAGCCGTAGACCGGGGTCAGCGTGGGCTTCGGGCCAGCTTTCGGCTGCAGGTGCCAGTCGAACGCCCGAGTCCGCAGGAAAAGGGTTTGGTCTTCGGCAGCCAGAATGTCCGGCAGGGACCCCATTGGCAGCAAGTAGTTCTGGGTGAACTCGGCGTCCGGCGAGACGGTGTCGCTGCACGGTCCGCGGAGCACGATTTTGCCCGTCTGCGGGTCGAGCTTGTAGTCGGGACCGCGCAGGTGGCGCTGGTGTCGGACCTGGCCGGTGGCGACGTCCAGTCCGTAGAGCCACAGTCCGCCGTCCAGTTGCGACGAGCGACCGGCGACGAAGTAAACCGTGTCGTCGTGAACCAGCACGCTGCCGTGGACCGGCCACGCCGACTCGAGCTGGCCGAACGCCCCGACCAGCCGCACAGCGGGCGCGGCTTGGAATTTCCACACCAGTTCGCCGTCCGCGGCGTTCAGGCAGTAGACATTGCCGTCGGCTGAGCCGAACAGGAGCAGGCCGCGGTGGTAGGTCGGCGGCGAGTCCACTCGGCCGCCCGCGTAAAACGTCCACAGACGCCGACCGCTGGCCGCGTCCAGACAGGCCACGCCGTGCTCGTCGACCAGACCCACGAACACCCGGTCGCCGACAGCAATTGGAGCCGAAACGCGGACGCCGGCCACAACGTTCCACACCGGCTGCACCGTCTCGGCAACGCGAGCCCGCGTCGCCCCGCTGCGACGGTTGTCGTGTCGGAACGTGGGCCAGTCTTGTTCGGAAGCGGCCGGACCGTCGGCTCGTTGACCGAAAGCCGGCCCCCGCGTCAGCCGGGCCGCCTCGGGCGCGGCTTCCGGCCGCCAGTTTTCGTCGTCCGTCGCCAGAGCCAAAAAGCCGCTCAGCTTCTCCTCAATGTAGCACTTGCACGGGTGAGGCGGGACGTACTGCAGACCGTTGGCCGGCATCATTCCCACGTGGCACGTGGAGCGGACCCAGTTGTGAACCGTGTGCCGGCCTTCTTTCAGGTCGACGAACTCGGTCCCACGACGGCTTGCCAAAATGTAACGCACCGTTGCCTTGTCTCGGTAGCAGCGGTGGTGGTGGTGCGTTTTGAAAATGGGCCCCAGCGGAACGTGCTTCTTTCGTTCGCCCGTTCGCAAGTCGTAGCCGTTGACGAACGCCGGGAACAGGCTGGTCTGCCGACGGTTGCGCCGCGGCGGCGCGCCGTCGAGCGGCTCGCGAACCAAGTCGGCGTCCCACGTCCACACCAGCCCGTCAATGACGAACACCTCTTTCCACTCGTACCACAAGTGCCCAATGTAGGCTTTGGGTTGCGACCAGAGGAGCCGGCCCGTCTGGGCGTCGAAGGCGGCCAGTTTGTACGGGCTGGCGTGCAGCACGACGCCGTCGCGGACAATCATGGTTCCGTTCCACAGGTTGCCGTCGGCTCGCACCCCGCCCGCCCTTTGGTCGGCCGGGTCCAGCGGGAAGTCGGCTCGCCACTTTTCTTCTCCCGTGGCGAAGTCCAAGGCCACCAGTTGCGGTCCGTCAATCAGCGCGACCACGTGGCCGTCGGTGGCGAGGTTCGGCGCTGGGTAGATTTTGCGAGGTGGCGGGGCCGAGCCGTTCACGTCCCGCCACTTGTAGTAGTCGACCTTGCTGCCCCGGTAGAGCTTCTGACTGCGCCACTTCGTCTGACCGGTCGCCGCGTCGACGGCCAGAATTTGCAGCCGGTCCCCTCGCGGCACGGACAAAACCAACGTGCCGTCCAAGTACAGCAGCTCGCCGGCGTGCTCCGTTCCTTCGTACGTCTTCAGAATGCGTCCGGTGCGAGCGTCCAATTCGGAGACGGGAGCGTCGTAGCCCAGCGTGACGTACACTCGGTCGCCCACAGCCACCAAGCGCTTTCGAATGTCCAGCGGGAAGTCGCCCGGACGCGGCGAGAACCACGACGGCTTCCACTCACGCCACCCCCACCGGCGAATGGGCACCTTCCACAAAACCACACCGTTGAAAGCGTCCCGCGCCACCAAGCTCCACTTGTCCGGCAACGGCGTCTGCCCGGCCAGGCTAATGGGCGCTTCGTCGCAAATGTAGAAAAGCCGACCGTTGGCCGTCACGACCGTGCTAATGCTCGAGTCGGTCTCGTGCGAGCGCAGCCAACGCGGCTCGCCCACCCACTGCAAGTGGACCGGCGGACCCACCCGCGTGTCGTTCGCCACCGGGTTGCCGTCCGGGCCGTGCAGGTAGTGCGTCCACTGGTCCATGTCTTTGGGCCACGGCTTGCGGAACCGCTTGGTTGGCTTTAGTTGGGGGTCGAGGTGGACGGCCAGACCGCCCGGCACGAGCACCCGAGCCACCTCGGGGCTGTCCACCGCGAAGCCGCCGCCAGTCAAGACGACCAGGTTGACCAGGTTGTCGACGTAGGGCAGCCGGTCGCCGGAGGTCGTGTCGACTGCGACCCGGTGAGCGACTCCACGAGCGGCCGCTTCTTCACGCAGTCGACGGCACGTCGCGTCGTCCTGACACAGCACGTGGACCTGAAACGGGCCTTGCTTGGTCAGTGCGACGGCCAAGTCCAGCGAGTCGGCTCCGACAACCGAACACACTCCACCGGCCGCTCCGCTTTCCTGCACCAACTTCGCCGCGGCAGCTAGAGGAGCTGGCGGGCTTGACTGCGGGGCGGCACCGGCCCACCGACCCGCTACGCCGGCCGCCACGACCACCGCCGCAGCCGCCAGCGTTCGGACGAAGGCCGGCCCGTCCGACCGCGGAGCCGCTTCCCGTCTTGCTCGCCCCCGAGCCGCTCGGTCGCCTGCCGGCTGCAGCCGCCACGCTCGTCCGTTCCACACGCCCGTTCGCAACTTCTTTTGCTTTCCGCCCGCTTGTCTACCCATGGCTTCTCCGGCTCGAAAAAGGTCTGGCAAAACTGTTTGAGGGTGTCCGGGAATTCGTCCGCTTTTCTCCAGGCATTCGCGACTTTCGAGTGGCCGGACGTACCTGGCGGAGCCGGCGTCGGAACTCAGACCGTCAACGGCCACGACGGAGTGTGGCCCTCCACAATTCCCGGACGTTCCACAATTCCCGGACGCTCTCAAATTGTTTCAGAAAAGCTCTCTTCTCGGCCCACTCGCTCCGACGCGCGGCACCGTTGTGTCTGGAACGTCGCCGCAGGCTCAACCGCGGCCCGCTCGCGCCCACAGGCCGCACAAGGTCCCGAACCCGTCCTTCCGTCAGACCCGCCTCGGTCTAGTCGGTTTTCGTTCCCACCTTCATGACCTCAGCAATTTCCTCGGCCGACAACGCCGCGTCGAAGAACCGCACGTCGTCAATCAAGCCACGCAGCGGCGTCGTCAATTCGGCCGGGCTGTTGCCGCTGTCGAAACCGATTTCCATTCCTTGACCGCAGTTGCTGGGAATGAGTCCCGGCGTGCGAGCCGTCGCAACCAGCTCGCCGTTCACGTACAGTTCCACGCGTCCCTTGCGTACCACGCCGGCCAGGTGGACCCACTTTCCGACGACCGGTTGGTCGCCGCGAGCGACGTACGCCGGCCCGTCCCGCAGGCGGTGAATGCCGAAACAGGGACGGCCGTCTTTGACGTACAGCGAGAACCCGCAGAACGCGCCGCCTCGGGCGACCACCACGCCGTCTTTCGCGTCGCAGCGAGTCCAAGCGGTGACGGTGAACTCGCGGTCCTGGACCACCGCACCGGGCGGGTGCCCCAGCTCGACGCCGCCCCGGCCCTGCAGCCGCAAGGCCGTTCCGACGCGTCCCGGTACCAGTGAACCGGCCAGCAGTTGACCGTCGTTGCCGTTGCCGGTCTGGTCCCGAGCCGGCTGGTTCGGGTCGTCGAAGCCCCACCAAGCGACCAGTCGTTTCAACGGCGAGAGCGCTTCGGCCGCCTCCGCAGCAGCCCGCCGGACTTCCGGGTCCGTCTCTCCCTCGAGCAGCCGCTGCAGCGCGGCCCGAGCGTCCGCTCCGCCGGCCTCCCTCAGCTTCGCCACCGCGAACAGCCGGACCTGCCGGTCCGAGTCGCTCAGGGCGGCCGCCAGCGTCTCGACCGACAGCGGCCCCTGAGCTTCGTCCAGCAGCTGCCACGCACGCAAACGGACTTCCGGACGACGGTGTTTCAACGCCGGCTTCAGCACCTCCTGCAGTCGCTCACCAGCCAACTGCCGCACCAGCCACGCCACGTGCTGTTGGTCGGCCTTTTCGTCGTCCAGCAGCTCCACCAGTTTGGGCAGGAGCGTCGGGTCGTGCAGTTCCTTCAGCGCCCACGCGGCCTGGTCCCGGACGGTCCACTCCGGGTCGCGCAGGGCCCGCAGCAGAGCCTCGGCCGCTCGTCCGTCCTTCAACTCGCCCAACGCCCAGGCGGCGTAAAAGCGCACGTTCGTGTCCGGGTCGTTCAAAGCTTCCGTCAGCGGCAGGACCGCGTGAGCGTCTCGGATTCGGCCGAGGGCCCGAGCGGCCTCTCGACGCACTTCAGGCGACGAGTCGTTCAAGGCTCGAACCAGCGCGTCGACCGCCTGCCGGCTGCCGCATTGGCCCAACCGCCGAGCTACCGTCGCGCGAACCGAGACCAGCGGCGACTGCAAGTCGGCCACCAACTGCTTCCAGTCTGGCTGAGGAGCAGCCCTCGAGGACCAAACCGGCGAACCGACCAACCACAACACAACGGCACCGGTCAGCAGCACAAACAACCGCCTCATGGTTGACTTCCTCGCTGCAGAGTCACGGCTCGGGTCGAAGCCGACGGCTCGTCCGGGACGACGTCAGCGTTTCCGTGGACGTGGCTCGGCGCCGAGCGGCGGCCCGCACGTGGGCCCGGATTCGCTGCGAGCCACAGGCGAGGGTCTGTCGGCAGCACGTCCCTCGCGACCGCCCCGAAACACAGACGGCCCACCGAGACTGACTTTACACAACCGCCGTTCCCGGCTGCAACGCTCGAGCGGCCACCGCTTTGCTCGAAAACCCGTTGCCATTCAGACCAGTCCGTTTGGTCCGGCCCCGGACTGTCGGCAAACCGCCAGCGCTGGGGGCGCGGGGCCAGTCCACAGCGGGCTCGGACAAACACCGAGCCGCAACTCCTGCCGTGGCACGGCCGTAGCTCGTTCCGCCGGCGCTCGTTTCGGCCGGTCAAACGGCTTCTGAGCGTCCGCCCATTCCTCGCTCCGACCACTCTGAACGAAAAAAACGTAATTGCTCTTGTTTTCGGTAACTCGGGCTGCAACCATAGTCGCATGCTGGTCATTGGGAACCAAAAGCTGCCAGACAACATTCTCACCTACCTGGCGTTTCGGGTGTCGTTCCTGGAGACGCTGGAGCAGGTTGCGCTGGCGCGTCGGTCCGAACAGGAGCCGGAGGAGGAGTTTGGCTACCTGACCGAGGTGCCGTTCCTTTCGGCCGTTCCCGGACACGTTCAATTGGACCTGCTGGCGGACACCTGGCGAAAACACCGCGCTCACCGAAAGTACCTGGCGACGCTGGTCGACGAGAGCGTGGTCTACGCGGTCTGCGAGACGGCCGCTCACATTGCCGAAGACGCCCCGAAGCTCATTGAACGGTGCATGGCCACCGGGCCACGAGCCTGTCGGTTCGTCGTGGACGAGTACTTGCCCGAGGCTTTGCGCACGCTGCACCTGAACCTGCCCATTGAAGGCGACTTCCTGCTGATTAGTCAGTTCGAGGACATGCCGCCCGAACAGGCCCGTCGTCTCCGCCGGCAGCTCAACATTGACGAGAAGCGACTGGAGCCGCTCTTCGAGGTTTTGGGCCGTTGGAACCTGTCGCGCAAGTTTCTGAAGAACCTGAGAGGCTTGTTCACGGACCGCGAAATTTCCCGGGCTGGTGCCATTCTCGGTTTGCAGCCGATTGAGAATTGACGGCCGGTCTGGGGCGGCGGGCGACGCTTTCCGGCGGTCTTTCCCTCGTTGCAGCTCCCCCGGGTCCTCGGACCGTTTCGTCGCTCCCCCAGCAGGCGCCCGGTCTCTGGACGACGCACGTCTTCGGCTCGCCGGCCACTTGTTCGTTCGAGCTTCTTCTGTCCGCACGCGCCTGCCGCGCCGCGACGGCCGTTTTGGGGCGGACCACTCGACGCTGAGCGGCCGGCGGTTCAGCGGACACCGCGAGGTCGAGGCCGCTGTCCGCTCTTTCGGAAGATTTCTGAGCGTGTCGGGGACTTCGTCCGCGCTTCTGCGGTGGTTCGCGGGTCTTGACACGACCGGACGCGTTTTCTCGAGCTGACCTCGAGACACGCACCGCCGGGGGCCACGACTGAGCGTGTGGCCCTCCAGTTCGCGGACGACCTCCAGTTCCCAGACCACGTCAATTTCTTGCAAATCGCCGTTGACAAGCGGCCCTCGTTTGGCTACTGTACTAGCTAGCTAGTACAGTAGGAGGCTGCCGTGTTCGTCTCAATCGACCCGACAAACGGACTGGCCATTTACGACCAAATCGTCCGGCAAATCAAATTTGCCGTCGCGAGCCGAGCGATTCGGCCGGGCGAACTGGTTCCGTCGGTCCGCGAGCTGGCCAAGGCCGCCGCCGTCAACCCGAACACCGTGGCGCGGGCCTACCGCGAACTGCAGGCCGAAGGCGTGCTCGAGACGGTCCGCGGCACCGGTCTGGCCGTCACGCAGTCGGCTCCGGCCTACTGCCGCCGCGAACGGGTGAAACTGATTCGTCAACGGCTGAAGCAAGTCCTGGAGGAAGCGGCCCAGAGCGGACTGACGCTGGACGAAATTCGCTCGTTGGTCGAACAAGAGCTGGCTCGGCTGCAACCCCGCTCGCCCCACTGACCCTGTTTTGCGGGAGCTGGTCTCATGACCCCTGTGTTCCGGTTCGAGAACGTCGGCAAGCGTTTTGGTTCCGTTCAGGCCCTCGACCGTTTTTCGCTGGCGGCAGAAGAAGGCACCATTGTCGGCCTGCTGGGTGAGAACGGAGCCGGCAAGACGACGGCCATTCGCATTCTGTTGGGAATGCTGCTGGCCGACGAAGGCCGGGCCGAGGTCTACGGCTTGGACAGTCGGTAGTGCGGGCGGCAAATTCGCCAGCGTGTGGGCTACGTGCCGGAGCAGCCGGTTCTTTACGAGTGGATGACCGTGGCGGAAGTCGGTTGGTTCGCCGCCGGGTTTTACGACGTCCCGTTCTGGCCGCGCTACGAGGAGCTAGTCCGGCGGTTCGAGCTGCCGCTGGACCGCAGAATTTCGCAACTGTCGAAAGGAATGCGGGCCAAAGTCGTTCTCGCTCTGGCCACGGCTCACGACCCGCAGTTGCTCGTGCTGGACGAGCCGACCTCCGGGCTGGACCCACTGGTGCGTCGCGAGTTCCTGGAAAGCATGGTCGACGTGGCGGCGACGGGGCGAACGGTTTTGCTGTCGAGCCACCAGGTGGCCGAGGTGGAACGGGTGGCCGACGTGGTGGCCATTCTGCGAAAAGGTCGGCTGGAGCTGGTGGAACGGCTGGACGAGCTGAAACAGTCGGTGCGAGCGTTGACGGTGACGCTGCGAAACGGTCAGGCCGGTCCGGAGCCGTGGCCGGGCCAGGTCCTTCAGGCAGTTCACCGTGACCGGCAGTGGCAGTTGCTGGTGCGAGGCTGCACGGACCAAGAGCTGGCTCGACTTCGAGCGGCCGACAACGTGGCCGAGGTCGAGGTTCGCGTGCCGACGCTGGAAGAAATTTTCGTCGGGTACATGAAACGGCCGGAGTCGGCTGGCGAACCGGGTTCGTCGGTCTGCGCGACGTCGGACTCCACCGGAGGTGCAACGAAATGAGGTGGAAGCGGCTGGGCCGACTGCTGTGGAAGGAGTACCGCGTTCACCGGACCCTGTGGTTGTTCGCGGTGGCGCTGACCGTGCTGGGGCAGCTTTGGGTGGTTGCACGCGGAGTCACAGACTCGGGTGCGGCGGCCGAGGCAGACCTGGTGCTCACCTGGCTGCTGCGTCTGAGCGTGTTCGGGGTGCTGGCGTTTTTCTTTGGCAGCGGAGCCATGTCTTTCGGCCGCGAGACGGAGGAGGGAACGGACGAGTGGCTTCGGCGACTGGCCGTGGGTGGCGGTGAGTTGCTGGCGGCCAAGCTCGTGACGGCGGTCGTGGGCGCTGCGAGTGTGCTCGCAGCGGCGTTGGTGGTCCCAGCCGGCTACTGGTGCGTGGCGGCCGCTCGGGGGCTGGTCACGTCCGGGCTGGTTTCGCCAACGGACCTGAAACTGGCGGCGGAGTTTTTCCTCTTCGGCGTCGGCGCGTTTTTGTGGTGCGCGTTTTTCTCCCTGCTGACTCGCCACACGCTGACGTCAGCGTGTCTGGGAGCGGTCGCGTCGCTGGCCAGCGTGTACGCGCTCATTAGTTTGCCCGGCAGTCCCGAGAGCTACTTGCAAGCGGTGACGCGTTGGGAGTGGTTCGTGTCGCTGTTGTGGCGGGCCGCAGTGTTTCTGGTGGCGTTGCTGGCCGTGGACTTGCTGCTGACCCGGTGGTGGCTGCAACGGCCGTTGCCGACGGTCTGGGGTTGGTGGCGTCAGCGTCGCGGACGGCTGACGTGGGTCTCGAAGCGGCAGTGGGCGCGGGTGGCGACGGAGCCACAAGCCGTGCCCGGCTGGTGGCGAAGGCTGACGCGGTTGACGCGGCTGGAGTGGCGTCGGGCCAAGACACCAGCTTTTCTGACGCTGGTCGGCGTGCTGCTCGTCTTCGGCTTGGTGGGCTGGTTCGACGACCGCCGCTGGGACCGCAACTGGCCCGTGCTGGCGCTGCTGGCGTTGGTCGCGCCTACCGTCCTGGGCGTCTTCAGTTTCGACCGGTCGCACCGGGACGCCGACCGGTCGTTCTTGGGCGAACGGGGCGTTTCTCCGGCACTGGTGCTGTTGAGCAAACAGTTGGTCTGGGCGCCGACGGTGTTGGTGACGACCGGGCTGGCCGTCGTGCTGGCCACGGCCGGTGCGGCGGCGGTTGCTGGGGAACCGGAGGCGGGCTGGTCGAAGTTGCTCGCCGAGACCCTTTGGGGGTTCACGTCCCTGTTCCGAGCAAGCCTTTGGAGTTGGAACCGGGTGCTCTGGTCGCGCCTCAGCCCGGCCACCACGCTGAACGAGCCTTTTTGGGTCGGAGGCGCATTGCTGTTCGGCGCGCTGCGCGCCGTGCCGGTGTTGTTGCTGGCGTACGCGGTCTCGCAGCTGGTGGCGGCCTTGGTGCGGAACGTCGTCGTGGCCTTGCTGCTGGCTTGGCTTCTGGCCAGTCAGTCGGTCGTGTTGTGCGTCGCCACGCCGCTTCCGACCAAGTGGGCCGCTTGGGGCCTGACGGCAGCCGTTCTGGTTGGAGCGGCGGTTTGGTGCGACGAGTGGCTGAGCGGGCGGCCGTGGAGCCGCAGGCGAGTGGTGCGGCTGCTGACCTGGCTGGGCGTGCCGGCGTTGTTCGTCGTCTCAACCGGTTGGTGTCACTCGCTTTGGAGCGTGCCGGCGCTGCCGGTTCGGTTCGAACCCGAGGACGTTCCACAAGCGGCCACCTCCGACGAGCTGGCCACGGGCCGAGAGTACCGGCGACTGGCGAAGCGGCTCGCCGCGGCGCAACGCAGCGCCGCACTGCGCAAGCGACGTCTTTCCTACTCGTGGCAGCCACTGCCCGCCCAGACGAGCCGCTGGCTCGAAGAAAGACGGCCGTTGCTGGACGAGCTGCTGGCCTGCACGCGTCGTCCGGGCTGCGCTCTGCTCGACCCTGCCACGGCCGGCGAGGAAGACGCGTGGGAACAAATGGACCCGCGCCGGTCCAGCCGGCTGGGGCCACTGGTCCGAGTTCTCCTCCTGTGGGCTCGCCAGGCCGAGACCGAGGGCCAACTGGCCATGGCGTTGGAACGCTACCAGGCAGCTCTGCGTCTGTGCCGCCACTTCGCCCAAAAAGGAACCAGCTGGCAGTACGTGTTGGGGCGGTCGCTGACGGAGTGCGTCTACTACTACCTGAGCGGCTGGGCCGCTCACCCTGACCAGACCGACCAGCTCTTGCGACGAGCGGCCGAGGTGGTGGAGCGGGAAGCGGCACGCTGGCCGTCGGTCGCCGCACCGGTCGGGGTCGAGTTGAAGCTGGCGCTGAACAGCCTGGAGGGACGGGCCGTCAAGAAACCGGGAACGTCCCGCCACCCGACTTCGCGGCCGCGTCTGTTCCGCTGGCGAGCCCGACGGCAGGCCCTGACTTACTTTTCGATTTCTTACGACTGGCTGCGGGACTTGGCAGAGGGTCTGCAACGTCCCGAGTTCAGTTTTGCCGTGTGGGTGTGCGAAGCGAACCACCAGTGGGACCGGGTTTGGACGGGCTGGCGGGGCTTGAGCGAGCCGTCGTGGTTCGCTTTCTTTTTCTCGCAGCCTCCGGGCCGGACAGACTGGTGGCGCCGAGAGCCTTTCCGCTTGGCCGACTACCGGCTCGACCAGCTTGCGCGAACGGCCGTCTCGTGCGAGGCGCGGCGGCGAGCTTTGAAGCTGACGCTCGCCCTGGTCCGGTACCAACGGCGGCACGGCACCCTGCCAGACCGACTGGACGAACTGGTGCCCGAATTCCTGGACCGCGTTCCTTTGGACCCGTGGACCGGACAGTCGTTCGGTTACTGCCCGCGCGGGCTGCCCGGGCCGGTCGTGCCGACTCCCGGGACGACGGTCCCGACTCTGTTGCCGGAAGGACACCCGTTCCTGTGGTCGCCCGGTGCCTTCGCCGTCCGACCGGCCCGGCTGGAAACCGACCAGCCGAGCGACACCAAGCCCCAGTACGGGCTGGTGGACTGCTTCGGTCGGAACGTCTGGCAGCACACGCGCGCGGAGCGAGCGGTGTGGGCACACTGGGCCGAGTCCGCGTGGCCGCCGTGGAAGCACTGGAGTGCGTGGAGTGACCTGTGGACGAAGGCCGACGTCGGACTCGACTTCTGGGGCGGGGCCTTGTTCCCGGTTCCTGCCGGCTCGTCCGCTGCGGCGCAAGCCGACACGCCGTAATCCAACGTCGGCAGGCAAACAGACCGGCGTCCCGTTCCCGCCCGAAGCCCGTCAGCGGCGAAGTCGCGCGTGGCGGCCCGTCCCTTGCTCCGCTCTCACCCCGTCACGACCACCTCCAGCGTTTGGCCTTCGGTCAGCGTCACTGGCTCGGGGAACTGCACGGTCAGTCGTCGACCCGACAGCTCCGTGCGGACGTCGGTCGGACGTCCGGCGACGGCGACGGTCACGTTCCTGCCCGACGCCCCTTCGGGCAGCTCCAGCGACAAGGTCCGCAGCCGCAGCCGTCCCCAGCGCACCGTGACGCGGCTGGTCTGCGTGTTGTGCGAGCGGGTTTGCTGCAGCGTTCCCCAGCCTTCGGCCGCCGTGAAGGCTGCTCGGAAATTCTCGGGCTTCAGTCGCGGAGCAAAGCCCAGGTGGCCGCGCGGCCCGTGGTACTCAAACCCGCTCAACCCAATCAGCACGCCCCAACTGGCCATTCCACGGGCGTAGTGGTCGCCGCACTCAATTTCGTTCCACGGGTTGTGCTTCGAGGGGTGGTAACGCTCGTGAATGGCTCGGCAAATGGCCAAGGCCTCGGTCAGCAGTCCCTCCCACGCCAAGTGACTGGCCACCTGGTACTCAATGCCCGTCCACACTTCGTTCTTGTAGCGGACGCCGTCGTCGAGGAACTTGGTCTTCGGCCACGTGCACGTGAACAACCCCGCCTCGCCCGGGTAGGCGAACCACCGTTCGGGCGGGTGAGCTTTGTTCTGCGGGCCCACGTCCGGAGCCCAGTTGTACTTCCAGACGGCCCGCAAGGCCGACAACGCCTTGTCGCGCGGAACGACGTCGCCCAGGTTGACCTGCCGCGCCCAGCTTTGGCCGAACAGTTGGTCCGACAGGCACCCGCCGTCCACTTGGTACTTCGGGTGCTTTTTCAAGTCGACCAACTGAATGAAGTACTCGCCGTCGAATAGCCGTTCGACCATGAGTCGCCGGCCGGTCTCGAAAATGTTGCGGCACCGTTTGGCGAAGGCGTCGTCACCGACTTCTCGAGCCATTTCCTCGGCCGCGCGCAGAGCGGCCAGGTAGAGCGTGCCAATCATTGGGTTGGGTCCGTAGAAGTCAATGTCGTACGTGTTGTGCTGCCGGCCTTCCAGCAGGCCGTTGGAGTCACCGTCCTGCTCAATCAGAAACTCGGTGGCCTTTCGAATGGCCTTCCAGTTGCGTTTGAGGAACGCGTCGTCGGCCGAGCATTGGTGCTCGCGGTACGCTTTCAGAATGTAACCGGCCTGGGAGTCGCCGGCCCACAGCCGCCAGTTTTCTCCGCGGAAGCGAATTTCGCCCGTTTCGGGAATGAAACCGCCCTGCGGGTTGAAGTCCTGCATTTCGCGCACCGACCGCTCCAGTTCCGGGAACAACCGGGCCACGGCGTGAGCGTAGTTCCAAACGTGGCCGCAGGTGCCTCGACAACAACCCGCACCTTCCCAGCCCCAGAAGCGACCGTTCGCCCACCACTGGCAGGTGTCGGTGGCCAGAGTCGAGACGGTGGAGTGGAGTCGGTCGAGCAGCCAGTGAGGCAGGGTCGAGTCGTAGTACGTGTCGTGCCAAAGGCGGGTGTGGTCCATGAGCCGCCGGCGGTTCCGGCTGACGTACTCCACGACGGCCGCCGCGTCTTGGAACCGCGTCGCGTAGAACTGTCCCCGCTGCGGCCGGTTCGGAAAGTGCCACGCCACGACGAACGTCAGCGACACGCTGTGCCCACCAGACAGCTTCAGCGTCTTCCCGACGGTGCCGACCAGTGTCTGGCCGAACGGTTTCTCGGCGGCCTGCGCGGCCTCGCCGGCCGGAGGTGGCTCCAGGGCTGCCTCCGGCAACCGCTCCGGGTCGACGCTGGCCGTCGCCAGTGAGGCGTCGTCCAACAGGGCCAAAGCCATGGTTCCGAAGTCGGCCTGTTCGGTCAGTGGACCGGTCGGGCCCAGTCGCGGACGGTCGGCAAACTCAATTTGGTCGACGCTAATGTGCCCCCACGGGCCGGACTGCCGGTCGAGAACTTCGATTCGGGCCGTGCGGCCGAGCAGCTCGCGGACGTCCCACGAGTGCCACTGCAACCGTTCCCGGTTGCGACCGGTCGCCGTGCGGACGACCTTTCCGTCGACCAGCAAGTTGACGCAGGTCTGCCCCGCGTGAGCACCTCCGCCAATCAAGAAATTGATGAAAGGCCGCTCGATTTTGAATTCCGGCGAAAGCAGACGTCCTTGCGGCTTGTCACCGCCTCGGAAGGTGTTGACCAATCCTTTGCCCAAGAAACCGCTGACCGGCTGTTGGCCCGGCAAAGTACCGGAAGCCGGCTTTGGGCCGAACGCGTCTCCTTCGACTTGCCAGTCGCCGTAGTCGTCGCCTTCGAAGTTGGCGAAGACGACTGGCTTTCCGGGCGGCGGCTGCGGAATGGGTGTGGCGGACGAAAGGACCCACGTCGCCCCCGCTCGCCGCTGGACCCGGTTCACCCGCTTCCCAGACAGTCCGGCTTGCTGGCTGAAAAGGCCGACCGCGTTCTCCAGCCAGCCGCTCAACGTCAACTCCACCGGCTGGTCCGTGCGGTTCTGAATGTGGAAGGTCAGCAACGTGGCGGGCAGGGCCGAGTCGGCGGCGTTGAGCGGAATGAACGGTGAGAAGGCTTCCAGCGACACGCGGACCGGCAGCCTGGCGTCGTCGTACTCGACGTACCCAATCGGGTACTCGCCGCAAAACCGCACGTTGGGGAAGCCGTTGCGGTCCAGCGTTCGCACGGTCGTCCGGCCCTGGTGCGTGACGCGCAGGGCGAACCCCTGCCGGACGTGCGGAGCTTCTCCGGCGAACCGCAGCCGCTCCACCACCTCCGTCGGCCGCCGTCCCACCTTGTAGTTCACGCGGCCCGGGCCCGTGTTCACCTGACGGTTGAAAAGACTCCAGTAGACCAGCCGCCCGTCGCCGGCCAAGTACAGTTGCCCCGCGCAGATTCCTCCCACGGGCATGCCAATCGTGTCCAGGTCGCGGCCGGTGTACCAGGTGCGTGAGCCTTTCTCGAAAAGGCCGCGGACCCATTCGGGCGAGAGCTTCTTGTCGGCTGGAACGAAGTGGGCCACCGTGTCGGCGGGCGTGAAGGGTCCGGCGAAGGCACGGCGCACCGAGGCGCCGGCCGTCGCACCGGCCGCGGACACCGCAGCAGCCAACTGCAGGAACCGCCGTCGGTCCACGGAACGCGTGCTGCTGCAACAGGAGGAAGTGGTTTGAGGGGAGCAGCATGGATTGTCGTTGGTGCCGGGGCCGG
>CAYSAG010000013.1:0-38091 GCA_964428935.1 uncultured Planctomycetaceae bacterium | reverse complement strand
ACGGTCGCCGTTGGCCAAACGGCTGTTCCAAATCGACTGCGTTCGCTCAGTGCTCATTTCCCACGACACCGTCACCGTCACCAAAGACGGCTTCGACCCGTGGCCGGTCGTGGGCCGGCAAATCGGTCAAGCCATTCGCGAGCACTTGGCCAGCGGGGAGCCGGCCGTCGACGAGAAAGTGTGGGAAGAGCTTCCTTCGGAGGACGAACTTCGGACGCGGGTCCAACAAGTCATTGACCACGAGCTCAACCCGGCCCTCGCCGCTCACGGCGGTTACGTCCGACTGGTGGACGTCAAACAAAACCGCGTGTTCGTCGAGCTGGGCGGCGGCTGCCAAGGCTGTGGCATGGCCCACGTGACCTTGAAACAGGGCGTGGAGCGGGTCATTCGCGAGCACGTGCCCGAAGTGGGCGAGGTGGTGGACGTCACCGACCACGCCGCCGGCCAGAACCCGTACATGCGGTGAACGGCGACGCCGGGAAGAACCCGCCGACGCCGAGCCGACGTCCTCGAGCGACCAGCCTGCGTGGTTGCGCAGGCAAACTGGGGAGCCGCTCGGACAGTGCGGCCACTTGCGTCCGTGAACAGGCCGGTCAGGGCTGACCGGGTGCAGCGACCGACACGTCGGCCAGCGAGTCGGCTCAACTGGTCTCGCAGCCGGACCGCACCACCGCCAACAGCTCGTCCACCGGCGGTCGGTCGGCCGGACCAGCGGCAACTCGGTGGTAGCGGACCACGCCAGCCGGGTCAATGGCCACGTCGCCGCCCAGCTGCTTGACGTCGGCTCCCCGGGCGCTGCGAAGCCTTCGGCCTTTGGCCATTAGCCGAAAGTACGTGGCCAGTGCGGCCGGCCCAACCAGGTCCCACCAGCGGCCGTGGTACATGCCGTAGGCGTGGTAAAGACGACGAGACGCGTCGACGAGCACCGGCCACGACAGTTGGGTCTGGTCGACGTAGTTGCGGGCGACCGCGCCGTCCTGGAAGGTCACCACCGCGACAGAAACCCTCAGCCGCTCCAGTTCCGCCTCTCGCTGCCGCAACTGCGACACGTGCTCACGGCACGGCAGTCACCCCAGGTGCCGGTGAAACACCAGTAGCAGCCACCGTCCCGCGTAGTCGCTCAAGCGGTGAACCTTGCCGGTCAGGTCCGGCAAATCGATTTCTGGAGCCGGTTGGCCTACAAGACTCGACACCGCACGTTCCTCGGTTCTTCACGCCGCACGGCCGTTGTTTGCTCGTTCCACGCTTTGGTCCACGCTCCGGCAAGCCGGGCACTCCGACAAGCCGGCGCCGCGAGTGTCGGCTGGAGTGCCCGTCGTTCCGGCGTTGGTGTTGTCCGTCAATGAGCACCGGCTCGGTCGTTGGCGGTGGAGGCGTCCGTCCGTCGCTGCGACGGCGGCTCACACCAACCAGTCAACTGAAGGAACCCGCACAACGCTGCAATGCAAACCAGGCAAGTAACGAACACCGTCTTTCCGACGAAGTTGCTCACGTGCACTCCCAGGACCGAGTGGTAGCCGGCGGCCGGCGGAGCGACCACGCCCCACACGAGAATGGTCACGAGCAAAATCAGCAGGACGGCAACCCACGCTCCCCGCAGAAGCAGCTCGCGGACCCGGGTCCAATCGACGGCAAACAGCCAGAAGGCCACCCACAGGGCCAGCGGCAACACCGGCGAAGTGGCCACGACGGCCAACACACTGACGACGAAAAACCACAGGGCCGCCAGCAAATGAAGCAGCGCCGCCACCAGGTTCGCAAGTGCGTCCACCATTTCCGAGAGGTCCTCCTCGAAGCCGAAAGCCCGTCTGTCGTCGGTGCCCAGCGCCGAGCAGTCGAGATTGGTCCTTTGCTTGGAACGTTCACTCCTTCACTCCGAATGCCCGGCTCTTCGGCCGGACGTCCAGTCAACCCCGGCTCGACCAGTCCTGGCGAGCCGCGGGTCCGAGCGTCCGCGTCCGGCCGGAACCAATGGGCGTGTGAGCCGAGCGCGGCACGTTGAAGCCCGCACGCGCCGGCCTGCTGCTCGTCGCTTGCTCGGCGCCCTCAAAGGCCGCAAGCCCCGCTCCGTCCGTTCCGCCGCGCGCGGCCGAAGCTGAGACACGTTCTTAGCAAAAAGCCCCGAGCCTTGCCAGCGACCGACGTCTGGACGCCGGCCGGCTCGTCGCGCGCTGCCAGCCGGACCGCCGTCGCGCGCTGGGAGTCCTGTACGTCAGTGCTGCAACACGCTTCTGTCCTGCCCTGCTCCTCCCTTGCTCCACCGCTCACGGTTTGACAGCGTGAGACGAGCGTTGGCATACTGGCCGTCGGCTCGTGTCGGGCCAAGGGGGACGCCGAGACGGCTCGGCGAAGTCAGGTCGCTCGTCTTGCCGGTAGAGTGTCGCTGGTTTCTGTGAGGCTTCCCGCGAAGCACTGGAGCTGGTTGGAGGACGGTCAATGGGTGGCGGACGGTCTGGTCGGTTGGTGTTGTGGTTCGTCTTGGGAGCCCTTGCGTGGGCGTCGAGCGTCTTGTCGGCCGCGGCGGGCGAACCGTCCACGCAGAGCCAGAGCGGTGTCTTTCGCGCCGGCGCCGCGAAGGTGGACATTACGCCTCGCAAGTGGCCCCTGCCCATGGTCGGCACGTTTTCCCTTCGCCTGGCCGAGAAGGCGTGGGACCCGCTTTACGTTCGAGCCCTCGTGCTGGACGACGGGCAGACGGAAATTGCCTTCGCCGTGGTCGACAGTTGCTACTTGCCGCGTTCGCTTTGCGACGAAGCCAAACGACGCATTGCGGACCGCGTCGGCATTGCTGCCGAGCGGGTCTTGGTGTCGGCGACGCACACGCACACAGCTCCTGCCGCCCGAGACCGCCGTGAGATTCGGGCCGATCCGGAGTACGTGGCTCAAATCATTGACGGCGTGGTCGAGGCTGTGGCCCGGGCTCACCGACAGCTTGTACCGGCCGAACTGGCCTGGGGTGTCGTGGCGGTTCCAGAGGAGGTCCACAACCGGCGTTGGTTCATGAAGCCGGGCGGAATCCCACCGAACCCGTTCGGACAAACGACAGATCGGGTCCGCATGAACCCGCCGCGAGGCAGTCCGCTGCTGGACCGACCGGCCGGTCCGGTCGACCCCGACGTGACGTTCTTGTCCGTTCGTTCGCAAGAGGGCTGGCCAATTGCCCTGCTGGCGAACTACTCGCTGCACTACGTCGGCGGCATTCCTCCGGGCGGCGTTTCCGCCGACTACTTCGGCCAGTTCGCTCGGCTGGTCGAGCAGCGGCTCGGAAAGTCCCGGCCGGCCGAGGCTCCACCAATGGTGGCCGTCATGACCAACGGCACCAGCGGCGACGTCAACAACATCGACTTCCGACACCCCCGGCCGCGAGCCAAACCGTTCGAGCGAATGCGAGCGGTGGCTCGACGGGTCGCCGACGCAGTCCTGCAGAGCCACGAGTCGTCGACTTTCTGTCGAGACGTTACTCTGGCGGCAGCGCAAACGCTGCTGACACTGCGGCGTCGAGGCCCTTCGCCGGAGCTGGTGCGTTGGGCCAAGGAGACGCTGGACACACCACCGCGGCGGCTGCCTCACCGTTGGACGCTCCAATACGCCAAATGGACCCTGCAGTTGGCAGAGGAGCCGGAAACGGAGGAACTGGTGCTGCAAGCGTACCGAGTTGGCCAGGTGGGCGTGGCGGCGATTCCGTGTGAGGTGTTCGCGGAGATTGGACTGGAGCTGAAACGCCGGAGCCCGCTGAAGCCGACCTTCACAATTGAGCTGGCCAACGGGCACTACGGCTACTTGCCGACGCCGCGTCAGCACAAGCTGGGCGGCTACGAGACTTGGCTGGGCTCGTGCATTTTGGAAGAGCAGGCGTCTGTGAAAATCGTCGACGCGCTGCTGCAGCTGTTGGAGACCGTCTCGACTACCGGTGCGGACGGGCAGGTCGGAAAGGCGGGGAGTCGCTAGCAGCGCGGTCGGCTGCGCAGCCCTTCGCCGTCCGGACCGGCGGGACGTCGCGCGCCGCATGGGCGGGTCTTGTCAGTGTTCCGAGCATCCGGTAACATCCACAAGGCATTCAATGCTCCGCGGCTGCACCTGAAGTGCTGGGCTGCGGACAGAAGGCGTGCGGCGGAACAAGACCGTTTCGGAAAAGGACCTTGCTCGCCACCCGGACACAGCAATGTGTGCCGGTTTCTGGTGTCGGCACGGAGACGTCGTTCGACTGCCCTTTCCACGACCGGCCAGAGCAAGGAGCGGCTCGCGCGACCAGGCCCTCGGACTGGTTTTCGGTGAGCTGCGGCGGGTCCTGGACCGCACCACAATCCTCTCTTCTTGACGTGCACTTGGGGGACCAGTGAGCATGACCAGACCGCTTCGATTTGCCGTCCTCGTCACCGCGGCCGTGGTTTTCTGGGTCGCGTCGTCGATTTTTGCCGAACGGCTGACCGGACCGACGCCCGAAGACCAGATCACCACGAAGCTGGTCTGCCAAATGATTTCGAAGTACCACATCAGTCAACACCCGATCGACGACGAGATTTCCCGCAAGTTGCTCGACCGCTACTTGAAAGACCTCGACCCCCAAAAGCTGTACTTCTTGCGGTCGGACGTGCAGGCCATGGAGCGGTACCGGACCGAGCTGGACGACCTGTTGAAAGCCGGCGACGTCCGCTTCGGCTTCGACACGTTCAACCTCTACCTGAAGCGTCTGAACGAAATGACCGACCTGGCTCACCGATTGATCGACCGCGACTACGACTTCACAGTCGACGAGACCATGGTCACCGATCCGGACCAGCTTTCGTGGGCGGCCGACCGGGACGAACTGGCCGAACGGTGGCGCAAGCGAATCAAGTACGAATTGCTGCTGCGCAAACTGGACGGGTCCTCCTTGGACGAAGCACGCAAGGAACTCCACAAGCGGTACGACAACATTCGGTCAATGATGAATCAGACCGAAAGCTTCGAGGTGCTCGAAATGTACCTCACCGCGCTCACTCACTGCTTCGACCCTCACAGCAGCTACATGTCGCCGCAGTCGGTCGAGGAGTTCCGCATTGCCATGGAGCTGAGTCTGGAGGGCATTGGAGCGGCTCTGCGGTGGAAAGACGGTTACACGGTGGTGGCTGAAATCATTCCGGGCGGGGCGGCGGACGCGGACGGTCGGCTGAAAGTCGGCGACAAAATCATTGCCGTGGCTCAAGGAGACGAAGACTTCGTGGACGTGGTCGGCATGAAGCTGACCAAGGTCGTTCGGCTGATTCGCGGGCCGCGAGGCACGGTGGTGCGGTTGCGCGTCCAGAAGGGTGAGACGGGCAAGATTGAAGAGTACGCCCTGACGCGGCAAAAGATTGAACTGCACGAGCAGGAAGTGAAAGGCGAAATCCTTCCGAAGAAACGGACCGGCGGACTGCGAATCGGTGTCGTGAACATTCCGTCCTTTTACCACGACTTTCGAGGCGAACAGAGCGGCGACGAGAACTACAAGAGCGCCGCTCGCGACTTGCGTCGCGTCTTGGAAGAACTGCAGAAAGACGAGCCGCTGGACGGCCTGATTGTCGACCTGCGTTACAACGGTGGCGGAGCGTTGAGCGAAGCCATTGAGATTTCAGGCTTGTTCATCGACGAAGGCCCGGTGGTGCAAGTGAAGGACGAGCGAGGACGCGTGAAGGCCCATTACGACCCGCTGCCAGGCGTGGCTTACGACGGACCCATGGTTCTCATTACGAACCGGCTTTCAGCGTCGGCTTCCGAAATTTTCGCCGGGGCAATGAAGGACTACCACCGGGCCATCATTGTCGGCGACACGACCACGCACGGAAAAGGGACCGTGCAGAACGTCATGCCGGTTACGCACCAAATCTTTCGCTTCTTCGACCGACAGGACCGCGGGGCGCTGAAGTTGACCATTCAACAGTTCTACCGGGTCAATGGCGACAGCACGCAGAACCGCGGCGTCCACTCGGACATTGTCCTGCCGTCGCGACTGGACCACAGCGACGTGGGTGAGGCCTTCCTGGACAACGCCTTGGCTTTCGACCAAATCGAGCCCATTGCTCACTACTCGGCCGGACTCGTGAACGACGAAATGATCAATGGGCTCCGCGCGGCCAGCCAGGCACGGGTGAAGGCCGACCCGGAGTTCCGCGAGCTGGAAGAGAAAATTGCCAAGTACCTGGAGCGGAAGAACCGGAAGACGGTTTCGCTCCGCGAAGACGTGCTGAAGAAGGAACACGAGGAGTTGCTCGAGGAAGAAAAGGAACAGGAAGAGGAGCAGCCTCCACCGCCGGACAAGCACGAGCCGATTTTCCCCGACGACTACTACAACAACGAAGTGCTCCGAATTACGCTCGACTACGTCTCGCTGCTCAAGAACGGAAGGCTGGCGGCCAGCAAGTAGTCGAGGGTGTGCGGGAAATTGGAGCGGCCCATTCCGTCGTGGCCGCCAGCGACTTGTGTCTCAAGACGGCTCCGGCAAGGCACGCCTCAACTTTTCAGAACGCCCGGGAGCGCCGAGAAACCGCGCACACATTCGCGGCGACAGTCTCAAGCACTCCGGAACGTGGACACTGTCGCGCTCTGCCCACGCTCACGCGGGTCGGCCGCGGAAACCTTCGCACCGCGCAGGCGGAGCCGGCCGATAGGACCGGCGGTGCAGGCCGCCAGGCGCAGCCGCCGGCCGGCCGTGGTCTCCACCGCTCCACGGGACCCTACCGGCGCTCCGACGCGCGCTGGCTGAAAGGGCTGCGGGAGTGGCCCCGTCGCCGGCTGCTCACTGTCCGTTGTACTCGTCCCACCGCTGGCGGTACTCTTCGTCTGACGTCCCTTCCGTCGGGCGAATCCACAGCCGGTACTGCAGCGTCAGGGTTTGACCTGGCTTGAGCGGGTAGCGGACTCCCGCGGCCGGAAACGTCGGCTGAAACCACGGCAGGTGCTCGTAGACGACCCAGTCACCCGGGTAGTACGGGTTGGTCGACTTCTCGAAAATGGCCAGGCCGACGGACCGTTTGCCGCCCTGAAAGACACCAATGGCGTCGGACCACGCCCGTTGCGGTTGGGCGTCCTTCGGGTCCGCGTGGTGGACGAACTTCAGTGGCTTGGCACGAGCCAGCCGCGTGTTCAGGCCGCCGTAAAGGTTTGTGTGGCGTCGAGCAATGCTGACTCCGTCCACCAGTCCCGTGAACTGGAACGTGAGGTCGACGAAGCGGCCGTGCGGGCCCGCGGCGTGGACGCGAATGGTTGCCAGCTCGCGGACAATCGGTTTCTGGTCCTCCCACTTCCACAGGCTCTCGGCCGTCAGCTCGGCAAGATTCTGCTCGACGTGCGTCTTGACCTGGCCCGTTGGCCGAGCGAAGACACGCTGCAGCGCGTGCAAGTCGCCCAGTTCGTCGCCGAACTTCACTTCCGGCCACGCCCAGTAAATGCCACGGTGGTGCGGGTGGTCGACGCAGAAGTCGTCCGTCAGCACCTCACCGTCCGGCCCGTACAGCGGGTGAATGTAGTCGCTGCGCGGCCGGGCGTACTTGCGCGAGTTGGGGCGGACCTTTTCGAGAAAACCTTCCGGCAGTGGAACCGTTCGGTAGTTGTACTGCAAGACCGGCTGGTTGCCTTCCACGAACACGTACGCTCGTCCGTCGTCGCTTTGCCGAATCTGGACCCGCGGCGACTCGGCCCTCGCCGCGGCGCTCGACGCCAACAACACGAACACACCGAGAGCCAACGTACTCGCAGCGGCGACCAACCCGTTCCACCTTCGCAGGCTCGCTTCACGCAGTGCTGGTTTTCCCATTGCTCGTTCCCCTCTACAGGACGTTGTCCGTGTGTTGGTTGGAGCTTCCGGCCGGCGTGCGACCCCAAACCAGCTAGCCGACTCCGGCCGAAAGCCGTTCGAGGCGGGAGAAAGCGTCGAGCCGGCGGACGGCAAGCCTAGCGGTTCTTCCCGGACACCTGCCGAAGCTGTTCCACCTCGGACAAGACGTCTCGAACCTTGCTGTCGTCCAAGTAACGCTTCATGACGTCTGCCAGCTCGCCGCACTCTTTCTGAATCTTGCGTTCCAGGCCGCGCAGCCCGGCCTGCTGAGCTTTCCGGACTGCCGCGAACTGAATGGCTCGCAGTTCAGTCTCGAGGGTTCGTCGCGGAGGCAATTGCTTCAGTCGCGCGACGGCCTGGTCGACCTGCTGCCACTTTTCGTCGTCGGCGAACTTTTGAATCAGTGCCAGCAGCACGGTGCGTTGAGCCACCAGGTCAATGAGGCGAGCTTCCAGGTCGGCCAGCTCCGCCTGAACCTGAAGCAGAATCGAATCGTCCGGCACGGGAATGGTCATTTTCTGTTGGACGCCGGGCACCAGAGGGACCCGAGCCAACAGGTTCTTGCCGCTCTGCACGTAGACCCAGCGCAACGGGTGCTGACGGTCGACGGGCACGGCCACTGTGCCGTCGCGGTCGCTGAGGACAATGAGCGGTTTCTCGACCGGCTCCGCCGGCTTCTGCTCCTTCTGCCCGTCTGCAGGCTGAGTGCGCCGCTGCGGTTTCTTGTTGAAAATCAACACTCGGTAGCCGACCAACCGTTTGGCGGGGTTGAGCTGACTGACCAGCGTCAACTCGGTCTGGTCGAAGTACGGTCGGACGGCAATGGCCTGAGCCTCCACGCGGCGACGCCGACCCGTGCCCAGGGGAAGGCGTAAGGCCGACACCAGTTGGCACGTCGCCCGAGCTCGTTCTCGGGAAACAAAACGCAAGTAGGTCCACGGAACGAATTGAATGGCTCGAACGCGGTAGTCGCGGTCCAAGTAGCGGTAGAACGGAACGAAGAACGTGCCGGGCTGGACGGCGGCGTCGGGCGAGTCGAACGGCAAGAACTCGCCGGCCCGCAGCTTGACCAAGACCGTCTCGGTTTCCGACTGCTCAATTTCCGCGACCGGCCGGAACAACTGCGTCACCAGACGAAGGACGGCCGCGCCGACGAACTGGGGAGCGAACAGGTCGGACGAGACGACGGGCGTCAACGTCTCCGTCGACCGGTCCCACTCCCGACCGCTCACCGTAAACCGACCGCCTTTCGCCTCGACCACCACCAGAAACACTTTGTCCGGCCACTGCCGGTCGTCCGAGGGCAAGTGCTGCTTGACGGTGTCGGGGGTGACGCGGGCCAAACTTTCTCGAACTTGCGGCACCAGCCAGTCCAACGGCGTCAGGCGGCTCTGCCACATTTGGCCGTAAGTTCGTTCGAGCCCGACCCGCAGCTCGTGCAACACCTGTCGACGAAGGCCGGTGGCTCGCAGCACCTCCGGTTGGAAACCGACGGCCAGTCGCACCCGGTAGGGCCACAGCTCCCAAGGCGGGTGCGAAGGCGGTCGACGTCGCTGGCGAACTGGACGGGCCGGCGCGGCTTGCTGACTCGACTTGCTGCCGGCCGGCCCTTTCGACTCGGCCGTTTGTCTGGCCGGGGTTTGCTCTTGCGTTTGCTTGCTCGGTTGCTCTGTCCCCTGTCGACGTTCGTTTGGTGCCGAGGCGTCCGTCGAGCCGCTCGGTGGCGAGCCGGCTTGCCCTCGGAGCTGTTTCGCCGTCGAGCTGCCGGAAGCCGCCTGTCCCGTCGACGCCGAGCCCTCTTCGCTCGACCCCGCCGCGGCGTCGTTCTGAGCCACCGGAGTCAGAGCGACCAGCGTCGAATTCGGTCTGCCCGGCGCGGGAGCTTCGGGTTCGACGTGGGCCGAGAAGCGAGCCGTCGACTCGTTGGAGGCCGCTGCGGCGACCGGAAGCAACGCGCCGTCGAGGGCGACGAACAAAAACGCGACGCAAACGAAGGCACGGACCGCTGCTGTCAGCCTGCGTCGCGCTCCGAGCGGCCTCACCCACGAAGCGGTGGGCCCCGACTTCGGCGGACGCAGGCCGTCTGAGCGGCCCGACGGGACGGGAACGAGCGACTGCAAGGTGCCTTGCCGAGACTGCCGGCAAGTCCTGCGTCGAGAGTGGCGAGTTGTTCGAACGTTCGCCAGCATGGCTCCGAGCGACTTCGTTGCTTTCTGCCTCTTGCCTTCAGACCTCCGTCCAGTCGAAGCCGAACCGTTCCGCCAAGCCGGGGCGAGGGACTTTCCCCTTGCCGCGGCCGGCCGCGTGCCGGCTACGGAAGCTTCGTGGGGTACCACGGCTCCACCTGCCACCGCTCGACGTTCTGGTACACGCCCACCGGCCGCACCGGGACGCCCTGAATGTTCTTTCGGACAACCAGCACTTCGTCGACTTCCCACAAGGGAATGTAGAGCACTTGCGAGTACAAGTCCTTCTGCAGTTCCTGCAACAGCTGGACGGCCGACGGCCAGTCCGAGACGTTGTCCAGAGCAATGATTTTTTGACGGAGCCAGACAGGCAGTTTCATGAGCGACCCGACTTCGGCCGTTTGTCGGAGGACCAAGAACGGCCACAGTTGCACCCACGGTTCGGTCATTCGCACTCGGCGGTAGGCCAGGTCCCAGGGGGCAGGAGCGTCCGGGTCGGTTGGGTCCGGCTCGTCCGGCACGGCGTCCTCGACCAGCTCCACCTGAATTCCGGCCTGCTGCCAGTTCTCGACCAGTCGAGCGGCCGCCTGTCGGCAAATGGGGTCCGGGTCGCAAACCATTCGTAACGGCGGCACTTTGCCACCCAACTGATTGACGCCGACCGTCGCCAGAGCGACCGCCAGAATTCGGTTGTACGGAAACGGCTGAATGACTTTGTTGTAGGCCGAGCTGTTTGACGGGACGACGCCCGTGACGACCCGACCGCCCTGCTCTTGTCCCTGCAGCACCACCTCCTTCAGAATTCGCTCGCGGTCGGCACCGTAAATCAGTGCTCGTCGAAAGGCACGGCTCTTCTGCAGCCAGCTTCGCGGGTGAATTTGGACGACGTGCGTCGTCGGCACCGCGTAGCGAAGAATGAAGTAGTCTTTCGTGTCGCGGAGCGGTTGGACGTACTGGAACGGCACTTCGGGCAGTAGACTCACTTCGCCCCGCACCAGGCCGCGGACCGCCTCGCGGTACGACGAGTACTTCTTTTCCACAATTTCGGCCACGTGTCGTCTGGGCACGTCGTCCGGTTCGGGCACCGTCCGCCTGTAGACGACTTCGTCGTCCGTGCGGCGGAACAGGTAGAACGGAAACGTCGTCCGGTCCGCCGACCGACTGGACGGGTTCTGGTCGGCGCTCGTCGTTCGGCTGACCGCGACGAGCGTCGCGGCTGGCCCGCTTCGAGCCTCGCCGCCGTCGTCGGCACCGCCCGGGCGGGGACGGGCGTCGGCGGCGTCTGCCAGACCGCGTGGAGCCGGTACAACGTTGGCCGTCGGTGCCTCCCACACGCTCTGCACCGGTGCGGGCAACGCGAACAGAGCCTCCAGACGTGCTGGGACCCGCCGGAAGTAGACGGCAAACTCCGACGGCGAGCGAACGACCAGCGAGCTGACGTAGCTGGCCAGCCGCTCGTCGTACTGCGGGCTGTGCGGCACGAGCCGCTTGGACAGCGAGGCCACAATGTCCGAAGCACTCAGACGCGGCTGCGACTCCCAGTAGGCCGGCCGAGGCCGCAAGAGGAAGCGCGTCTGTCGGCCCAAGTCGGTCGGTTCCCACGAGTCGAAAAACCGCGTTCGGTAGTGAGCGGCCTCTTCGAAACGGTCCACGGTGAAGAGGCGGAGCTGAGTGAGCTGACGGGCACGCTCGTCGGCTCGGGTCGGCAACGGGAAGTCCTTTCGGCGCCCAGGCAGGACCACCACGCCCACACGCAGAATGGGGTAGCGTCCTGCCAGACGCCGGTACGCCGTGCGCACTCGGGTGTGCAAGGGCCACACCCACGCCGCCTGCTCGACCAGGTAGGCTGCCTCGGCGTGTCGTCCGGCCCGAGACGCCTCTTCGGCCTGCGAGACCAGCTCCGCAGCCCGTTCCTGCAGACGACGCTCCCAGCGAACCACCACCTCGTGCGACGGCTCCCGCCGCTTCAGCCGCTGAATGAAGAACCGGGCGCGACGGTAGTCGTGCTGCTTCACAGCTTGAGCAATCAACCCGTCGAAAAGCCGTCCCAGTTCTTGCTGCAGGCCGGGAAAGGTCGGGTCCTCGTCGTGAACCTGCTCCAGCAGCAGCAACGCACCCTCGGCGTCTTTCTTGGCTCGCTTCTGCGCCTCGGCAAACGAGAGTTTCATCCAACGCTGTTTGCTTCCGGGCCAGCCCGGAGCCGTGCGTTCCAGGACCAGTAGCAGCTCGTAAGCCGTCTGCAGACGGCCCTCGTCAATCAGTTTGTCGATTCGCTGCAGGACCAGGTCTTCGTGGTAAATGATTCGGTCGATTTTGTTGAAGTCGAGCAAGTAGTAGTCGGCCGCCTCTTCCTCCGACAACACGACGTTGTCCGGAAGAGTGACCTCCAGCCGAAGGGTTCGACGCAGGCGGTCTTGGTAGTCTTGCAGCGTCTTGCGGCGTCTGGCTTCGTACTCCGCAGCCGACTCACCCGGCTTCCGCACCAGACGCGGCGGGTTAGCCAGCAGTTTCTCTCGTTCCTGCTGCAGCTTCTGAATTGTGTCCGGTCGCGGGTGGACTGGGTTGACCACCAACACCTCGCCGCTCTTCAAAACAATCCAGTCGACCGGTGGCTTTTGGAGAAGGTCGGCTGCCGAGGGGAGCTGCATTTCCTCCAGTTTGGGCAGCAACTTGGTGTCGCGGCCGGTGACGGCTCGCCGTCTGGAGCCCGGCTCTCCTTGCGGTTGTTGTGGCCCCTGCGCGGGGGCGTCCTTGGAGCCCTGCGCTGCACCGGCTGCCGCCTCTTCGTTCGACTGGGACGGCACGGAGGCTTCCTGTCCCGACGGGCTTGTTTCGGCACGGGCGGACGGCCGTTCGGCTTGACTGCGGCGAGCGGCGGCGGGACGCGAGCGGCGTGAGCGGCCTCGCCGCTGAGCCTCGAGTGTCGTGCCGCTGAGCAAGAGGCCGGCCACGACGAGGACAAACACCAGACGGCGCCCCGCGCCCGAGACCGGTCTGACTGCGAAGGCCCCCGAGCGGCTTGCGGCTTCGGCTGCGCGGCCGTTCGCAGCCGGAGCAGCCTGGGCAAGTCGACAGGCCGGCTGGCCGACTCCCTTCCGTGCGACGGGTTGTTGTCGGTGAGTGGAGTTCATTGAGCTCACTGCGTCTGCAAGACAACCCGGTAGAGGCTTCCGTCAATTGTTGCCACGTACAGTTGGTCGCCCACGCTCCGCGGTCCCAGGTCAATGGGCTGCTCGACGGTCGTTTCGGCCACGGTTCGTCCGGTTTGCAGGTCGAGGGCGGCGACCCGCCCGCTTCGCTCCGCCAGCACCAGCCGCCCGTCGCCGGTCAGCAGCGGCGCGTCGGCCAGACCCAGCCCTTTCAGCGGCACCGACCAAAGCTTTTCCAGCCGCTGGCCCAACCGGAAGCACAGCAGTTCGCTACCACCCGCCTCCACCAGCAACCGGTCGTCGAGCAGGCGGAGCGGTCCGGAGGGCGGCGCGGGCAGCTGGACTTCGGTCAGCGGGTCAAAGTTCGACCGGTGCAGGGCACGCAGTCGTCCCGCGGAGTCGGCGACCAAGACCGTTTCGCGCCAAACCACGGGCGGAAAGTCGACGGCGGAGCCCAGCGAGACTTTCGCCGCTTCGTACAGGTGCGGCGTCGGTGACGTGCGGTACTGAATCTTCAGCAGCGTGCCGCGGCTGTCCACCACGACGGCCTCGTTCCCGCTCAACGCCGCTCCACCAACCCAACGAGGCGGCTCGGCTTCGCGGTCAATCGGAGCCGTGTAGCCTTCAATTCGCAAACGACCCGGCCGTGCCAACTGGTAGCCCAGCTTGCCCACCAGCGGCAGAATCAACCCCTGCCCCAAAGCAATCGGGTCGCTCTGAAGCGGCTCCTCCAAAGGAATTTCCCGACGAATCTGTCCCTGGGCGTTCAGAATCCACAGCGTGGGTTCGGGAAGGCCGGTTGCCAACGCCAATTGTCCGTCCGGCAGGACCACGGCCCTGGCCGGCTCAGCCATGTCTTTCGGAAACTGAATCTGGCCGTCGGTGCGCACGCGAAAGCCACCCTTCTTCAGTTCGGCCGAGCTCAAGTGGAACAGCGAGCCTTCCTCGGTCAGGCACAGCAGTGTGTCGCTGCCGGCCGGGGTGGCCGTCAGGATTCGAGCCCCCAGAATGGTTCGCCACAGACCAGACATGACCGGCCGCGCTTCCCGGTCCACTTTGACTAACCACGTGGCCGTGCTGTGCGGCCTTTGTCGGGCAATGAACAGGTAGTTGGCGTACGACTGCAGCGGCTGCGTGGTGACGCCTTCCGCCACCAGGTTCGGGTCCAAGGCAATGTTGTTGGTCTTCAGCTGGAAGCGACGCAGCGCGCTGCCAGCCATCCACATTTGCCCGTCCGGTCCGGCCATGAGAAAGACGCGGCCCGGGTGCGAAGTCTCGACGGTGTGTCGACCAATCAGGGTCAAGGCAGGTTGCCCGGGTTCGTCCGACACGGTGAACGCCGCCACCCGCTCGCCGGTCAGAGGAACGAACAGCACGTTGCCCCGCAGCACGGGCTCGTCCCGGCACTGTCCCCCCAACGTGACTCGCGCGTCTTCCCGCTCGACCAACCCGTCCTCCGGCCGACTGGCGTCCAAGACACGCAGCGTGCACTGGTCCGTACCGACGTTCTCCGGCACCAGCAGCAGCTTTCCCATGGCCACCAGCGGAGCCGACAGGGAGCCCGGCTTGTGACCCAGCAACGAAACGGACACACACGCGAACGGCCGAAGCGTCAGGACGTAAAGCAGGGCTTCGTCGGCCGCCACGACGAGGTGAGCGTTGTCGGAAAGGAGGACGGGCGGTGCGTGAATGGGTTGAGGGAAGTCCATTCGCCCGGTCAGCCGTCCGGTTTCCAGTTCGAGCTTGAAAATGTGAGCTCCTTCAGTCGCCTGGTAGACCTGTCCCTCCAACACGACTGGGCGGCCGACGGCAGGCTCTTCCAGCCGCTGTCTCCACAGCAGCTTTCCGGTGTGCTGCTCCAGCAAGACCAGCTCGTCTCGGTTGCTGTCGTAAACGAGCAACGCGGCGGCCTTCGCGGTTTGGACTCGCACGGGGAAGAAAGGCTGGTCCAGCCCGACCACCCGCCGCCACACCGGCAAGCCCGTCACCCGGTCGACTCCGAACAGACAGCCTTTCGCCCGGACGAACACCAACTCGCCGTCCGACGTCTCGCCGCTCAAACCCCGCGTGTGCGTGACCAGCGTCAACGGAGTCGGAGCGGCCGCGGACGGGTCGGTCGCGACGGCCGGCTGGTCCAAAGGTTGCTGAGCCACCAGTGCCCGTGCCGTCTCCAGCGTCTGACGCAACAACTGCACGACCTGACGGTCGGACTCGAGGTCCGGGTAGCGAGCCAACAGGTTGCGACGGGCGACCAACGCCTCGAGCGGCTTCTGCTGCTGCAGCGAAGCCTTCATTTGGTTCAGGGCCGCCTGCAGAGTCTCCCACTTCAGAATGACCGCCTCGGTTTGCTCGCGCAGCGCCTTCAGCTGCGCCTGCACTTGCTCGGGCGGCGGCTCTTCCGGCGCGTAACGACTGAAAATCAAAGCCGCGTTGTCCGAGACTTCAATGAGCGACCGGTTCTTGGTGGCGGCAGCCGTCTTGAGGGCTCCGAAGGCAATGGAGCGAGCGTACTTGGCGACGTCGTCCCGCAGGTCGTCGAAGTACGGTTGGTCGCGGTGTTGGTCAATGAAGTCTTGCAGGGCTTTCAGCCCGTTCTTCCACGACGGCGTGGCGCCCAGGATTTCCTTTTCAATCTTCGCCCGCCCCAACAGGACGAGCACTTGTTGGGCGTACTTGTGCCGCGGGTGCTCCACCAGGAACTGCTCGAACAGCGCGACGGCCTGAGCGAAGTGTCCTTGGTCGTACTCCTTCTTCGCCGCGTCGAACTGCTGCTGAACCACCTGGCGTTGAATGATGAACCAGAAAATTGTGGCAACCAGCAACAGAATGACCGACAGGGTCGACAGGCTGAGGACAATGGGTGAGCGGACGACGTCTTCCTCGCCCGGACGAACCGGACGAATGCCGAAGCGGACCAGCAACCGGCGCAGCCAGGTCAGCTCTGTCTCGGCCTCCAGCTCCCGCCCCGGCCGTCGACGCAACCGGCGTCCGCCGGCCAACACCGGCTCGGGCTGAGCCGGTTCGGACGGCTGCTCTTCCCAGTCCTCGGCCGGCGCCTGTTGCGCTCGCTTGGCTTCAGGTGCCGGCTCCACCTCTTCGAACAGGAAGTCCATGCTGGGTGGTCCGGCCGGAGCAAGCTCGGCCGGTTCGTCGGCTGGCTTGGCCGGTCGCTGGTCGACTTCACCCGCGGGCGCGGCCTCCGGCTTCTTTTCGGTCGCCGGTCCCCGCTCCGCGCGACGCTCCTCGACAGCCGCTCGTTCCGGCTCGGCGGGCTTGGGCTGCGCCGCCGGTTTCGCCGCGGGCTTTTCCGGTTTAGGCGGCGCAGGCGGCTCGCTGGTTGCCGCGGACGGCTTGGCCTTGCGTTTGGCTTCGGCAGTTGGTTTCCGTTCGGGCTGCTTCGGCGCTGCCGGACGTTGGGCCGCTGGGCGTTCGGTCCGAGCCGCTTTCGGAGGGCCTGGCGGGGCAGCGGGCGTGGCCGGCTTGGCTGTGGGCTCGTCTTCGTCCGACAGCACAATCAGTTCCAGCTCTTCTTCGTCCGGCAGCAAGCTTTGTTTGGAACTGGTTGGCGAAGCAGCCTGCGTCTTGGGCTTTTCCGGGGGAGGAGCCGACGCGGCTTTTTTCTTGGACTTCTCGAGCACCAGTCGGATTTCGGCGGAGCCGACTCGGACAATGTCCTGCGGCGTCAGTTTCCACCGGCGAACGCGGGCGCCGTTGACTTCGACTCCGTCTGGAGTGGCCGCAGCAATTTCGTAACCGTCGTCGCGCCAAGCCACTCGCGCGTGCAGCCGGTGAACTCCCTCCTCGTCCACACGCACGTCGGCCGTCTGGTGTCGGCCGATGAGAACGGGCTGGTCCTGGCGCAGCGGGATGGTTTGCAACTCCCCGGAAATCTTCTTGATTCGCAGGTAGTACATCTTCCGCTAGTCCAGAGTCTCGGTGTTGGTCGTTGCCAGACGGATTTTCTGCATGCCCGCTTCGTTGGCCGCGTCGACCACCTTGACGACGGTTTCGTGCAAGGAGCGGGCGTCGGCGTTGATCAGCAGCTCGAACTTCTGTTCCGTTCGCCCTTTGTCGGTCAGAATTTCGGCCAAGCGGGAAGGGTCCGTCACCGGCTCGTCGTCCACGTAAATTCGGTTGTTCTCGTCGATTTCGACGATGATCGAGTCGGCTTCGAAGTCCTCCAAACGTTGCACCGTCTGCTGCGCCCCTTTCTCGTCTGGCTCCGGCGGCGGAAATTGCAGTGTCTTGTTCAGGCTGAAAGAGGCCGTAATCATGAAGAAAATGAGCAGCAAGAACGTGACGTCGACCATGGGCGTCATGTCCATGTCTTCGAATTCGGTCGCGGCCCGTTCCAAATGGAAGCCTTCCTCCTCGTAGTACTCTTCGTCCTCCTCCAGCGCCTTCGGCTCGGCCGGCACGACGGTCATTTTTCGACACAT
Source organism: uncultured Planctomycetaceae bacterium (assembly GCA_964428935.1). Lineage (GTDB taxonomy): Bacteria > Planctomycetota > Planctomycetia > Planctomycetales > Planctomycetaceae > JAADHY01. Next base: position 20,525 of record CAYSAG010000013.1, on the reverse strand, counting down.
GGGACACTGAACCGTCTTGCCCGCCATTCGGCGCGAAATGCTGTGAAGCTGGCCGCAATGACTGCAACGAAATTGAATCGGCATGGCCCGGCAGACCTCTGGCTACCTCGCAGTCCGTTCGTCTTCCACTCCAATCGAAAACTCGACCCCCTCGACCTCCGACACCGCTTTCAAAACCCGTTGGACGAACCCGGTCCTCACGTCGCGGTCGGCCTTGACCACGACCTGCGTCTTGCCTTCACGTACTCCCTGCTCGACGAACCGACGCACGTCGTCGACCGTTCCTTCGGTCCCCTCCAGCCCGCCCAGCAAAATCGTGGGCGACTCGGCCGCCGACTTGGGGGCCAAGATGACAATTTCGCTGCAAGACGCCGCCGGCACGCCCTCGCCGTGTCGAGCCGCCGGCAGGTTGAGCGTTCGCTGGGCCTGCATGGTCGACGCCACCATGAAGAAAATCAGCAGCAAGAAGGTGACGTCGATCATGGGAGTGATGTCGAGGTCGGCTTCTACGTCCGTTCGCGGACGAGAAAAGCCGTCCGAGCTGGTTCGCCGCCGCGGCATGAGCTAGCGTCCTCCGCCAATCATTGCTGCTTCCAAGTCGTCCAGGAACTCGCTGACGCTTTGCTGCACGGAGTCCTGCAGCTTGCCGATTCGAACGTTGATGGCCGACCCCGCCAACACCAAAGGAATGGCAATGGTCAGTCCCAACGCGGTGGTGAACAAGGCAAAGCTGATGTCGTTGGCCAGCTTGCTCGGGTCGACGCCGGTTTGCGACGCCGCGGCAATTTTTGCAAAAGCGTTGATCATGCCGACGACGGTGCCGAGCAGCCCGAGCATGGGGGCCGTCTTGACAATGGTGTTGATCCACGACAGCCGATGCTCCAGGTCGGCCAGCACGTCCCGCTCGAACTTCTCCGCAAGCATTCGTCGCAGTTTGGCCGGACTGCGGCGTCGGTTTTCCAGCGCCAACAGAATCAGTTGCGGAACGGCTTTGGCCCAGTACCGGGGCGAGTCGCACAGTTCGGCGACCCCGTCGAAGTTCCGCGCCTGCAGCTCCACCCGCACTTCCTCCAAGAAAGCCTCTTCCGCAGCGCGACTGGGAAAGCGTTTCTGGCGGATTCGTCGAAGCAAGAAAATCACCAGGAAGACGCCGTACAGCGCGACAAACGCCATGGCAAAGTAAATTGCCTTCCCGCCGACTTCCAGAATCGACGAAATGTCCATGGTCCTAACGTCCTTCGTTCAATCGACCCATTCAACGAACGTAAAGTTGTTTCGTCACGACAAACTTGTAGCCGTTTCCTTCTCGGACGACCGTGAAGTAGGTGCGGCGAATTTGTTGCGGCGGACGCTTCCGGTACTCGTACTCCGCTTGAGCCAGCAGCCTTTCCGTCTCGGGCGGGTAGAAGTGCAGAATGATTGCGTTGCCCACGTTGATGCCCGCTCGTTGAAACAGCTTGATGTCCAGCTCACGCCGCTGACCGCCACGCCAAATCATGTAGAGCCGGTTTTCGCCCTTGCCCGAACGGACGACGCGTGTTTTCGGACGCGGCTTGTCCAGGTCGGAGAGGTAGACCAGCCGGCCGTCCGGGAACAGCGCTCCCAGTTCGATTCCGAAGTACGTCAGCTTGCGAACGTACTCGTCCAGCGTGTCGCCCTGCGGGAACCGGACGAACCACCGCTGCTCCCGCGGGAAGCCCCCGCTGCCCGGCCCCATGCCCAGCGGCCGGCGGCCGGTGCCGTGAGCGCTGCCGGGCTTGCCCGCGCTCTCCGGTGCCGTGTCGAAAACCTCTTGCACCTGCTGGCTGGCCTTGTCCGACAGCTCGACGACCGTCTCCAGCATTTCCTCCACCTGGACCTCTTCCGACACCACCTCGGCCAGCGACGGGTCCAGCGTTTCCTCTTCGGGGGATTCGAGCTTGAACGTCTCGTCCGGTGCCCCTTCCGGGTCGCCGCCCGCCAGTTCGACGAACTCCATGGGAGCGGTCTGGCGGACGGACGGCGGTCGGTTGCTGTACCAGACGACAATCAGCGCCAGCACGGCAATGGTCAGAGCAATCAGAGCGGCCAGCAGGCTGGAGACGACGCGGTCGTACCGGGTCGGGGCCAGCACCACGGGCGTTCCCGCCTTCGCACTTCGCTGGGCAGACTTGGTTCTCGCCGTCGACATTGGCCCGAGACTCCAATGCGCTCGACCAGACAGTCCGACACGCTCAAGGCCGGCTGCTTCGCGGCCCCCACGTCTGGGCCCGCACCGTCCTGGGCCGTCGCGGCCAAGTGGCGAAGCCGCTTGCAGTTGCGCCCGGAACGCCCAAGCCCGCGCCGCACGAACCAGCGGCGTGTCACCAAGACCGACGAAGCTACTCTGCCGCTCGGCTCATCCGCAGGCTCCGTTCCGCGCGGCTTCCATTCGGACGACCACCCGGCCCGCCCGAGCGCAAACAAGGGAAGTGTCGTCGTCGGCTCTTGAGCTGCCTCGCACCCGTGGCTCCGGAGGCCGCTCCGCGCAAACGGAACCGCTTCCGAATGGACAAAAGAGACGCTGCCCAGCACTTGCTGCAAGACATGCTAACTGCGGCACTTAGGGCTGTCAATGAGCCGTACGAACGGTCGGACCGGCCGCAAAAGGGACGGAGCGACCGAGGCGCAGCGCCCCACCGCGGAACGCCTCGGGCCCGTCCGAAGACCAGCTCACCGCCGGGCGTGCGGGTGGGCTTTCTCGTAGGCTTCCCTCAAACGCCGCGTGCTAATGTGCGTGTAGATTTGCGTGGTCGTCAGGCTTTTGTGTCCGAGCATTTCTTGGACGCTTCGCAAGTCGGCGCCGCCGTCCAACAGGTGCGTGGCGAAGCTGTGCCGCAGCGTGTGGGGGCTGGTGACCGTGTCCAGCCCGACCTGCTTCAGGTACTTCTCGAGAATGCGTCCGACACTGCGCGTGGTCAGACGGCGTCCGAACCGGTTGAGGAACAAGGCGGCTCGGTCGTCCGGACCGGCGTCGTCGGCCGGCTGACGGACCTGCAACCAACGCCGCAGTGCCTCGGCAGCGTAGCGGCCGACGGGAGCAATTCGCTCTTTGCGGCCCTTGCCCCGAACCCGAAGAATGTTCGCGTCCTGGTCCCAGTCCTCCACGTTCAGCCCGACCAGCTCGGCCACGCGTAGCCCGGCGGAGTAGAGCGTCTCGAGCAAGGCGCGGTCGCGAAGGCCTAGCGGGGTGTTGACAGGAGGTGCTTCAAGGAGCCTCGCCACCTGGTCGGCCGTCAGAAAGTGCGGCAGTTTCCGGCCGACGCGCGGATTGCGAAGAACCTGCGCCGGATTGGTTTCCAACCACCCCTCCCGGCAGCAGTAGCGAAAAAAACTCCGCAAACTGGCCAGGCGGCGGGCGACGGTCGTCCGAGCGTACCCCTGCTCGTGCAGCGAGGCCAAGTACCGACGCAGCAGGCCAACGGACACGCGGTCCAGCGGCGGCACCCGGCCGAGCTCCTGCTCCAGGAACGCAAGGAGCGAACGGAGGTCCTCGGAGTACGACTTGAGCGTCAACGGAGAAGCGTTCCGCTCGAACCGCAAGTAGCGCAAGAACGCGTCGACGGCTTCGTGCATGGGACCCAGTCAAACCAAGAAAGCAAGGACGTGGAGCGGGCCAGCGCGAGCCGGAACACAGGGCCGGCGGGACCGGCCAGCGCTCGCCGGCCGACCGTCGAACGGACCGGCCTGCCGCCGCGAGCCTGGGGCGCCGGGCGGCGTGGCGGTGGTCGCGGGCACGGACGGTTCGCCCCGGCGACTCCGACGTGGTCCGCCTTCCAGCTCACGCCTCGTACCACAACCGCAGGTGGCTGTGCGCGGGCCGTTCCGACTCTTCCTGAAGCTTCCGCACCTTTTGGCTGAGCACGGCAGCGTCGTACCAGGTGAAGCTGAGCGTGTTGTCGGCCGCGTAGCGTCCCAACGTCTGCAACAAGGCCGCCGCGCTTTCGTCGTCGTAAAGAAAGATGTACCGCTCCGAATCCTTCACCAGAGCCAAAATGTTGATGGTGCGTTTCATCCTCGGCTCTCCCATCGTCCTTCTTGCGGCGGCCGAAAAGTGGTCACGGAAGCTGTTCCTGATTATCGGTCGATGGGAGTGGTCGCTACATTTGTTTTCGCAGCTTGAAAACGAACCGGTGCCGCGTCTCTCCTCCGTGAAGGCTCAGCATCTCTACGACCATTAAGTGCGCCGTAAACCGAATGAAATCTTCGCTTCGGTGCAAGTAGGCTTCCCACCCGCCACTTCTTCTGTCGCCGCTCAATTCGACGTAGTCTCTCAGTTTTGCCACCAGGTCCGGGTCCGCTCCGTCGAAAATTCGAGTGTAGGACATGAGGGGCTTCAGCGGGTCCGGGTTGGCGACCACGGTCGGCTGCTCGGACGGGAGCTGTGCCTCGAGGCCAGACGGGAAAGGGCTGGGCAAAATGGGAGAAGTTTGAGCCGCGGCGTCGGAGGGACCAGGGCCAGTTCCCTCGCCCGGCCGTTCTGCCGGAGCAGCGTCGGCACCGGCGCTGGCGGCGTCGGGCGCGGAGACTTGGGACGGACCTTGGGCGGGCGGAGGGACGGCGTCCGAACCGTCGACGGTGTCGACGTCGGCGGTTTCAGCCGCGAGCTGAATGGCCTGCTCGGCGTCGTCTGGCGAGGCCGAGCCTGCGAGCGTCAGGACGCTGTGCTGCTGAGGCGGCTCTTCGGAGGCCTGCTCGGGCGGCTCTTCGTCGGCCGCAGCAGACGTCGAGCCGACAGACGGAGCGTCCACCTGCGACGGCGCTTCCTCCACCGCAAGCGGTGCCGGCGCAGCGCACGTGGGACGAACGGCCGCGTGCGGCTCGTCCGGCGGAGCGCCCTCGTCGCTTTCCAGCGGGGCCCCCTCGTCGCTCTCCAGCGGGGCGGCGTGCTCGCTTTCCGGCGGGTCGTTCTCGACCGGCTGCGTCTCTGGTTCGACCGGCGGTTTCTCCTCCTCGACACCTTGGAAGTTTCCGTCGACCGGCTGCCAGTTTTCCAGCGCGGGCGACTGTTCCGCTTCCGCGGCCGAAAGGTCCCCGACCGCTGGCGTGTCGTCGGACTGAGCGCGAACGACGTAGCTCTGGCTGGCCGGACCACCTGTTCTCGGCAGCGTAGAGGCTATTCTGCGCGTCGGCGACCGCGTCTGGCGGCTTTCCGTGCCCGCCCAGACGGGCCACGGGCAGTGGAACCAGCCTCCGTGGACGTGGCCGGGCGTCGAAGGCACCTCGACAGCGTAAGGCGAGTACCACGAGACCTGCAGGCCAATCCGCGGCGGGTAGTACGGGTCGTAGTCCGTCACCGCTCCCACCACGACAATGTCGACACCCAGAATGCGAGCCAACTTCAGTGCGTCTTCCGGGCCGCTCATTTGGAGTCCGTTGTCGTAAATGGCCTGTTCGGCAACACCGACCGGCACGACCTGGAAGCCCGGCACCTTCTGCAGTTCGGCGTAGTAGGCCAGCGCAAAGCGTCGTCCGTCCGCCGCCCGCTCCTGGCTCAAGTTGAAAAACGGCACGACGGCGACTTTGCTCAGGTTCGGCAGCGGGTTCGTCACGCCGACCTCGACAACAACGCACCCGCTCGCAAACGTCAGCCAGACTGTCGCGGCGACTGCCAGCGTGTGTTTCATTCGTTTCCACCCTCGTTGACTGAGCGTACCGCTCCCCCACCTACCGTTAACATCGGCAGGACCCGACCATTTTCTTCAACCGACAAAGTTTGCCTGCTCGACGTCCCAGGAGCACCTGCCGGACGGAGCCGGGGCCCGAGCTGCGAGCCACGCCGCAGTTTGGCTCGTTGCCAGTGGGCGTCCCGGCGGAAACGACCGACACAAGACGCGACCCGAAAGAGGACCCCGCGAGCGCCGCCCCTGGGGAGCTGGCGCCGGCAGAAGTCGGCGGCCGGACGGCGGCTTGCAGGGTTCGGCCGGAGCTGCAAGACTTTGCTCGCGGTGAGCGCAGCGGACGAAAAAGTGAGCTCGCCGGAGAAAAGCGAAGTGTGAGACGTGTGCTTTGGTCGAGCTCTCCGGGCGTTTCCGCCACCTCGTTCCGGCCCATCAGCGCGGCCGACGCTCACGCGACCAGGAGCTTGAGAAAATGGACGAACCCAAACCGCTGGACGTGGAGACCTACACGCTGGCCGACTTCCAGCGACTGATTGACCGAATGTACTCGGACAAGGACCGAGCTCGCGGCGCGGACGGCACATTCATGTGGTTAATGGAAGAGGTCGGCGAACTGGCCGCGGAACTGCGGAGGGTGGGCAAAACGGGAAAGCCTTCGGCGCGCTTGGCCGAGGAGTTCGCCGACGTGCTGGCGTGGCTGGTCACCATTGCCAACGTGGTCGGCGTGGACCTGCAGCGGGCGGTCTGGGAAAAGTACGGCCGCGGCTGTCCCGGCTGTGGGCAGCTGGTCTGCCGCTGCGGCGACGAAAACAAGCCGTGAACGAGGCCGACCGGGCAGCCGACTTCCGCGCCGGCCTGGTCGCCGTCGTCCAGAGCTCGCTCGGCGTCAGACGAACGGTTCAGCGTCGCCCGCGCACACGGACCCAGATTGGGCTGGACCACGCCAACTGGGTGTCCGATTGCAAGACGCGAACGTAGTACCAGCTGGTGCCGGGCTGAGCGTCCAGGTCCGTCCACGTGAAGGTGACGGCTTCCTTGCCGGGCTGGACCGAGTAGACGTAGCGGAAGTTCTTAATGACGTCGATTCGTTCAATCGGCGCCGTCCCGTGCACGCGAACCGAGAGGCGGAGGGGCGAGTTTCCGTCGTGTGTGAAGACGTCGCCCATGAGGTGGTCGCCCATTCGGACGTCCAGCAGAATGTCGTCGGTGGCGGCGTAGCAGTGGCGCTTGCGGAAGGCGTCCAGAATGGCCTCGCGGCTGCGCTTCTCGGCCAGAACCATGGCGTAGCTAATGTGAGTGCTCCAGTGGTCGCTGGAGGATTGAAACCCCAGGCGGTAGCCGAGGGCGAGAGCGTTCCAGACCATTCCGAACGGCCGCCAGCCTCCCAGAGCCGTGGCTCGGTTGTAGGCGACGCGCGGCGCGCCCAGCGCCTCGTACGAGTTCCGGTCGCCCTGGTAAATCTCGACGACGGGCTCGACCAGCGGGTTGTTGTCGCGCCAGTCGGTGCCCATGCCCGTGCCGCTGGTGTGGGAAGCGCAAATCCCGCCCAGCTGCTTCAGGTAGTCGTAGAACATTTTGGTGTCGTCTGGCGACACGCCGCCCGGCTCGTCGCCCAGCAGCCGGGGCAGCGTGCGAATGCCCCGGCGAGCGAACATGGCGTTGCGGTGACCGTTCGGGTACGGCACGCTCCGCTCGTAGCAGTACATGGGGGTGAAACGACCGGGCACGGTGTAGAGGTCGGTCGTCTTCTGAATGATCCACCACGGGTACTCGCGGCCGCCGCCGTTGTCGTGGTCGCCGTTGCCAATCCAGTCCAGGCTGGCGGCGTCGAGGGCGTAGCGCCACATGTCTTCCAACGAGCCGTCGTTCCCGCCGTCGGCCGACATTTCGGTGTGCCGGTGGAATTCGCCGCGAAGAATGAGGTACGTCTTTCCGCCGACCTGAATTCGAGCCTGACGCAGTCGCTGCACCGCTTCGGCGAACCGCGGGTGAACGCCTTCGGCACCGGCCGGGTTCGACGACCCTCGCCACCGGAACGGCGGCGGGCCGTCGGACCCCGGAGTGTCGGGCCGGACGGGCGTCAGCCGGACGGCCGGCACTGGGCCGAGCTGGGGCAGCACGGCCGCAAACAGGTCATTTCGCACTTGCCCCGGCACGCTGACGCCGGCGCTGGTGAAGAAGACCTTCCGCTGCTCCTCGTTGCCCAGCACTTCGTGCCGGAGCCGCCCGTCGCTCGGGTAGACGGCCAGCAACCGGCCGGAACGCTCCCGCGCCAAAGCCGGCCGGACGTCCAGCAGGTTGTCGCTGCAAGTCAGGAACACCGGCTCGGTCCAGCCGTCGCGGTCCAGACTGACGGCGTACTCCAGCCACACCGCACCGACCATGAGGTGAGCCGGGTTGCCGCCCCAGACCGCCTCGTGGCGGTGACGGAACACCAGCCACAACCGCCCGTCGCCGTCAAAGCCAAGACGCGGGTAGCTGTTCAGCGACCGCAGCGACTCCGGCAACGCGGCCAAAACGTCGGCCGACGGCCGGAGCAGCTGGCCGTTGTCGACCACGCGCACCTGCACCGAGGCTCCGTTCAAGTACAACGGAGCCCCCTGCACGGCAGCCAACGGGCCCGTGTCCTTCCCCCACTGGTCCGAGCGCTGTTCGTAGGCCACCCACACGCGGCCCTGCTGGTCACAGGCCAGGCTGGGACTGGCTTCGAACCGAGGCGACGCGGCCACTGCCACCGGCGGGCCCAGGCGGCCCTGGTCGAACGTCCGGAGGTAGACGTCGTAGTTGCCAGCCGCGTACGTGTCGTAAGCGACGTGAACCCGGCCGCGTGCGTCGGCGGCCAGCGCGGGCGACCACTCGTCCGCCGGCGAGTCGGTCACTCGAAGCGGCTCACCGCTCGGACGCCCCGCTTCGTCCAGCCGCAGCAGCAGAATGTCGGCCTGACCCTCTCGCCAAGCCTGCCACGCCACCCAAACCTGTCCCGCGCGGTCGGTGGTCAACACCGGCCCCACGTCTGGCCCGGGGTCGGTGGTGAGCCGCACGTCCTGCTGTGCGACCGCCCGCGCCAGCTGGCCAGGGTCGATTGCCTTGCCGTACAGGTCCCAGTTGTCGCCGCGTTTTTCCGTCCAGACCACGTGCAGTCGGCCTTGGCCGTCCACGGCAATTCCAGGACGCCACACGTCTCGTTCCGGGGGCGTCACCGGCGTCGGCCTCGACCAACGCGTGCCGTCAAAACAAAGGACGGCAATTTGGTCGCCTCCACCGGTCGGCTCGAACTGCTTGAAGTCACGGGGCCGCTCGTGCAACGGCTGCAGAGCCACCGGTCCGCGGGGCGTGTGCTGGACGAAGACCACCCAGACCCGGCCGTCCGGCCCCACGGCCGCAGCCGGGTAGTCGTTTTCGGTGGGCCCGGCCGTCAGCCTCCACGACGGAGCCACCTCTTCGACGCGAACCCGTCCGCCCAGAGCCGACACGGGGCGTCCGGGACGCAAGTCGGACAACGCGACTTCGAAGTTTCCTTGAGCGGTCGTCACCAACAGTTTGGCCCGGTCCGGAGCGGCCAGGGTGAGCACGACGCCGGTGGGCGACATTCGCACTCGACCCCGAGACGGACGCTGCAAGACGTGGCTGGAGGTCTTCCAACCCGACTGGCCCACAATCTCGTCGTCCGGCCGAAACCGCCACGGCTCGACGCGTCGAATTTCGCCCGCCGTCAGCTTGGCTTCGCCGTCCCACTTGACCGGCGTGCGGTCGCCGACGCCCAGCAGCAGCAACACCGCTCGCACGCTGAAGTCCGTTTTCGGCCCCTGCTCCGCTGCCCAGGACGGCCAAGCCACCAGCGTGCACGCCAACGCAACAACGACCGTGCGCATTGCCAGACCCTCCTCTAACCAGACTGCGTGCCGTCACCCGTCTCCACCGTTTCCCTGGCCGCTCTTGTACCACGACGCTGCGGGAAACGCAACGAGTGGACCGCGGGGCGCTGGGGGTCGGGCTGAGAGCTGGCCGTCCGTTGCTTGCGCTTCCTCGGCCCTTCGGTCGTGTCCGCCCTTTCGGACGCGACATGGGCCCGCCACCGCGTCTACAATTTGAGCGGCCGGTTCGGCACAGACCGCTGGACCGGCCGGTTCGACCCGGGGCGCGGCGTGCCAAGCTCCGCACCAGCGAACCGGCACCGGTTCTTCAAGAACCGCTGCCCAAACACGCCGCACGTCTTCGGAGGCGGTGGCGCACGCACAGGGTTTTCGGCCAGCAAGGAACGTTCGAAGGCCATGCCACTGGAGTCACTGGAAGAACGGCTGGAACGACTTCGCCGGCGAGCCCGCCAGTTGCCGGACGCACCCGGCGTCTACCTCATGAAGGACGCCAAGGACCGAGTCATTTACGTGGGCAAGGCGCTGAGTCTGCGCAACCGCGTGCCGACGTACTTCTCGACCTCCGCCCTGCGGGACGTCCGAACGGCCGACCTGGTGCCGGAAATCCGAGACTTCGACTACATTCAAACCGACAGCGAGGTCGACGCCATTCTGCTGGAAGCTCGGCTAATCAAAGACGTGCAACCGCGGTTCAACCAGGAACTGAAGGACGACAAGACGTTCCCCTACTTGCAGATTACTGTGCGTGAGGACTTTCCGCGAGTGGAGTTCACGCGCAAGCCACAAGCGCACGGCACTCGGTTGTACGGTCCTTTTACCAGCGCCCGCAAGTTGCGCGGCACGATTGTCGTCCTGCAAAAAATCTTTCGCTTTCGCACCTGCTCGCTGGACATTCGAGAAGACGACGAGCGTTGGCGGTGGTTCCGCCCCTGTCTGCTGCACAGCATTGGTCAGTGCTCGGCTCCGTGCAACTTCCGCATTTCCAAAGAGGAGTACCGACGGGACATTGCCCGTCTGCGGCTGTTCCTGGAGGGGAAGAAAGAGTCGCTGCTGGAGCAAATGCGGCAGGAAATGAAGCAGGCGGCGGAGCAGCTGCGGTTCGAAGAGGCGGCGCGAATTCGCGACGAAATTCAGGCGCTGGAAAGCCTGAACCTGCGGGGCCGCGTCGACGAGCACGTCCAACCGGAAGTCTTCTTCATTGACCCGAAGAAAGGCCTGCGCGGCCTCAAGAAAATTTTCAAACTGCCTCGGGAACCACGCACCATTGAAGGAATCGACATTGCTCACTTGCAGGGAGGCGAAACGGTCGGCAGTCTGGTCCAGTTCATTGACGGACTGCCTTTCAAGCACGGCTACAAGCGGTACCGGGTTCGCACGGTGGAGGGCGTCGACGACTTTGCGGCCGTGCGTGAGGTGGTCGCTCGCCGGTTTCGCCGGCTGAAGCAGGAAGGCGGTTCATTTCCCGACGTCTTTCTGGTCGACGGCGGCCGCGGGCAGCTCAACGCCGCGCTGGAGGCCATGCGAGCTGTCGGAGTCGACCCGCCTTTCACGCTTTCTCTGGCCAAGCGGGAAGAAGAGGTGTACGTGCCGGGCGAGCCGGAACCGCGGCGGCTCAGCCGTCACTCTTACGCCTTGCGACTGCTGCAGTACGTGCGCGACGAGGCTCACCGTTTCGCGCAGCACTACCACCACATTCTGCGCCGCAAGAGCACGCTGGGCGAGTAGCGGACGGTGCGGCGAAGGGAGTCGACGGCGTCCGGCGCAGGCGTGGGTGTTCGACAGGCGACGGGTGGCGAAACCGACAGGCCGCGGCTCGGCGGACCGTTTGCGGCGTGAGCGGGCGAACGGGGTCAACCGAGGACGCTGGCGTGCGTGTGCTGGGCCGCTCCCAAGAACACGCACTGCGGCTCGTCGGCCAGTAGTCGAGCAGCTTCTTCGGGGCGGCTGAGCGGAACCATGAACAGGTCCTCGACCACTTCCGGCTTCATGCGGCTCAGCAAGTACACCTTCGCCCAGTCGGTCGCTTGCAGCAGTTGAGTGGCCGGGACGAGGTCCGGTGGTGAGGCCAGTCGGAGCGGCCGGAGGGCGTCGCGTGGGTTGTCCGCGTCGCAAATCAGCCTCATTCCCGCTCCCAACTGCTCCTCCAATTCCGTCAGCACAATGATTTTGCCGCCCGCTTTGACGACGTTTCGAGCTGCTTGCAGAGCCGTGCCCAGTTGCGGCCAGCCGTGTCCACCCGCGTCGGCTTCCACGGCGAGCACGACGACGTCGGCTCGGTCTTTGACCTGCACGTGCCAAGCCTTTTTCAACGCTTCACGTCCGCGCCGGAACACCGAATCAACTGCTCCGGCCAGCACGTGACAGGCTCCGCCCGCTCGAGCCGGAATCAGTTGGACCGCGAACTGGACGCCCAGCAGCCACGCAATTTCGTCAATCATTTGACGCAGCGGTCGGACGTCGTCCGGTTCCAGCTCGCGGTGTCCTTGCCCGTGCGCTCGAGCCATGGCCTCGACCGTCGACAGTCCCGGGTAAATGACACTGCCGGTGCCGCGGTAGCCAATGACCGAGTCGAAAGCAATTCGTCCGACGGGAATGACCACGTCGGCGTCGACCAAGTCGCGCGACAAGTAAATTCGCTCACCCAACGACGTCGAGGCCAGGTAGACGTGGCTGGACCGAGCCGTCGGGTCGTGCACCTTCCACCGGATTTCGCGGGCCACGGCCGGGGGCAACTGCGAACGCGGGTCCGACACCGGGGCTCCTTCCCAACTGGCCGGCTGCAGAATGCACACGTCCCGCGGACGAACCGACCGCTGCTCGCACACACGCCACAGTTCCGCCACCACCGTCGCCGCTTCGGGCGTCGAACGGTCCAAGGCCAGCACGACGCGGTCCTGCGGGTAGACCAACGCCGACATGGGCGGAAAGTCCAGCGGCTCGGCCAGGGCTTGTCGGACCGCAGCGGCCACGTCGTCCAGCGGCTCGGGCGGCTCGTGCCACCCGGCCAGCCGGACCGTCTCGATTTCGTACAGGAACTGCCCGCTCTTGCCGTAGTCCAGTCGGACGGGAGTCAGTTTGTTGGTCTTCATTGCACAGCCGCTTTCCGTGAGCCGTGCCACTTCAAGTGACGACGCCGTTTTCTCGACCGCCGTTTCAGCTCACCTGAACTTCCACAAGCCGCCGGCCCGCCGGCGCAAAGGACCACGCACACCTCCTGTCGCAAACCTCAAGACACGAATCTTAGACAGCCTGGAGTGGCCGTCAACGAAAGCGAGAGGGACGGTGCGGGTGAGACGGCCGAGCGAGGGTTGAGACTGCCGACCGAGGGGCGCGACTGTCGAGCGACGAGTGAGATTACTGAGCGTCAGGAAAAGACTTCGACGCGCAGACCCGTGCCGGCTCGCACTCGCTCGGCCAATGCTTCGAGAAAGTCGCGGCCGACCGGTTCCACGTACGGCTCCGTCGGTGGACGGGCCACGGTGTAGAGTTGGACGAGCTCGATTCGGCCGCCGGCAGCCGTAATTTCCCGCAAACGAGACACGTACGCGTCCAGCTCGCTCGACGGTGGCTCCGCCCCCTCCGTCTTGAAAAACAAACTTTGAATGACCAACGGCCAGCGGGAGGCGGCGTACGTAATGTTTTGCAAGACGAGGCTGAAGGGGACTTTCGTGCGAGCGACTCGGCGAAAGGACTCCTCGCTGCCCCAGTCCAGTTTGGCCCAGACCTGGCCGTTGTGCTCGTGGAGCCGCTCGAGCCCTCGTCGAACCGACGGCCGGTGGAACGTGCTGGCGTTCGAAATGAGCACCAGCTTGGTTTCGCGACCGGCCAGGTCGTCTTTGACCCGCCCGACGTCCTCGACCACTTCAGCGAAGTTCGTGAACGTGGTCGGTTCCCCGTCACCGGAGAAGGCCACGTCGGCCAACCGGTGCAGCTCGACGGGCACGCTGCGAAACGGGTCACATTCGAACAACTGGCCCGTTTGCACGAATTCCAGCGTCCAGCGCAGTTCTTCCAGCAAGCGCCGTGTGTCGACGAACCGGACGTCCGGTTGGCTGCGCCGGTCGACCTGACAGTACACGCAGTGGAAGTTGCACACCCGGTCGGGGTTCAGGTTGACTCCGACCGAGACCCCACGACTCCGACGCGAAAGGACCGGGTACACGTACCGGTTCGACTGGAACCGGCGCGGGTGCTGCCGGTGCTGAGGCAACAGGTTGGAAGTCATGCGTTCGGAAAAAAAGACGGGGTGGTTGGTGCTTGGTTGTTCGGGATTCGGGATTCGGGATTCGGGACAGGGCGCGTTACGTGTCACACGCCACGAAAATCGGTGCTTCGCGCTTGGTTCCTCGCTCCCCGCCCCTCCCCCTCGTGCCTCGTTCCTCGTTCGGGACGCGCGCTAGAGCGCCTGGACCGCGGGCCGTCGGCCGCGTCGAAACCTCTCAGACCGCCTCCTGCCGTGTTGCCGCTGTCCCATTTCATCCCGTCGCTACGCGACAGACGGTCCCCGCCCCGGTGATGAATCGCCCGGCTACCGGCACCGCGTCGCGTCGCTCGCCCAGCAGGCGCGGTTTGTCGTGCCGTTGTGGGGCAGGCACAAGGCCTGGCCGTACGGTTTCGTCTTGGGAGGCCACAAGGGTCGCCCCTACAGTTTGGACGCCGGGTCGCCCCTACGGTTGGGACGCCGCCCCGGTCGCGCCCGTCGCGGGGCGCTCCGACGTGGCAGCCCTGCTCCGTCCAGCGGACTCGACGGTCCTCTGACGCGACCCGGTCGTGCTCCGCCCGTTCAAACCTCTTTGGCGTCGATCCACGGCATCATTCGCCGCAGTTCTTTGCCGACCTGTTCGATCAGGTGTTCCCGCTCGCGTTTACGGTGCATTTGGAAGACCGGCCGTCCGGCTCGGTTTTCCAGAATCCATTCGCGAGCGAACTGGCCCGACTGAACCTCCTTCAAAATCTTTCGCATTTCCTCCTTGGTCTGCTCGTTGATGATCCGCGGACCGCGCGTGTAGTCGCCGTACTCCGCCGTGTTCGACACGCTGTACCGCATGTAGTTCAGGCCGCCTACGTAGAACAGGTCGACGATCAGCTTCAGCTCGTGCAGGCATTCGAAGTACGCCATTTCGGGCTGGTAGCCCGCCTCCACCAGCACCTCGAACGCCGCCTTGACCAGAGCGCTGACGCCGCCGCAAAGCACCACCTGCTCGCCAAAGAGGTCCGTTTCCGTCTCTTCCGCGAAGGTCGTTTCAATGACGCCCGCCCGCGTGGCTCCAATGCCTTTGGCGTAGGCCAGAGCGATTTGCCGCGTCTGCTCCGACGCCCCCTCGCCCAACGCGATCAACGCCGGCACCCCGCCGCCCCGAACGTACTCGCTGCGGACCAAGTGGCCGGGGCCTTTCGGAGCGACCAGGGCCGTGTCGACGCCTTTCGGAGGAATGATTTGTCCGTAGTGAATGTTGAAGCCATGCGAGCAAAGCAGCACGTTGCCCGGACTGAGGTTGTCTCGAATTTCGGCCTTGTACAGGTCCGCCTGCAGCTCGTCGGGCACCAGAATGTTGACCACGTCGGCCTTCTTGGCCGCTTCGGCCGCGCTGAGCGGCTGGAAACCGTGGCTCACCGCCAAGTCGTAGTTCGGCGTCCCTTCCAACTCGGCTACGATCACATTGCAGCCGCTGTCCCGCAAGTTCTGAGCCTGCGCGTGTCCCTGACTGCCGTACCCAATGATGGCAATGGTCTTGTCCTTCAGGTACGACAGATCGGCGTCGTCTTCGTAGTAAATCTTTGCCGGCATGGATGCTCTCCTTGTCCTGCTGTCGGTCTGGTTGTGGACTGTGTGCAAGTCCGAGGAGTTTCGCGTTCCGCTTTACGGCGGCAGGGCGAGCGCGGCCGAAATGGCTACTGCCCGACGCCCGTCGATTCGGTCGGCGCCTGGTCCGCTTCCGAGTCCGCCACGTCCATGACGCTGGAATCGGAACGCAGCAAAGCGATTCGTCCCGTCCGGACCAGCTCAATGATTCCGTACGGACGCATCAGTTCAATGAACGCTTCGATTTTGTCTTCGGTGCCCGAAATTTCCACCATGACGTGGCCGGGACTGACGTCCACAATCTTGCCGCGAAAGATTTCGACCAACTCGCGGATTTCGCTGCGTTTGGGCCCTTGCGCGCGGACCTTCAGCAGCATCAGGTCCCGCTCCACGTACTCCTGGTTCGAGAAGTCCTGCACCTTGACAACGGTGACAATCTTCTCCAGTTGCTTGCGCACCTGGTCCAGTTCGCGGTCGTCGCCGGAGACGACGAACGTCATCCGAGACAGCTCCGGGTTTTCCGTTTCCCCGACCGCCAGGCTGTCAATGTTGAACGCTCGAGACGCCAGCATGCCGGAAATGTGAGCCAGCACGCCGGGCTGGTTCATGACCAACGCAGACAAGACATGTTTCATGGAAACGTGACCCCTCACTTCAAGACGGACCCGGTGTCGCGAAAGCGTTGGACTGAACGGTTCCAGCCGCGGAGCTGCAAGTTTAGCCGTCGCCGCCACAAACCACAACGCTCTGCGCGGGAGCCGCGCCGTGGCTTTCTGAGCGAGTCCGGCAAGAGAAGCTGGACGACTGCGCCAGGAGCCCGGAGTAAGGCTCCGCGTCGTGCCGCGTGCCTCAACCGCGCCCGAGCGGCCGCACGGTCGACGACCGTCCGCCCTCGGACGACGTCGCGCCGGCCGGCGGGCCACACCCTCCGCAGCCTCGGCCGGTGCGTCACTCACTGGCCGGAAAGAGGAACCGAATGCAACACGGTGTACACCGGCCCTTCCGGCCGCAGCTCCGACCGGAACAGGTCAATCGACGACACCACCAGCTCGCCAAAGTCCGCCTCCTGGTACTCGGCAATGATTGACTTCAACTGCGGCGGCGGCTTTCTCTTCACTCGGGCCAGCGTCACGTGAGGTTGAAAGGCCTTTTCCTCCGGGCGGAAGTTCAGGCTTTGCAATTCGCCGTCCAGCAGCGTGGCCACGTGAATCAGCGGCACCGCGTGCTCCAACCCGACCCAAATGACCGACGGTCGGTTGACGTGCGGAAAGGCACTCATGCCCACCAGCCGCATTCGCATGGGCGGCTGGTCCTTGACGGTGTGGCGAATGGTGTCGCTGACGGCCGGCAGCAGTGAGCTGCTCGTTTCGCCCAAGAACTTCAGCGTCACGTGCAAATTGTCCGGCTCGACCGTCTTGACCGCCCTTCCCAGCGCCGACAGTCGGCCCAAAGCCTCCCTCAAACGCTCCGACGCCGGCACTCGCACGGCAATGAAAGCTCGAACGCTCTTCGATTCCATCAGTGAGCTCGCTGTTCCCAGAAGGCTTTCAGTTCGCTGAAACTTCGAAGGGGTTCTTTTCCGGCGATTGCCGCGTCGCTGAGCTGCGGCGCCGGACGACGGGTGGTCCGGTTCGGCCTCGGCCGTTCCAACGCCTTTCCGTCCCCTGCTCCGTCCCGGTTGGCCGGTGCGCGAGCGTGGCGACGGGGACTGGCCGTTGTGGGCGGAGGGCTGACCGAGTCGTCGTCGGTCGAGCGTGTTTGGTTCGAGTTGCCGGCTGCCGAGGAGGACGGCGTCTGACCAGCGGTCGAGGTGCGGGACGTCCCGCGTCGCGCTCGCGCCGTGGACGCTCCACGCGGCGTTCCGGGCGGAATTCGAGTCAACCAGACTTTTTGTTGTTCCCGGTCCACCGACAGGACCCAAACCGTCACCACGTCCCCCACCGACAACACGTCGTGCGGCGAGCGGACGTAGTGCGTCGACAGCTCGCTGACGTGAACCAACGCGCTGTTCTTCAAGCCAATGTCGACGAAGACGCCGAAGTCGACCACGTTCAAAACCGTGCCAGTCAGCTCCATTCCTTCGCGCACGTCGTCGAGTTTCAGCACGCCTTTCTTGAACACCGGCTTGGCCAGGTCTTGCCGCGGGTCGCGGCCCGGACGCAGCAGGTCGTCGACAATGTCACACAGCGTCGGAAAACCAACTTGCAGCTCCTCGGCCAGCCGACGCTTGTCCAAGCCCTCCAGCTTGGCCCGCAGCTCCTCACGCCGAGCCACGTCCGACTTCCAGTCCTCCGGCGAAATGCCCAGCCTGGCCAGCAACTTGTACGCCGGCTCGTAGCTTTCCGGGTGAATCCACGTCGAGTCGAGCGGTTCGTCTCCGTCGACAATCTTCAAGAAGCCGGCCGCCTGAGTGAACGTGGCGTCACCGATTCCCGGCACCTCCAGCAACTGCCTGCGGTTTCGGAAAGGCCCGTGAGCCTTCCGCCACTCGACAATCCGCCGAGCAATCAGTTGGTTCAGCCCGGAGACGTAACGCAACAGCGACGCGCTGGCCCGGTTCAAGTCGACGCCCACGTAGTTGACGCACGACTCGACCACCTCGTTCAACGACTCCCGCAGCCGGCTCTTGTTCACGTCGTGCTGGTACAACCCGACGCCCAAGTGCTGCGGCTCAATCTTCACCAGCTCGCTCAGCGGGTCCTGAAGACGCCGACCAATGGAAATGGTCCCGCGCACGGTGGCGTCGTAGTCGGGGAACTCCTCTCGAGCCACCGGGCTGGTCGAGTAAATGCTCGCACCCGCTTCGTTCACAATGACGTAACGCGCGTCGGGACAATGCCGGTCGATGGTCAGACTGACCAGCTCCTCCGTCTCTCGGCACGCCGTGCCGTTGCCAATGGCAATCAGACGGCAGTCGTACGACTGCAACAGCTCTGCCAGCTTCTTGGCCGAGGCCAGGCGTTTTTCCTGTGAGCCGGTGACGTACACGACGTCCGTCGCCAACAGTTGGCCGCACTCGTCCAGCACGGCCACCTTGCAGCCGGTGCGGAACCCGGGGTCAATGGCCAAGACACGTTGTCCGGGCAACGGGGGCTGCAGCAGCAAGTTGCGAAGGTTCTTGGCAAAGACCTGAATGGCGTGGTCTTCCGCCCGTTCCGTCAGCTCGCGTCGCACTTCCCGCTCCAGCGACGGAGCCACCGACCGCTGCAGCGCGTCGGCGACGCAGCGGCGAAGGAACGAGTGACACGGGTGTTTGTGGAAACCGTAGTGCCGGACGGTTTGTTCGACGGCGCGGTCCACGCACCACTCAACCTTCACCCGCAACGCCCCCAGCCGCTCGCCTCGGTTGACCGCCAAAATGCGGTGCGGCGGTACGCGCGTGAGCGGCTCGGTGTAGTCGACGTAGTTCTCGAAGCCGCGGACGGCCCGAACGTCTTCCTTCGCCGCTCGAACCGACAGCCGCCCGGTCCGCCAAATGATGTGACGGACCAGCTGGCGGACGTCGGAGTCGTCGCTGATTCGCTCAATCAGAATGTCGGCCGCGCCTTGCAAGGCGTCGTCGGGCGAGGGGACGTCGTTCTGGGGCGAGACGAAGGCTCGAGCGACCTCGCCGAGCTGTTCGCACGCAACCTCGC
The DNA here is from genome assembly GCA_964428935.1 of uncultured Planctomycetaceae bacterium. GTDB lineage: Bacteria > Planctomycetota > Planctomycetia > Planctomycetales > Planctomycetaceae > JAADHY01. The sequence goes on along the minus strand of CAYSAG010000013.1, from coordinate 1,573 downwards.
CTTTCCAAATGCGTTCGGCCAGCGGTTCCAGGCCGCGTCGACGTGCTTCGTTGGCGCGCGACTTCCGCTTCGGCCGGTACGGCAGGTACAGGTCCTGCAGCCGCTTGAGCGAGTCGGCCTGTTCGATTTGTCGACGCAGTTTCGGAGTCAGCCGGCCTTGAGCTTCAATCAGCCGAAGAATGGTTCTGGCTCGCTCGGCCACTCGACGCCGAGCCGTCACCAGACGCTGGACTGCCCGAATCTGCTCCTCCGTCAGGTTGCCGGTCCGTTCTTTTCGGTACCGAGTAATGAAGGGAACGGTGTTGCCTGCGTCCAGAAGAGCGACGACGTTCTCGACCTGCTCGACCGTCAGTCCCAGTTCGTCGGCAACCTGTTTCAGGTTGATCTGTGGTGGCTCGTCCATGACCTGCCCGTCCTGAGCGAGAGAAACCTCATGATGGACGAAGTTCACAAACATGGTACCAAAAGAAAAAGCCGAAACAACAAACTTTGCGGAACGGGGAAGGACAGTGCGTGTCGGAGGTCCCGTGTCCCGCGTCCCGGGTCACGCATCCCGCATCCTCACTCGCTGCGGCCGGAATTTTCGGCAAAACCGCTCAAGTACGTGCGGCTCGTCGACCGATGAAAACCGACAGAGGTCGGTGTGTCCCCCGAACCGCTTCAACTGGCGAAGGATTGCCAACCAGACCTGTTTCACGGAAGGAGAGCGAATGCGACCCAGACTGCGAATCTACACAGGCGAGGACGACAACGGGACGACGGTCGCCGAACCCATGGTCAGCGTGCGGCTGAAGGACATTTCGCAGGCTTTGGCCGACGCGGTGCTGAGCCGGCGAACGTGGCTGCTCGACTTCGCAGACGAAGAAGTGCAAATCTCGGCCGACCTGTACGAAATCATTTCCACCTACTGGAACTTGCGTCCCAGTGCCTAGGCCAAACGGCTTGCTGTTGGTCCGGCGAGTGGCCGTCGGCGTCCTGGCTGGCGTTGGGCTGTGGCTGGTCGCTCGCGGACTGAGCGAAACGCTGAACGACCGAGCGGCGGCCCGCGTGGCCGCCGCCTTTCTCGACGCGGTCCTCACCGGCGACCGCACGCGAGCTCTCCAGTACTTCGACCCCGACTCCCCGGCCGCTCAACGTCTGCGCTCGCAGAACGTCGTCTGGGCCCCCAGTCCGGGGTTTTCGTACCGGTTGCTGGAGCTGCACGTGGAGGACGGTCGGGCCACGGCCCGTTTCCGTGTGAAGCAGTTGGGCTACGTCGCCGAGCCCGTGTTGCGCTTGCGTCGCGGACCAGACGGCTGGAAGGTCACGGCCGTGGAGAACTACCGGTTTCGGCACGTGCCGCTGAGTCGCTCCGCCAGCCCCCCTCCAGACCCGAACGAACAATTGGCCGAAGAGCTGCAAAGCGCCTTGGCTACGGTGGAGAAGTCGCCCGAGACCGACGGCGAGGCGTCACGGTAGGACGGTGCTCGGTGGTTGGCGCTTGGCGCTTCGTGCTTGGTTCGCCGTTGGGAGCCACCACGACGCAGCGTGTGCCGCTCGGCCCCCGTCCCCCGTCCCGAATTCCGAATCCCGA
>CAYSAG010000012.1:0-38357 GCA_964428935.1 uncultured Planctomycetaceae bacterium | reverse complement strand
GGTTCAGAACGGCGGCGGCGCGTTCATGATTCCCTACTTTGTGTCGCTGCTCGTCCTCGGCATTCCGTTGTGTCTGGCGGAATGGACTATGGGTCGTTACGGCGGGGCGCGCGGCTTCAATTCGGCTCCTGGAATCTACTCGGTTCTGTGGCGACACCGGTACGCGCGTTACTTCGGTGCGCTAGCCCTATTGGTCCCCACGGTCATTTACATGTACTACGTGGTGGTGGAGGCGTGGTGTCTGGGCTACGCCGTGCACTACTTCACCGGCACGTTAATGATGGGCTCCGACAGCAAGGCCTACACGGAGTTCTTTACTTCGTTTGTGGGCAAGTCGAAGGACGGAATTCTCTTCGAGCCGGGGCACCGCCAGTTGCTGCTCATTCTTGCGGTCACGTTCGCGCTGAACTTCGTCTTCATTTACCGCGGGGTGAGCCGCGGGATTGAAACGTTTTGCCAGGTGGCCATGCCGCTCATGATTGTGTGCGCCTTGTGCGTGCTGCTTCGCGTGCTGACCCTGGGCACTCCGGATCCGGCCAAGCCGGAACAATCCGTTCTGGGCGGTCTGGGCTTCATGTGGAATCCGCATTTTGAAAAACTCCGGGACCCCCAAACCTGGCTGGCGGCCTCGGGCCAAATCTTTTTCAGCCTGTCTGTTGGCTTTGGCATCATCATTAACTACGCAAGTTACGTAAACCGGGACGACGACATTGCTTTGAGCGGCCTGACGGCCAGCAGCATGAACGAGTTTTTCGAGGTGTGTCTGGGCGGCCTCATTACGGTTCCGGCGGCGTTTGTTTTCCTCGGGGCGGCAGCCGGGACCTTCGGTACGTTCGGCTTGGGCTTCAACGCTTTGCCGAACGTGTTCGCCCTGATGCCTTACGGACGCCTCTTCGGGTTTCTGTGGTTTTTCATGCTGTTTCTGGCAGCCATTACCAGCAGTCTTTCCATGCTGCAGCCGGTCATTGCTTTTTTGGAAGAAGGGTTTGGGCTGAAGCGGCACGCGTCGGTGACGCTGCTCGGGGCGCTGACGGCCGTAGGAGCGAGTTACGTCGTCTATTTTTCGGAGAACATGCTGGCCCTGGACACCTTCGACTTCTGGGTGGGGACAACGCTGATTTACGTCTTGGCCATGGTTCAGTCGGCCATGTACGCGTGGGCGCTGGGAATTGAAAAGGGGCATGAAGAGCTGCACCGAGGGGCTCACATTCGCATTCCTCGCGCGGTGCAATGGATTTTGAAGTACGTGACTCCGTATTACCTGGGCGTCATTTTCTTGCTGTTTTGTTACGACAAGCTGCCGGACAAGAAACTGGCAGACGGTACGGTCCAGCCTGGCTACATTTCGAGGATTTCTCAGGACCCGGTCGTGTTCCAGAGCATTCTGTTCATTCTGGTCTTGTTTGTGTTTTTCCTGTTGTTAGTCCACATTGCCGGGAAGAGGTGGGAAAAAGAGGGGCGGTTTGCTGAGCTGTAAAACGACAACGAAGCCGCTGCAAGGGGAGAATGCGGCATGACTTTGGGTGGCTGGCTCATGATGCTCGTTTCGGTCGGATTTGTGCTGGGGCTGTCTGGGTTTTGCCTCTACCGAGTGCTCACCTTGCCGCCGCTGGACGTTAAGGAGCACTTGAAGGGACCGCCGGACATCGACACTCGAGACACCGAAGACGCCGACTGAGCGGTGGGCGAGGGCGCCTGAGGCCGGGCGGCTGCGGCGGGTCGAGGGCGTGGTCGGACCTGCGCCCCTCGTGGCCGACGGAGCGCAGCGCAAAGGCTCGGCGGCCGGCGTGCCAATGTCACAGGACAAGCGGAATGGCAGCAGACCAGCAGTTCGAGTTGCGTCCAACGGCCCTGCAGAGCCGAGGGGACACGCTGACGATTCGCTGGAGTGACGGACGGAGCTTCCGAGTTCGGTGGGAAGTGGTGCGCGAATTTTGTCCGTGCGCCACGTGCCGAACTCGGCGGTCGATGTCAGACGAGCCGCCCCAGCCGCTCCAAACGTGGGCTGGCGTGCGGCCCACGGCCATGGAACCGGTCGGAAACTACGCGTACGCCATCTCCTTCAGCGACGGGCACGGCGGAGGCATTTACTCGTTGACGTTACTCCGTCAACTGTGCGAGCGGCACGGGGAGCCGGTGTGAGTGGACTGCCGTCGCTGGAAGTGGTCTCGCGTCCGCACGACCTTGCGTCCAAGCAGAAACGCCGCAGCTTTGCACGGCGTCGTCTCGACCGTCGACGGGCTGCCACCAGGCAGTGAGCGGCGGTCCGGAGCGGGCAGTGGTCACGGAGCTTTGGAGCCGGTCTCGGGCGAAGCTTTCGGCACTGGCGGAAGCGGCTCAATCCAGAGGTCGCGAAAGTAGACGTTCGACCCTTCGCACTGCAGGGCAATGCTTCCGTGGTCCGGGACGCAGCCGGTCACCTTGCCCACCATTCGTCCGTTGATTGTGGCGGTCAACGTGCCGTCGCGGACAACAATGACCCCCGTGTTCCACTGTCCCAGCGGCTTCGACAGGTTCTTGACGTCCAGTGTGTTGTCCGTCTTGGCGCCTCCGCTGGGGAAAACGCTGCCCGCCTTGGGGCGGTGCAGTTGGATTTGAATGGCTCGAGGCCAAATCTTGTCGCCAGCGGTGCGAGAAGTGCCGACGGCGTCGGTGTTAATCAGCACGCCGCTGTTGCCGTTTTCGTCGTCCGGAAACATCCACTGCAGTCCCAAGCGGAAGTTCTGGAACGCTCGCACGGTCCGGACGTACCCAAACGGTTTGCCTTTCCCGCGGCATTGGAGCAGGGTGGAGCCGCCCTGCGTCGACAGGACCCACACGTCCGCCCGCTTCACTGTCGGCTCGGCTGAGAAAAAAAACCAGTCTTTCTCAAACGTCTTGGGGTCCAACAACGGCTGACGGGACGAGCCGCCGACCTCGGCTGGTTGCGACTGGCGGGCATCGCCTTGGACTCGCGCCGCCGCGGCGGTCAAACGCCTGACCACAAGCGCGAATGCCCCGCCAGAGAGCCGGCTGAGGAACGAGCGCCGAGTTGCTCGGTACGCCGACCAACGTCCCCATTCCGCCTTGCCAGAGCTGGAACCCGGTTGTCCCGCCATTGCACTCGCTGTGTCTGTTGTCGTTGGTTCGGCGACAGAGAAAGCCTCGCGTCGCGACAAAGGCCACCGGGGCACTGCTCTCAGTGGGTCACCTCTGTCTCGTCCCGTCACGCTCGGAGAAAACTCGTCGCAGCCGACGCCGCCGGCGGCGCGCTGGAGCGGCCTCCGTCGCGACCGTCGGCCGTCACCCGCCCGACTGCGGTTGTTCGACAACGCCACGGCTCGCCGCGGCGGACGGTTGGTTGCACGACGAGCAACGCTTTCCGCCAAGGCCCGCTCACAAAGGCCCGGCCTCGCGGCGCGTCTGGCCAGCGGCGGCCATTCTAGATGAGCCGGAACGGGCTTGCAAACGGGAGCAGAAGGGCCGCAAGAAGGAAGACGGTCGGCGCCAGGCTGTCCCGCCACAGGCCGAGCGTGCGCGGCGCGTGCTGGCGTTGCGGTCGAGCGGGAGCAGTCGCTTGGCGGCCGAGACGCCGCGACAGACGGCCGCCGGAAAAAGAAAACGCCGACCTGCTGGCCGGCGTCTCTCCGCACTCGGTTGCTGTTGGTCGGTTCGTCTGAGCGGTGTCTTTTAGCGTTGGGGCAGACGGGCGTCCCACCACCAGCGGCCTTCCGGCAGTTCGGCGGCTCGCACTGACTGCCTCAGGTCGGCCAGTCGGTTCACCGACTTCACAATGGACGGGTCGTTGACCACCGACGCCACGTCGGCTCGAACGCCGCCCGCCACCTGAACGACGACGTACCGTCCTCGGTACACACGGTAGTTGACCACCGACTGAATTGTCTTGGGCACCGGGTAGCTGGTCGGACGGTAGGCTCCGCCCGGAGCGAACACGCCGCCGTCCCACCCGACTCGTTCGGCGACTTTTTCTCTGTGCAAGAGTGCGGCCACCAGCGAGAGGTCGAACACGTTCTGCAGCTCGGCGAACACCGGGTCCCGTCGAGCCAGCTCCTCGTAGTGCTCGGTGAAGTTCTGAGCGAACAGCCGGTTGGTGCCCTCCGACTTGCCCGTCGGAACCTGCTTGCCCTGGTCCGAAATGAACTGGTTTTCGGAGCGGCACAGGACCGACGAGCCTTGAATCTGGTAGACGTTGTGGTCGGGGCTGTGGAGCAGGGCGTCGTACTTCATGGTCAGCCACCAGCGCAAGGCGTCAATCCGACCGGCCCGCTGCTCCTCCGGTGTCAGCAAGTCAAAAATGCTTGGAATGCCCGGTCCGCCGTTCAGCTTGTCGATTCCAATCAACTTCATTCGGTAGTCGGCGGCGACAATGATTCGAGCGACCCGAGAGTCTTCCGGGACGCCGTAAATTTCAATGTCCTGCAGACCCAGAAGCCGCTGAATCTGTCGGACCCAGTTCCGCACGCCCGCTCCGGCCGCCAGCGGGCCGCGTGCCCGAGACAGCTCGACGAACCGCTTGACCCGCTGCAAGCCTTCCCGCCGCGGGTTGATGGAGCAACCGAAGGCTTGAGCGTCGTCGCGGCTGAAGACGCGGTAGACGGTGACGAAGTCGTCGAGACAAAGCGTGGGCCAGTTCGCGTTGACGGCGAGGGCGTCGCCCGAGTCGGTGTACTTCCAGCCTTCGGCCGGACCGCCAATGACCACCTCGCCCTGCTCGGGGAACACGAACACGTACTCGACGCGGTACAGCCCGGCCAGCCGTTTCATGGTTTCGACCACCGGTTTGCCCTCGGCCAGTCGGGCCGCCACCGCCCGCTCCAGCCGCGTCAGCGAAACCAGCCGCAGGGGCGACGGTCGAGCCACGTCCTCGTTCAGGTCGGCCAGCCGCGCCACGACTCCCAGCTCTCGCAGCCGACGCGACCGTTCCTCGCGCAAGACCACCGACAGCATTCGGTTCGGGTCGACGTGCACTCCCTGCTCGAACTGGTCGATGGTGCCGCCGTAGCCGTCAATCTCTTCCCAAGGGCCTGACGTTTCGTTTTGGATCAATTGAATGAGGCTCTCAAAGTCCGCGCCGGTCAGGCCGCCCGCCAACGACCGCCGCGCCACGATTTCTCGCCGCACCTCCATTTGCTGCCGACGGTCGCGAATCCGACGGCTGGTGGCCAGCGCTGCGTCGAAGGCACCGGCCTGGACCTGAGCGTCCACGACCATTCGAATCAGTTGCGAGCGGGCTGTCGGGTCCGAAACCTGTTCGGCGGCTTTCAAAGCCGCGGCAAACTCGCCGGCTTGAATGTGAGCCTGCACCTGACTGCGGGCCGTTGCCACGTCGTCTGCCAGCGTCGTTGTGACGGCCGCCGCACAAAGGAACCACAGGACGGCAGCGCCCACGGCGACCCACCCAACTCGCACGCCCAATGCCCTAGCGATTGCTCGCATTGCAAACGTCTCCTTGCCAACCGGTTGACCCCAGCCGCCTTGGCAAAAGGCTTCCGGAAAGCCTTGAACAGCACTGAGCCGACTCGAACCACGGCTCGCCGCGGCCGTCACCGGAAAACTCACTCGAACCCTGACAAACTGCCCCAGCGGCACACTCGACAGAAAGCGTTTCGCCACGTCGGGTTACGCGCAGAAAAGCTCCGAAGACGCCGCTCGGCCTTCTCTAGAATCGTCTATTGCCCAACCACCGTCAAGCACTTTCTGGCTTTTCTGCTCGGTCCTGCTGTGCGTGGTGGGCGTCAGCCAGCGAAAAAGAAAAGCTCGGCAGAAAACCACAGAACCGCCCGTACCACCTGGGCCGGAATTGTCGAAAATGACAAGCCGCTTCGAGCCCCAACCGCGTCCAGCACGCCCCCGTGCTTGCCTTTCCCGACCACGAGAGCCTCGCGCGGTCAACCGAGGCCGCGGGCCTCCCGCTCCGCTAACGGCTCCGCCCGGGCAAAGGCCGCGACGGCGAGCGAAGACCACGCCTCACCGGCAAGTGCGGCGGGCCCCCGCTCACCGCTTCAGTTTCCGCTGGTCCAGACGCTCGCCTTTCGGCGGCCGGACGGGAATGACCAGCCCGCCCGCTGCCTCCAGTTCGTCGAACAACTGAGCCTTCAGCCGTTCAATTTGGTCTCGGTAGGCCGGGACGTTGATCAAGTTGTGCCGTTCAATGGGGTCGGTCTGCAGGTCGTAGAAACTGTCCCAGTCCCAGACGCCGTGGTAGTAGACGTACTTGTACCGGTCGGTTCGAATGGCGAACATGGTCGGCGTGGCGGGAAAATTCCACTCCCAGTAGTACTCGTAAATGAAATGGTCCCGCCACTTCGGACGCTGGCCGAGCAGCAGCGGCAAGAAGGAGCGGCCGTCCATTTGTCCTTGAGGCGGTTGGACGCCGCACAAGTCGAGAATGGTCGGAGCGATGTCAATGTTGAGCACCATTTGGGAGACGCGAGTTCCCGGGCGGACCAGTCCCGGGGCGTAGACCAGCAGCGGCACGCGAATGGAGTGCTCGAAAGCGTCTCGCTTGTCGTAGAAACCGTGTTCCCCCAGCTCGAAGCCGTTGTCCGACAGGTACAGCACGACGGTGTTTCGGCTGAGGCCGCTTTGGTCGAGGTAGTCGAGCAGTCGGCCAATGTTCTCGTCCAGTCCGTGGACCGTTTCGCAGTAGCGCCAGTAAAGGTCGTCGAAGTCGGGGACGGGGTCTTTGTCGAAGGCGCCCGTTTCCATGTGGTCAATGCCGTGAATGCTGTAGCGTCGCTCCCGTACCCAGTGAGGCTGAGTCTGGTAGTTCCGCTCCGTGTTGGCCATGGTTTCGGGGTAGCCGATTTTCTTGCCGTGGTAGCGGCCCAGGTGTCTGGGGGCGGGCTGAAACGGGTAGTGGACGGACTTGTGTGACAGGTAGAGGAAAAACGGCTTCGACTTGTCGCGTCCCTCCCGCAGCCACTGCAGTGCCTGGTCGGTCAAGACGTCGGTGGTGTAGCCGGAGAACTGCCGACGCTTTCCGTTGACGTTCAACACCGGGTCGAAGTACGTTCCCTGACCGCGAAAGCTGACCCAATGGTCGAAGCCCGGACGCGGCTCGTCGTTCTCGTGACCCATGTGCCACTTGCCAATGAACGCGGTGGTGTAACCCGCCTTTTGCAAGTATTGAGGGAAGAAAACGGTTCCGGGCGGCACGGGCCGCTGGTTGTCGACCACGTGGTGTCGGTGCATGTACTGACCGGTCAGAATGGAAGCTCGGCTGGGGGAGCACAACGAAGTCGTGACGAAGGCGTTTTGCAAGTAGGCTCCCTGCTGGGCCATTCGGTCCAGGTTCGGCGTCTCGAGCCACTCGGGGGCTTGCGGCAGAAAGCCAAGGAAGTCGTACCGGTGGTCGTCGCTCAGAATGAGCACGACGTTGCGGCGCTGCGAGCCGGCTGCTTCAGCCGCTTGTGCCGGTGTCGGGAGCGCGGACACCCACAGTTGGAAACCGACAAGGGCCGCGAAGCACGCGGCCGAGACAAAGCCGCACTTGTGAAAACAGCGTGAACGGTGTTCTGTGTCGACTCGCCTCATGGCTCAATGCCCCCGGTCCTCCTGTTGTACCTGACGTGTGTCGCTTCGGTGGTTGGTTGCTTCGGACGCGTTGTGTCCTTGTTCGGACTCCGCCGGAGAAAGCTCGCCGGTTGTTGGACTTCCGCTCGAGCCCGCTCGCGGCAGGCCGAACCGGTTGTTTCGACCGGCCGTCTGTTTCGACCCGCCGGCTGGCTCGGCCGGACTGTTTCCTGCGGGCGGGCTTTGGCGAACGAGCTGCCCGCCGACGAACCGGCCGGCAACGCGAGCGGGGTTCAACTTACACGGGCTCCCGTGGACCTGCAACCGCGTCGGAAGGGGGGAACGGGTCAAACGGACGGCGGGGCGTCGACGCGAGGGACGCGACGTGAAGACCCTCACTCGGTCGCCGCTGCGGCGCTGGCTTGCACTCCGGCGTTCAGCCGACGTAAGGTAGACGGCGCTCCACGACGGACTGCTTCGGCGGGCCGCTGGCAGAACGCCCGGCGGTGCGTCAGGAAGGCTCTCGACGGTCCGGGCCGGCGTGCGTGTCGGCACCAGTGGCGTTTCGGCACGAGCGACTTTTCGACGGCTGTGAAAGGCAACACGACCAGGAGGCAGAACCCATGAAGACCCGCGTCACTCGTCGGCAAGTGCTCCAGTCGGCCGGCGGCTTGGGCGTTGGGCTGTTCGTCTCGGCAAGCAGCCTTGCCCGTGAAAGCCGGTCGCCGAACGAAAAGCTCAACATCGGAATCATTGGTGTGGCTGGACGGGGTGCAGCCAACACGCGGTCGGTCAGCACCGAGAACATTGTTGCGTTGTGCGACGTGGACGAACGCCGTCTGGCCAAGGCGGCTCAAAAGCACCCCAAGGCCAAGACCTACATTGACTGGCGGAAACTGGTGGACCAGAAGGACCTGGACGCTGTGGTCGTCAGCACCACCGACCACACGCACGCCTTTGCCAGCGTGTGGGCCATGAACCGCGGGCTGAGCGTTTACTGCGAGAAACCGCTGGCGCACTGCGTCTACGAAGCTCGGGTCATGCAGGAAAAGTACCGAGCGAACAAGCACCGTCTGGCGACGCAAATGGGCACGCAAATGCACGCCACCGACAACTTCCGGCGGGTGGTCGAGTTGATTCAGTCGGGGGCGATTGGTCCGGTGCGTGAAGTCCACGTTTGGTGCGGTCGCCGCGGACTGAAGGACGGCGAACGTCCGAAGGAGACTCCGCCCGTGCCCGAGTACCTGCACTGGGACCTGTGGCTGGGACCGGCTCCGTGGCGTCCCTACCACCCGCGTTACTTGCCCGGGTGCGTGACCTGGGAGCAGTGGTGGGACTTTGGCAACGGGTGCCTGGGAGACATGGGCAGCCACTTGATTGACTGGCCGTTTGCAGCGCTGAAGCTGGGCGACCCGGTTTCGGTGGAAGCGGAAGGACACCCGCGGCGAAAAGAGACGTACCCGGAGTGGTTGGTGGTGCACTGGCAGCACCCGGCACGCGGCGACATGCCCCCGCTCACCCTTCACTGGTACGACGGCATTCAGCGTCCGAAGGTGAAGGTGCCGGACGTCGACATTACGAAACTGCACAAGGGCATTCTGTTCGTCGGCGACGACGGCATGCTCTTGGCCGACTACGGCAAACGCGAGCTGTTGCCTCGTGAGAAGTTCAAGGACTTCGAACCGCCGAAGCCTTGGTTGAAGCCGTCGGTGGGACACCACCAGGAGTGGATTCAAGCGGCCAAGACCGGCTCGCCCACGCTGTGCAACTTCGAGTACTCGGGCAAGCTGATTGAGCACAACTTGCTCGGAACCGTCGCCTTCCGCGTCGGCCAGAAGTTGGAGTGGGACCCGAAGACGTTGACGGCGAAGAACTGCCCGGAGGCGTCGGAGCTGATTCGGCCGACGTACCGAAAGGGGTGGGTCCTGGACGGCTGACCGAGTCTTCCCGGGTTGGACCACTGCGGTCCGTCAACGTTCTTCCGCTGCCGGGACCGTTCCGCGCGAGGGCTCCCTGCCGCTGGCCACGTCGCTCAGGAGCTGTTCCAGCCGGGCCAGCGACGAGCGCAAGTCGTAGGCGCTCCGGACGTGCTTTCGCGCCTCGGCGGCGACGGCCCGAGCTCGCTCCGCGTCTGTCAAGACGCCAGCCAAAGCCTTTGCCAGCGCGGGCGCGTCGTCCACCGGCACCAGTTGTCCGAACCGGCCGTCGGCCAGAATTTCTCGCGGCCCGCTCGGACAGTCGGTCGCGACCACGGGCGTTCCACAGGCCAGGGCTTCGACCAGCACGTTCGGAAAACCCTCGTAGCGCGACGACAAGCAGAACACGCTCGCTTGCCGAAGAAAGCCGTACGGGTTGTGCTGGAAACCGTGGAAGTGGACTCGGTCGGCCAAGCCCAGTTCACCGGCGAGCTGTTTCAGGTGAGGCTCGTCTGGGCCAGAGCCGAGCAGGTGCAGTTGAACCGGAGCCGGCAGCGCGGCCGCCTGCAAGTGCTGGAACGCCCGCAGGAGCACGTCGAAGCCTTTCTCGGCTTGCAGCCGTCCGACGGCCACAACGTGCAAGTGTCCGGGAGCCAGGCGGACGGTCGGCTGTTCGGCCAACCGGTCCATTTCGTCGAAGTCGTACAGGTTCGGCAGAACGACGACCCGTTCGGGCGCAAGTCGGTAGCGTTGCAGGACCGAGCGGCGTACGCCCTCCGACACGGCCACCACGCAAGCCGCTTGGTGGTAAGCCCGTCGCAGCAGGCGCTGCTTGAGCAGCTTGAAGCGGCCGGCCGACGCGGCAAAGTCCTGCTGCGGGTCGCTGACAACGACCGACACGCGCGGCACGCCCGCTCGCGCGGCCGCCGGCCCCGTCACCAGAGCCATGGGCAGAGTGCGGTCGTAGAGCACGTCGGCCTGCCAGTCCACCAAGACTTGTTGCAAGTGACGCACCTGGCTGGTGTGCAGACGGCCGGGCCAGTTGACTGGCGGCGCCCTCCGCTCGCTCCAGTACGCTCGCACCGGCACGTCGTCCGGCAACCGCTCCAGCAGCTCCCCTTCCCGCTGAATCAAGTAGAGGAACGGGCGGAACCGAGTACGGTCCAGGTGCTGCAGAATTCGCAGAACTTGTTTTTCCGAACCGCCTCCGGCCAAGGAGCCGACGGCGAAAACGACTCGAACAGGTTGCGACACGGCTCGCCTTTTCTCGCGAAACGGTGAGAGCACGCGGGGCTGACGGACGCGAGCGGCCAGGACCGACCACGACCGACACCGCGTTGTCTCAAGCCCGACACCACGTTGTCTTGTGCGGCCCGACTCAGTGTAGCCGCGGAACGGCGTCTGGACCAACCTTTGGCTGGCCGACTCGGCCACGAGGCCCTCGGTCGGGCAACGGCCTGCCGCCCGAGTCGGCCGTGGTGTAAACTTTCTAAACTTTCTGAGGGTGTCCGGGAATTGGAGGGCCACGCTCCGTCGTGGCCGCCGTCGGTTCGGAATTCGGGGTTCAGAATTCGGGACGCGCGGCGCGGACGCGAAGGACCGCGTCCCTCGACACCGGAGGGCCACGCTCCGTCGTGGCCGCTGAAGCTTGGCGTCTCGAGGCCCGCTCAAGAAGACGCGTCCGGTCGGTCCAAGACCCGCGAGTCCCTGGAGAAACGCCGAGGAATTCCCGGACACCCTCAAGTTTCTCGTCGCCCGGAGCGTCCGCAGCCCGCCGGCAGCCGACAGAAAACGGGACAGGCAATTCATGGGTCAGGTCGAAAGCTCGCTGAAGTCGATTTCGCTGGTGAGCGGCCTGTCGCTTGCGCGGCTGCTGGTGCAGTTCGTCTTGCAGGTGCTGTTGGCCAAGTACTTCGGCGCCCAAGCGGACATGGACGCCTTTGTGGCCGTGCTGGCTTTTCCGACGGTCGTCAGTTTGGTGCTGACGGGCAGCGTCCCTTACGCGTTCCTTCCGGTTTTCGTGTCGCGGCGTGAGCGGGCGGGCGAGCGGGCGGCGTGGACGCTGGTAGGCAACGCCCTGGCGCTGGTCGGACTGCTCTGCCTGACCGTGGCCGGCGTGGCGGGCTGGCAAGCTGCGCGGGTGGTCGGCGTGTTGTTGCCGGGTTTTGAGGGCCGTCGGTTCGAGCTGGCCGTCTCCTTGTTTCGCATTCTGGTCTGGCTGGTGGTGACAAACGGCCTGCTGGCTGTCGTGCAGGCGGTGAACCACGGGAGCCGTCGTTTCGGGACGCCCGAAGCGGCCACGCTGGTCGGCTCGGCGCTGACGGTCGTCTTCATTCTCTGGCGGCACGACGCGGACGGCATTTTTTCCGTCGCGTGGGGCGTGCTGCTGGGGTCGGCGGTCGGTGTGGTCCTGCAGTCGGGCGTGTTGCTGCGACACGGGACGCTCATGTCCCTACGCTGGGACAGCGGCACGGGGCGCTGGCTCCGGCTGGCCGCGCCGCTGGTGCTGGGAGCGGCCTACTACAAGCTGGACCCGCTGGTGGACCGCTACTTGGCGTCGTCCCTGCCGGAGGGGAACCTTTCGCACCTGGGTTACGCGTGGCGGATTCTGAACGCGCTGTTGGTGCTGGGAACCAGCGGGTTGTCGGTGGTGGCCTTTCCGGCGTTGGCCAAGCACGCGTCGCTGCACGACAGCGAGGGACTGCGAGCGGAAATGGCTCACGCCTTTCGCTTCCTCTGCTACGTCTTGGTTCCCGTCACGTTCGGTCTGGCGGCCTTCAGCCGTCCGCTGGTGCGAGACCTGTTCCAACGGGGCGTCTTCCGGCCGGAAGACACGGCGGCCGTGGCCGGTCTGCTGGTCATTTACTTGGGCACGCTTTGGGGCGCGGGAGTGGGTGAGGTGGCGTCGAAGGTTTTCTACGCGGTTGGCAACACGACGCTGCCCATGTTGGTCGGAGCGTGCGGGTTTACGCTGGGAGCTGTGCTGAAGGTGGCCTGCACACCGCGTTGGGGGGTGCCGGCCATTGCCGCAGCGACGTCGTTCTACTACCTGGCCAACAGCCTGACGTTGCTCGGACTGGTTCTGAGGCGGTGGGGGTGGCGAACGTTGAACGGTTTGGGGCGGTCGGTTTGGCAGTACGCGCTGGGGACCGCCGTCGGTCTGCTGGTGGCTTGGGCCGTCGTTTCGCTGGGCGGCCGCTTGTCGACTTTCTACGCGGCTCCCACGGCCGCCGCAGCGTACTGGCTGACCACGCTGGCTTTGGGCGACGAATTCTCGGTCAAGCTGCGTGACTTCCTGGTCGGCCAGGTTCGACAGCTGGCCGCGTTCCGCCGGACGGGCCAGTGACGGCGGAGGCTCGAGCTCGTCCGGACCGTCCACGACTGCGTGCCAGCCCGAAGCGTCCGCGACTGCGTGTTCATGCGAAGCGTCCACGACTGCGTGCCCGCCCCAAGCTCGTTCCGAAACGGCTCGGGGCACGCAAGCCCCGGACCCGCGCAAAAACGCGACGTGCTGGGCGCGGCACCTTCGTCGTCGGCCCTTGTTCGCTGGCCGGTTCACTCGGCCGTCAAACACACGACTTGCCCGTTTTGCAGCGACGCCACGACCTTTCCGCGCACGACGGCCAAGCCGTCCCAGACGGGCGGGGCCGGCAGTTTGTGCTCGGCCAGCACGTCGCCGGTTTGGGCGTCCAGCACCAGCAGTCGTCCGCCCAGACGTCCTTCCCACGCGGCGTACGGGTCTTTCGGGTCGACCACGTCGGGCGGTCCGGCCACCAGCAGCCGGTTGGCGGCTCGCACCAGTCCCGTCACGCGGACCGGCACGACCTTCTGCCAGAGGGCGAGCGACTGCCGCCGGCTTCGACCTCGACGCGCCCGACTGTCCGCTCGCAGTCCGGCCCTCTTGGCCGTCGACAAGCACAGCACTCGGTACCAGCCCGCTCCGGGCCGGAACAGCGTGTTGGCTCCTCGGCCTTTGTAAACCTCGACGCCGTACGCCACCGGCTGGCCGTCGACGGTTCCGCCCAGCACGAGCAGACCGGTCGTGCGGGCCGGCCCGTAGCTCCAGTAGGTCCGGTTGAACCACGAGCTGTCCAGGAAGCCGGCGGTCGAGTAGAGGTGGGGCGAGCGGGAAGGCGGCCGCTCGGCCCCGGTCAGCACCGGCTTCGAGCCCGCCGAAACATTCAAGTGCCGCAGGAAGACGTCGGACTGCCCGGCCACCAGCACGTCGTTCAGGGCTCCCGGAAGTCGGAAGGCGTCGCTGGCCGGCGGCTGGCCCGTCTTTGGGTCGAAACTGTAGACGGTTCGTTCTCGGACGACCCGTCCGGTCTTCGGCTCCAGCGCGAAGACCCGAATTCCGCCGTCCAGGTAGGACGAACGCCCGGCGGCCGCCCAGCACAGGCCTTGGTGCAGCAGCACCGCTCCCGGCACCGGCCAGGCCGACTCGACCTGGCCGAACGCGACGACGCGTCGGTCCTCCGGAGCCGCTCGAAACCGCCAGACCAACTCGCCCGTCTCCGCTTCGACGCACTGCACCCAGCCGTCGGCCGAACCGAACAGGACGAGGCCCTGCCAGACGGTGGGCGGTGAGTCGACTCGGCCGCCCGTCGAGAATTCCCACAGCGGCCGGCCGGTCTGGGCGTCCAAGGCGACGACGCGGTGGCCGTCGACGTCCGACACGTAGACGCGTCCGCCAGCGACGGTGACCGCGCTGAGCCGTCCGCCCACGTCGGCCGTCCACAGCCGCCGCAGCTTGGTTCCCACCTCGGCTTCGGTCGCTCCACTGCGTTGCGGGTCGTGCCGGTAGGTCGGCCAGTCGGACTGGCTCCTCGTGTGGGCCTCGGCGGCCACGGCGGTGCTGAGCGAGACCGGTCGGACCAGCGGCGTGCGTTCGAACGAGCGGCGGCCGGCGTCTGAGCCGCTGTCCGGCGAGCGTCCGTCCGTCGCCGCGTTGACCCGCTGGAAGGCCGGTCCGCGCTCAAGCCGGTCGTCTTGCCGGGCCAACGCGGAGCGGGCGTGGCTCGCGCCGGCGTTGCCGAACGGCGTTCGGGCCGAAGACGCGCCGGCCGTCGCCGCCGACTGCGGGTTCGCTTGCTCACCGACGCCAGCCGGCTGCGCTCCGGGCCGCCCTGGCCGCCGGTTCGGTGCCAGCGCGTTGAACCCTTTCAGCTTGGACTCAATGTAGCACTGGCACGGGTGAGGCGTGACGTAGAGCAGTCCATTGGCCGGCACGTAGCCGAGCGTGCAGCCGCTTCGCACCCAGCGGTCGACGTAGTTGGTGCCGGTCTTCAAGTCGACCCACTCCACGCCGCGTCGACTGGACAACAAGAAACGCACCGTGGCCTTGTTCCGGTAGCAGCGGTGGTGGTGTCCGGTGCCGAAAATGTCGCGAGTCGAAATTCGCTCCAGTTGCCGGCCGGTGCGCAGGTCGAGGGCAATGACGGCGTAGTCGACTTTTTCCGGGTACTTGGGCCGGACGCCGTTTGCCGGCGCCGGGTCGAACTCGGCCGGCACGTGGTCGTGGACCCACACGCGGTCGCCAATGACGAAGGCGTCGGGCGGCGTGGTGTGGCCCCAGCCGCCGTAACGGTGCTTCCACAACAGTCGGCCCGTGGCGGCGTCGAAGGCGTAGAGCGTGCCGGGCATGGTGTGGTACGTGTGCGGGTACTCCGGCTCCGGCTGCAACAGCAGCAGCACGCCGTTGTGGTACAGCAGCACGGCCAAGCGGTACTCGTAGACGCCCGAAAAGCCCAAACGCCGGTCGGCCGTTTCGGGAAGAGCGGGTCGGGGCACTTGCCAAGCCGTTCGGCCGGTGTCCAAGTCGAGGCACACGACGGACTGTTCGGTCAGGAGGAAGACGTGGCCGTCTCCGGCCAGAAGGTCCACCCGTCCGAAGGGGTCTTGAAACCGGGTGTCCCAGACGGCCGTGAACGGGCCGCGTTTCCAAAGCGTCCGGCCGGTTTCGGCGTCGAGGCAGAGGACGGTTTTGTCGAGCGCTCGCTCGCCGTCGCGACGGACCGGGTTGAGCGAGACGACCAGGCGACCGTCGACGCAGACCAGCTCGTCGGCCCGCTCGGTCTGTTGGTAGACGCGTCGGACCTTTCCGGTGGCGGCGTCCAGTGCGGTGACGGGAGCGGTGGCTCCCAGCGTGACGAACACCGTGTCGCCGACCGCCACCAGCCGCTTGGCCACGTTGTGGGGCATGGTGAAGCGGCCGGTGACGCCGTTGCCGCCCCAGTCGGGCGTGCCGCTGAAGGCTCGCGAGCCCCACTCGGGAATCGGTCGTTTCCACAACACCACGCCGCTGAAGGCGTCGCGAGCGACCAAACGCCAGCGGTCGGGCAGCGTGGCGTCGGCTCCGGTGGGTGTTTCGTCGCAAATGGCAAAGACGCGGCCGGCCGCCGTGACCAGGGCACTGACGCTGGGCGTCCAACCGTGGCTGCGAGCCCACAGCGGGCCGTCGGTCCACTGGAGGGAGCGAGGCGGTGCGACGACGCGGTCCTGCGAGACCGGGTTGCCGGTCGAGTCGTGCAGGTAGTGGGTCCACTGGTCGAGCGGTTCGGGCCACGGCTTGCGCAGCCACAGCTCGGCCTGGCCGTCGCCCGTCAGCTTCACCGCCGCTCCCAACGGCTCCAGCACCCGCAGCGTCTCCGACCGCTCCAGCTTCACGCCCGGCCCGACCACGAGCACGCTGACCAGGTTGTCGACGTACGGCAGCGTGCGGCCGTCGAACCAGTCGACCGAGACGGGCCCGTAGACGCCCGCCGCTCGAACGTTCTTCCGTGCCTGCTCCAGCTTCCGACGGTCCGACGTCAGACCTTGCACCACGAAACGGTCGCTGACGCCAAGGGCGGCGGTCAGTCGGCCGTCACCGCAACCGACGTGCACGAGCAGTCCGCCGGAGCGGCCGGAAAGCCGGACCACTTGCTGCGCCAGCGACTTTTCCGGCGAAGCGTCGGGACCGGCAGCCCAACCGGTCGCTCCCAACGCGGCCACGCACAGGGCGGCTGCCTTCCACAGGAGCCCACCGGAACGGCCGTCAGGCCGTCCGCACGCCAACCAGTGCCCAACCACGGTTCTCATTGTGCTGCTCCTTGCAAGACAAAACGACCGCGAAGCCAAACGGGGAAGCATGGGCCGGCGCGAGCGGACCGCTGGACGGGCGGCCCAGCTCGCACACGGAGCGTTGGCACTTGCGGCGGGCACGCCTTGGCGAGCCGACGTCGGGTCGAGCGGTCGGTTCCGGAGTGCGTGGAGCTTCGGGCTGGCACGCTTTGGTTCCGACCGAAAGCGTCGCGGCAGCCGGCTGCGGCAGGCGGGACGACTTTTTCGCGACGCCGTTTGCGACGTCCAATCAGGCCGCCGGCCGCGTCCGTCCTCCGACCAGAGGCCGGGAACTCACCGCTCCCACAGGCCGGACGAACGGTGGCAGAACCGGGTCGAGCCTACTCGAACGCCACGCTCAGCCACCCGTCGACCGCTCGAATGTCTCGAATGGCCAGCTCGACCGGCTCTTCCTGGCCGCTGCGGCGAATGTGGAGGAAGCGGTCGGTCGTTCGTTCGGGCATGGCCAGCTCGACCTTCTTCCGCACCACACCGGCTCGGGCAATTTGCTTGAACCGGTTCGGCGGCCGCTCGACCGGAGCCACCTTGACCCCGCCGCGTGTAATGACCAACTGGTCGCCTTGAATTTCGAAGCGAATCGGAACCGTAATGATTTGCGTCGGAATGTCTTCCTTGCCTTCCTCTTGTTTGATGCCCGTCCGAATGGTCAGCAGCACCTGTCCGTCCTGGAAGCGGACGCGAATGGGGTCGGTCTTGTCGAAGACGAACGTGGTCGGTGGAGCTTCCGGCTGGCTGGGCCCTTTCGCCTCGCCCACGCTGGCGAAGTGGAACGGCCGGCCGAGCATTTTCGAAAGCGCGTCTTCGATTTCCTTGACCAGCTCACGGTCGGTGACCGTTCGTCCGGCCAAGTTCAAGCGACGCAACGCGTTGTTGACCAGACTTTCGTGAATGTGGACGACCGCACCACCGTCGGCCGTGACGGTCGGGTTCGGCAAACCGCCGGCCAACTCGTCCGGTCCAGCCAACTGCGTGCGGACGAACAAAGCGTCCTCGGTGGTACGGTACTGGTACGCCGTCGGGAAGAGTTTCAGCTCCTTGAGCGTCGGAAACAGGTTCTTCTGCAACTGCTCGTTGGCCTTGGTGAACTGTTTCTCGACCTCGGCGTTGAACTCGGGCAGGACCCGCCGCTTGACCCGCTCGGCCGCTTCCGCCTCCGACAGCGGGCGGCGTCGCTCCGCTTCACGGACGGCGATGTTCCGAGCCACTCCGCCCAGAATGGGCACGCCGTTGTAGCGGGTCGACGCGCCCGTGGTCTGGTTCATGGGTTGAACCTGAATGCGAGCCTCTTCCGTCGTGAACTTCAGCCCGTCGAAGTGAACCGTCTTGTTCGCCCAGAAGCGGTGGTAGCCGTACGTGTAAATGGTGGCCTGGTCGGTCAGCCCTTGGGTCTGACTTTCGGTGACGCCTTGCAAAGTAATTTCGAACAAAGCCTCGTTGTCGCTCGGCTTCAGGTCCAGCGCCGCTCGCGAGCGGGTCCACTGCTGGCCGTACACCTTGGCTCCCAAAATCCAGTCGTCGACCGGCCCGCTGTCTTCCCGCTCCTGCTCGACAAACCGATTCAAGAACTGCTCCGACGCCACGACCTGCAGGTTGTAGTTCAGGTAGTGGCGGCGAATGGCGTCGACCAACGGACCGACCGCGTACACCTTGTTGCCTTGCAGGGCAGCGTAGAGTTGCCGGACTTTCTTCTCCGCCGCCGACGAGGCGTTTTGCTCGTAGTCTTCCAGTGCCGCCACCAGCTCGCGCAGTCGACTCCGCAGCTGTTGTTCGTCCTTCGGGGTGGGACGCCGGACGGGCAGTTGAGCCGCCTTCAGGTAGGCGGACACTGCCTGCCGCACGCCGTCGAACAACGCTCCGGCCAGGAACTGGCGTTGCTCTTCGTTGAGCGACGGCTGGTCGGGCTTCAAGCGTTTGTCGGCCGCTTTCAGCTCGGCCAGCGTCTCCGGCGACAGGTCCGCGGCTTCGGCCACCCGCAGCAGTTTGTCGACCCCGACGTAGGCGACCCACCCGTCACCGCCGACGTAGGCGGCCAGCTTCTGACGCAGGTTTTCCAGTTCCTCGGCCAGCCGCTCGGCTGCCGCCCGGACTTGTTTTTTCTTTTCAGCGAGCGGGTCTTGGTAGAGGACGTCCAGCACGGCCTGGGCCACGTCGACCCGGCGGCTCAGCCGCCCGTGCAAGGCCACCAACGGGTCGAAAATGGGAGCGTAGCGCGAGTCGCTCAACGCCGCTTCCATGACCGACAGCCGGTAGCGCAGTTGGTCGAGCAGCTCGCGCTGACCGGCCAAGTCGGACGGAAGGTCTTGGTACAGGCGGGCCACTTCGGCCGCTGCCTCGCGACTCCACTCCGCCCACGACTTGCCCAGCCGACCGAACTGCTCGGCCGTCAAACCCTTCGGCACTTCCGTCGGCCAAATGCCCGCAAGCCCCACGGGTTTCGGTGGAGCGGCTGGAGTCGACGGCTTTGCCTGAGGCTTTTTCGGTTGTTTGGCTTTCTGCTGCGTCGACGGTTGAGCCGACTTGGTCGGCGCAGCCGCAGCCGGACCGGCCTTGGGTTTCTTGGTCGCCGGTTTGGCCGCTGGCTGCGACGCGGCTTTGGCCGTTGTTTTCTGGGCCGGTTTCTCGGCAGCCGGCGGTTGCTGAGCGACCACGCCCACGGCGACGCCGGCAACGAGCCACACTGCCGTCAGCCCCGCGACGCTTCGTTGTCCCATGCTGTTTCTCCGCCAGCTTCTCATGACCTTTCTCCCTCCTGTGTCGACGCACCAGAAACCGAGCCGCGGTTTGGAACTCGGTGGAAGAGCGGCCTGTCCGCCCCTCGTGCAGCAAGCCGGTGACGTCAAACCCCTTTCGTGCTCGCGTTGTGTTTCCCCTCCTGCGCCGGAGCGCCCGCAACGCCGGCAACCGACCCACGGCCGGCAGCCGCGTCAGCGGTCGGCGTCCGCACCCGAAACCGCGGGACCGCCCCGCCCACCAAGCCGTTGTCTAATCGACTGCCCGACTTGGCCCTTGTGCGAAGTTTTGACGGGCAATTGGTCGGCCGCCCGTTCGAGCGGCTTCGTCCTTCTACGAACGTTCGGACCGGCACAGCGGCTCGCGTCGTCACGGCCGCTGGGACCCGTCTGCTCCGCGTCGCTGCTCGCCGGCGCGCAACTCAGCCCACGCAGCAAACCGGGTGCATTCACCGCAAGCGGAAAAGCCGTTCCGACCGACTCCATTCGCCTGTTCGAGCAACGGGGAAGAGCAACCGAAGGCGAGCACGTCGTTCCCTGTTTGTCAAATTCGCCTGACCGACAAACCCTGCACGTCTTCCACAGTCTACCGCTCCAGTACAGCCGTCGCAATCGGACGACCGTGTTTTTCCCTTCCTCGCTTGCTACCATGGACCGGCTCGAACCGACGGCCGCCTGCAGCTCGACGCGCTTTGCCACCTCGACCGGTTCGCCTCGGACCGGCCGGTTTGCTGACGTTGAATACTGCGGTCCACGCGAGGCCATGACCGAGACTTTGACCCCCAGCCAGCGGGAAGCTGTGGAGCACGACCAGGGGCCGTTGCTGGTGCTGGCCGGCCCCGGCTCGGGCAAAACGCGCGTCATTACTTACCGAATTGCTCGCTTGCTGCAGCGCGGCGTGGACGCTCGAAACATTCTCGGGCTCACCTTTACCAACAAGGCGGCCCAGGAAATGGCCACGCGCGTGCGGCAGCTTTGTCCGGACGCCCGAGTGTGGATGGGCACGTTTCACCGTTTCTGTGCTCGGTTGTTGCGGCAGTGGGGCGCCGCGGTGGGCTTGAGCGGGAACTTTTCGATTTTCGACACGACGGAACAGCGTCAGCTTTTGCGCGACGTCCTGCGAGACCTCGGCTACGACCCCACTCACTACCCGCCGGACCGAATCGGCGAGCTGCTCAGTCGGGCCAAAAACGACCTGGTCGACCCCGACACCTTCGCTCAAAGCCACGCCGACGCCATTGGTGACCACCTGAAGGCGGCTGCGGCAGCGGTCTACCCCGAGTACCAACGGCGGCTGCTGCAACTGAACGCGGTCGACTTCGACGACTTGCTGCTGCACGTGGTCCGGCTGCTGGAAGAGAACGACCAGCTGCGGCAGGAGCTGGACCGGCGCTACCGGTACATTCTGGTCGACGAGTACCAAGACACGAATTTGGCTCAGTACCTGATTGTCGCGGCCATTTCGCAGCGGGAGCCGAACTTGTGCGTGACGGGCGACCCGGACCAGTCGATTTACGGCTGGCGGGGAGCCAGGTTGGACAACATTCTGCGGTTCGAGGCCGACTTTCCCGGAGCGAAGGTGGTGCGGTTGGAGGAAAACTTTCGCAGCACGGCCGCCATTCTGCGGTCCGCCGCGAAGCTGATTTCCCACAACCGCTACCGGAAGGAAAAAGCGTTGTTGACGGACCGGCACGAGGGACCGCCGGTCGAGCTGTGGTGCTTTCGCGACGAGCAGCACGAAGCCGACGGCGTCGCTCGGGCCATTCGACAAATGGTCGAGCGGGGCGAGGCCGAATGGAAAGACGTGGCCATTTTCTACCGCGTCAACTCGCTGGCGCGGGACCTCCAGCGCGCATTGGCCCGCCACCGAATTCCGCACCAGCTGGCCGCGGGCGTGGCGTTCTTTGACCGCGCCGAGGTGCGCGACCTTCTGGCCTACTTGCGGGTCTTGGCCAACCCAGCCGACGACGTCGCCTTCCTTCGCGTCGTCAACCGGCCGCAGCGTGGCATTGGCCGGACCACTCAGCAGCGGCTCGTCCGTTGGGCTCAGTCGCAAGGGCTGCGCCTGTGGGAAGCGGCCCGGCGAGCCGACCAGTGTCCGGAGTTGTCGAAGCGGGCGGCGGGTCGGTTGCGGCGGTTCGCCGAGCTGTTGCAAAACCTCTCGCTGGCCGACGCCGGCTCGGTGGAAGGCCTGCTTCGAGCAGTCGTGGACCGCACCGGCTACACGCAAGGGTGGGAGGAGAGCACGAACGAGAAAGACGCCGAGCGGCTGGCCGTGGTGCGCGACCTGTTGCGAATGGCCGCCGACTACGACCGGTGGTCTGGAGCCGACGCTTCCCTGGAAGGGTTCCTCGAGTCGACCAGCCTGGCCTCGGACGTCGACACGTTGGACGAAACGGCCGGCAAAGTCACGCTCATGACCCTGCACGCCGCCAAAGGGCTGGAGTTTCCGGTCGTGTTCATTGTCGCGCTGGAGCACAACATTTTGCCGCACGAGCGAGCTTTGAACAGCGACGACCCACGCGACTACGAAGAGGAGCGCCGGCTGTTGTTCGTCGGAATGACCCGGGCCATGAAACGGCTGGTGCTGACGCGCGTCGTTCGCCGGCCGGTCCGAGGTCGTTACTTCGACGCCATTCCGAGCCCGTTTCTGGGTGAAATGGAATTCGAAGTGCGCGACTTTACGCAGGAAGACGAGGGCGCCAGCGGCTCCACGGGTTCGGACGTGTCGCTGCTGGCGCCGCCCTCTACGCCGTCCGCTCCGACAGACGAGCAGGCGCAGGGCGCCGGAGCGTCGAACTCGTCCGGGCAAGAGCGACGCCGCAAGCGACGTCGACCCAGCCCGCCCGCTTCCTCCGGCAACCGCCCGCGACTCACAACGGCCGCCGCTTTGCTCGAAGGCCGCAACGAAGAGGTCGCCGTCCCGTTCGGCTTTCAGGTGGGAATGCGAGTCCGTCACCCGCGGTTCGGAGCGGGAACGGTGGTGGAGGTCTCCGGCTTTGCGCGGAACCGGCAAGTGACGGTCGTCTTCGACGAAGACCAGCAGCGAGCCACGTTCAACGCAACCGACAGCCCTCTGCAACCAATCGGTCTGCGGTAGGCGAGCCGGCTTGCGTGGGCCGGGCGTTGCCGTCGGGCGAAGTTGAGTTCTCCGACAGGTCAACGACGGGACACACACCGTCGGTTTTGCGCGCAAGAACGCCGCGTCAGGCAAACAAGCCCCGAACCGGTGGCGTAAAATTGGGCAGACGTGTCCTCAAGAAACCGACGCACTCGCGGCAAGGACGGTGACGAGTGGTTTGGCACGAGCGGCTGGAGACAAGCATGAGTGGGGGACGGCGGTCAGTCACAAGAGGCGGCCGGCGGCTCGGCTTGCTCGTGCTGACTGCGTACGTGGCCTCCGAGTGTCTGGCCGCGTGGCACCTGACGTGGCACGCGGCGTCGGTGCTGGAGTGCGTCGACGCGTCGTCCGCCGCGCACGCCGCGGGTGAGAAGGCGGTTCGGGCCAGAAAGGCAACGACCGGCTCCAACGCCCGAGCGTGCGTGGCCTGTTGGTTCCTCTCGCAACGGCAACTCCGAACGTTCCGTCTCTCGCTTCCTGCCAGTCGGTGGTCGCAACGGCGGCCGGTCGCCGACGGTTTGTTGTCGGCCAGCGTTTCTTGTTCGTTGAGCTGGCGTCCGCGAGCTCCACCGGCCACTGCGTCCTGACGGACTTGTCTGGGCTGTCCGACCCGCCCGAACTCGTTCGCGTGCCCGGCGGTGCGTCCCAACTGGGACCGCCCGTCTGCTTCGACGACGCTGAAGGGCGGCCGAACCACACGTCGCGGGGAGCCGCTCGGACGGGCACGGCCGGGCCAGTGCGACGGCCTGTCTTCAGTCGGGCGGGTCGAGTCGCGTGGAGCAAGACACCGGTCGGGGTCGGAGCGGGAAGTGCCTTTCGCGGCAAGGCTGCTCGTCGCCGCAACGTTCGCATTCCGACAAACCGGCGCGTGCGGTTGTGGACTCTGGTTTGGTCTTTCCGGGTGTGACTGCTCGTGCCGGGTTCCCGTCTGAGCAACGGCCCCGTCCGCTTGGACCAGCGCGGGCCAGCCGCTTCGCCGCGCGGCTTTCTCGACGTTCGGTCTGTCGGGCCCTTTGCCACGCCGGCTCCTTGGCGAAGGCTGGCCGTTGGTTCGGCTGTGGGGTCCGACGTCGGAAACGAACCGCAAGGCAAACGAACAAGAAAACGGGAGGCGACCCATGAAACGAATTTCGGACGAAAAAAGAACGTCTGGCCGAGGCCGCTGTGGACACCGAGGCTCGGGCAGCCACCGACCAGCGGGTTTCACACTCATTGAGCTGTTGGTGGTCATTGCCATCATTGCCGTTCTGGTGGCCCTCTTGCTGCCGGCCGTGCAGCAGGCACGCGAAGCCGCTCGACGAGCCCAGTGCAAGAACAACCTGAAGCAAATTGGTTTGGCCCTGCACAACTACCACGACGTTTACAACGTCTTGCCGCCCGGTTGGATTGGTGTCGACACGTCGCGCCGTCCGCCGCGAGCCAACCCGAACGCCGGTCCGGGCTGGGGCTGGGCGTCCATGATTCTGCCCATGCTGGACCAGCAGACGTTGTTCGAGAAATGCGACTTCAACCGTCCCGTCTACGACGCAAACGACCCGACCGTGAACCAGTTGGCTCGTAGCACTGTCTTGAATGTGTTCCGGTGTCCCTCCGACAGCTCACCGGACCAGTGGACGGTTCGCGACGCCAGCGGTTCGACGGTGACAAGCCTGCCGACGGCGAACTACGTCGGTTCGTTCGGGCTGGCCGACTTGGAGGCTTGTGCTCAGTGCAGCGGTGCTTGCACGGCTTGTCGCGGCGGCAAGACGACCGAAAGCGGGCTGTTCTTCCTCAACAGTTCCGTTCGCTTTCGCGACGTCCAGGACGGTTTGAGCAACACCCTGATGGGCGGCGAACGAAAGACCAACGAAACGGACAGGTGGTACACGACGTGGGTCGGTGTGGTCAGCGAAGACGACCCGGCCTTCCGGTTCGGCCGCGTTTTGGCTCACGCTTGGCACGTTCCGAACGACCCCGACACGCACTTCGAGGACTTCAGCAGCACCCACTCCGGCGGCGCGCAGTTCCTGTTTGGCGACGGTCGGGTCCGGTTCATTACCGAGTCGATTGACCACGGCGTGTTCCGAGCTCTGGCCACGCGAATGGGGGGCGAGTCGGTGAGCGAGTTCTGAAGCCGAAGCGGCTCGGCGGCGTCCCGGAGTCGGAGTCGCTTGAGCCGGCGCCGCCCGGTCCCTGGCCGCCCGGTCCAGCCCCGGCAACCCGCCCGGTTCGACCCCGTCTCAAGCAAACGGCGGACGGTTGCCGATTTGGGCAACATGGTTCGTCCGCGCGCAGAGAAGCCGACCGACGCGTTGACCCAGCCCGCTCGGGACTCAGCCGTGCGGCACCTGCAGCCGTTCGTCTACTACTTGAAGGCTGAGTGCGGCATGGCCGAGAACACGGTGCGCGCGTACCAGTCGGACCTGCAGCAGTTCCTCGGCTGGCTGGCGGCTCGAGGAAAGGACCGGCTGTCGCAGGTCACCCTGTCCGTGCTCACGGACTACTTGCAGTTCCTGCACCAGCGCGGGCTGGCCGCCTCCAGCGTCGCCCGGCACCTGATTTCAATCAAAATGTTCTTCCGGTTCCTGGTGCTGGACGGTGTTCTGGAGCAGTCGGTGGCCGACCTGCTGAGCTCGCCCAAGCTTTGGCGTCACCTGCCCAAGGTGCTCAGCCCGGAAATGGTCGACCGGCTGCTGGACGCACCCAACAACGACGACCGCTACCCGCTGCGCGACCGGGCCTTGCTGGCGCTGTTGTACGCCACGGGCTGCCGGGCGTCGGAAGTGTCGCAGCTGAGGCTGAGCGACCTGCACCTGGAGGAAGGGTTTGCTCGCTGCGTCGGCAAGGGCAACAAGGAACGACTGGTTTCGCTCAACCCGTTGGCTCAACGCCGCGTGCGAGACTACCTGCGTTACGAGCGGCCTCATTTGGTCCGCCACCGGCCCGTGGACTGGCTGTTTGTCACCAACCGCGGCACACCCCTGTCGCGCATTCTGATTTGGAAGCTGGTCAAGAAGTACGCTGCCCGCGTCGGCTGCAGCCGCGACGTCAGCCCGCACACGTTGCGTCACAGTTTTGCCACGCACATGTTGGCCGGCGGCGCCGACATTCGAGTGCTCCAAGAAATGCTCGGACACGCCAACATTTCGACGACGCAAATCTACACGCAAGTGGAGCACAGTCGGCTGAAGGCCGTGCACGCGAAGTGCCACCCGCGCGGGTGAGCGGCTGCGGGAGGAGCGGCTCGGGTGGGTTCGAGCGCCGGCCAGCTCGGGGGTCGAGCGGTGTCGGTACGTCGGACGGCTCGAGGACGACACGCGGCGTGAGCACGACGTCGGCACGGACCGTCGCGGTTGGGCGGGGCTTCGTGGTCGAGACGGAACCGACCGTCGTCACTCGGCTCCGCTCGCCGCTCCCACCTCTTCCACCACCCGGTTCCGTTCGTCGACCAGCAGAATGCGCGGTTGGTGTCGAGCGACTTCCTCGGGCGAGTACTGAGCGTACGAGGCAATGATGATTAGGTCGCCCGGCTTGACCAAGTGGGCCGCGGCGCCGTTGACGCAAATGGTGCCCGAGCCGGGCGGGCCGGCAATGGCGTACGTCGACAAGCGAGCTCCGTTGGTAATGTCGTAAATCTCCACCTGCTCGAACTCCACAATGTCCGCGGCTTCCATTAGCTCACGGTCGATGGTCAGGCTTCCGCGGTAATGCAGGTCGGCTTCCGTGACTCGAGCTCGGTGAATTTTGGATTTGAGCAAAGTTCGGTACATGGCAGTTCTCGTGAAAACGCTGTGTTCGGCCTGTGGCGCGTGTCGCTGCCGGAGCCGTTCGGCTCAAGTTGAGCGTGTTCTAAAAGCCGCTGCCGCTCGCAGACGAGACGACATTGTAGGCGCCGCCGGCTGGACCGAGAAGGCTCTGACGACGACACTCGGCAACGGCTTGTCCGTGCGTGCGTTTCCGCTCGAGCTGTGGTAAGCTGGTCGACGCGAAAAAAGACCAGCTTTCGGAACAACGAGCAAGAAGGAGGACGACGATGGGGAGCAAGAAACAGAAAGTCTCGCGTCGGACGTTCCACAAGACGACGGCCGTCACGGCTTTGGCAGCGGCCACCACCGCCCTTCCGGCCGGTCGGGTGCTGGGAGCCAACGACCGAATTCGGTTGGGGTTCATTGGCGTCGGGAACCGCGGGACGCAACTTTTGCACGCTTTCCTGCAGCACGCCGACGCTCAAGTCGTGGCGCTGTGCGACGTCTACAAGCCCTACCTGGAGCGGGACCGGAGTTTGGTCGACCCGCGACTGATCGAGACGTTGGGCGGGCGCATTCCGGAAATGGGCGAGAAGTTCGGCAGCGAGGTGGCTCGCTACACCGACTTCCGCCGAGTGCTCGACCGAAAGGACATCGACGCGGTCGTCATTGCCACGCCGGACCACTGGCACGCCATTCAAACGGTCATGGCGTGCGACGCGGGCAAGGACGTGTACGTCGAGAAGCCGCTGTCCATTACGGTGTACGAGGGACGGAAAATGGTCGAAGCGGCTCGGCGGAACAAACGCGTCGTTCAGGTCGGCACGCACCGCCGCAGCTCGCCGTTGTACAAGAAGCTGGCCGAGCGGACGCAGGCCGGTGACTTCGGCAAGATTTGCGTCAGCCGAGCGTACCGGCTGAGCAACATGTTTCCGAAAGGCATTGGCAAGTTCGACCCGACGGACCCGCCAAAAGGCTTCGACTGGGACATGTGGCTCGGACCGCGTCCGTACCGTCCCTACCAGCTCGACATTGCTCCGTACAAGTTCCGCTGGTGGCACCTGTACTCGTCGCAGATCGCCAACTGGGGCGTGCACTACTTGGACGTGATTCGCTGGTGCTGCGGCGAGTTGGCCCCGCAGTCCGTGTGCATGATGGGAGGCCGTTTTGTCGTGGACGACGACCGGACGATCCCCGACACGGCCGAAGCCGTCTTCCAATTTGCGTCGGGGCGGTTGGCCATCCTCGGCCAGTACGAGACCAGCTCGAACCCGGCACTGGCATTCGGCGAGGTGGAATTTCGAGGCACCCTGGGGACCGTGTACGCGTCGGTGAGCAGCTACAAGGTCGTGCCCGAACGCGGCGGACAGTTCCAAGACCGCAAGCCGCGAATGAAGCCGGAAGAGGTGAAAGAGCCGGCCGGGAACATGAGCCTGACGGCTCTGCACGCCCGAAACTTCCTCGACTGCATCAAGACACGCGAAAAGCCAAACGCCGACATCGAAATCGGCCACCGGTCGACGACCATGAGCCTGATTGCCAACATTTCGTTGGCGGTCGGTCAGCGGCTGGAATGGGATGCGCAGAAGGAGCGGTTCACGAACTGCAAAGAGGCGAACGACCTGCTTCACTACGAGTACCGCAAGCCGTGGAAGCTGGACTGAGTGGCGTGTCGCTCGTAGCGCTGTAACGCGACGCAGGCGGAGCTGGTTTTGACGCGGCGGGCAACGTGCGGACCGGCCTCGGGCAACGGCTGTGGGGACGAACTGGCCTTCGTCGGACCGCAAGGTCTGGCCGCGAAACGGTCCGCGCCGCCCACGTCCGCAGATTTTGGGGCACACGCTTGCAACCACGTACGGCGTGTCGCAGAATAGCGACGGTGCCTTCCTGAATGGGTCGACCCACCACCCCAATCGAGCGGTAACGGGCCTGCCGGGGTAGCATTTGCGGACCGGGTGGGTGTTTTCGTTTCTGCGGCCGGTCGGGTTACGCCTTTAAGACGCGCTGCTTTCGGCGACCGACACCGGTCTTGCAGCTTTGGGTCGGCAGGCGGCAGGGTGTTCCAACGGAACCGTCTAGATGAAAGGGAGAGTGAGTATGAGTGGCAAGACGAACGTTTCACGCCGGAACTTCCTGAAGACTTCGTCGGCGGCGGTTGCAGCCGCGTCGCTGGTCGGACAGACCCGCATCAGCTACGGCGCTTTTGCCGGCGGCAGCGACGTGATCAAGGTCGCCCTGATCGGGGCAGGCGGTCGTGGCACCGGCGCCGTCTCGCAGCTCATGAACGCCGACAAGGGTATCAAGCTGATTGCCATTGCCGACGCCTTCCGTCACAAAGCCGAAAGCACTCTAAAAAGGCTGCAGCGCCGCTACAAAGACCAAGTGGACGTGCCCAGTGACCGGCTCTTCGCCGGCCGCCTGGACGTCTACAAAGACGCCCTGGCGACCGATGCCGAGTTGGTCGTGCTGGCGACGCCACCCGGCTTCCGTCCCATTCAGTACAACGCAGCCATCAAGGCCGGCAAGCATGTGTTCATGGAGAAGCCGTGCTGCGTCGACGCACCGGGTTACCGGTTGCTGATGGAAACGAACAAGCTGGCCGACGAGAAAGGTTTGTTTGTCCGCGTCGGGCTGCAGCGCCGTCACCAGCCCAATTACATCGAGACCATTCAGAAGATTCAGGACGGCGCCATCGGCAAGATCAAGTTCCTCCGGGTCTACTGGAACGGCAGCGGCATTTGGAACCGGTCGCGAGCAGACCTGGCCAAGCTGCTGGGTCGCGAACCGACGGAAGTCGAGTACCAGGTTCACAACTGGTACCATTTCTGCTGGCTGAGCGGTGACAACATTTGCGAGCAGCACATCCACAACATCGACATTGGCCTGTGGGTCATGGGTGACCAGCACCCGGTCGCGGCGAACGGCATGGGCGGCTGCACGGCCCGATACGAGGGCAAACTCAAGGGCACCGGCCAAATCTTCGACCACCACTTTGTCGAATTCATCTTCGCCGACGGCACCAGGATGTACAGCCAGTGCCGTCACATGAAGAACTGCTTCAACAGCGTCTCCGAGCATGTGCATGGCACGGACGGTTACGCCGATTGCTCGGGGAAGATCGGTAAGTGCGAGGACGAGATTACGTGGAAGTTCTCGGGCAAGCGGGTCAGCGGCCACCAGCAGGAACAGACGGACTTGGCGGCCGACCTGCGAGCTGGCCGTCGCGGCGCCAACGAAGGCTACTACGGCGCCAACAGCAGCATGACGGCTGTGTTGGGCCGCGAGGCCAATTACAGCGGCAAGGTGGTCCGGTGGGACGACCTGGTCAAGAAGGGCAAGGACCTGGCTCCAGACAAGATCGACTGGGACGACCCTGCTCCGGTGGTCAAGAAGGAGAACGGCGACTACCCGATTCCGAGGCCGGGCGTCTACTCGCCGTTCGCCTAATCGAGGCGACAGGAAGCGGTGTGGACAACGCCCTGGCGTGAACGGGTCCAGTCGACGGCCTCGGTCTGACAGTCGAACCGCCGCCGGTCCTTGCGGCCGGCGGCGGTTTGTTCCTAACGTGGAGCAAGCATCCTGCTTGCTCCACAACCGAAGAGAACGCGGTAAGTTACGGCGTTGAAGTCATGGGTGCACGTTGCGCGCACCTTGACCGCAAAGACTCTACTCAGGGGCTCCGCCCTTGGTATCCGTGCGTGGACGCCGTTTGGAGTGCGGTGCTCCTGCACCGCTTTGGATCCAAAGCGGCAGAAGACTGCCGCACTCCAAAAGTTCGCCCGACCAAACCGCGAACGTTGTCGACGTTTTTCGCCAAATGAGGGTCTATTGGGGTGTTGGGTACTGAAGGCGGCGGCGCGAACTGTCCGCAGCGAGGCCGGGGCCGTTCGTCGTGGCAGGACGAACCGTCGCGCAAGCGGAAAACGGAAAGGAAGGGGTGGAGCAGGTTTCTCACGACATGGGCGACGAACAGCGCTACCAAGTCGAGGTGCTGAACCAGCAGGACAGTGTCGCGTGCGACTTGTCGTTACTGCAGCAGGTGGTGCGGTCTGTGTTAGAGCAAGAACGGGTGTTGTGGGCGGCCGTGTCGCTGGTCGTGGTCGACAATTCGACCATTCACGACCTGAATCGGCAGTTCTTGGACCACGACGAGCCGACGGACGTGCTGAGCTTTTTGCTGGAGTGCGAACCGGCCGAACGGGCTCAGTCGGCCGGCGGTGAAGGCAAGCGGCTGGAGGGGGAAGTGATTGTCAGCGCGGAAATGGCCGCTCAGCGGGCTGGGGAATTCGGTTGGAGGCCCTGTGACGAGCTTGTATTATACGTGGTGCACGGAGTCTTACACTTGTGTGGGTACGACGACCGGACGGCTGAGGCACAGCAACTAATGCGTGCCCGCGAACGGTCGATTCTGAAAAACTGGGACCTGACGCCGCGGTACGACGCGTCGCCGGTTTCCAAGCGGGGGGAAGAGGACGCCCTGGAAACCGGTCGGTGACAACGGAACCCATGACCGCACTAGTCGGTTTGCTGTTCGCTCTGACATTCCTGCTCTCGCTCGCTTGCTACAGTCTGCGGGACTTCTCTCGGAGTCGGCTGGAACAGATTTGTCGTCAACGAGGCAACGTCGTTCGCTTCGGGCAAATTCTGAAACGTCACGAGCGGGCACTGGTCATTGCCGACACGCTGCTCACTTTGACCGTGGCCGTGACCGGCACGACCGTCTGCCTGTGGCAGCGCTTGCTTCGGACGGCTGGCACCGACGTGTCGGAGTGGATCAATTGGGCCGCGGTCTGGCTTTTCTGGTTGGTGGCTTTGTTCCTGACGGCGGTCGTGGTGCCGCGTTCGGTGGCTCGAGTGGCCGGTGAGCGGTTCCTTTACCGAGCGTGGCCGGTCCTTCGTGCTCTGCCCATTCTGGCCAAGCCTGTCTGGGACGTCGCGTACTGGTTCGACCGGCTGGTCCACCGGGTGCTTGGGCTGGGCGAGCCGGGCACCAGTGACGTGGACGCCCTGCGGGAAGAAATTCGCTCGGTGGTCGACGAAGGGGGACGGAGCGGAGTGCTGGAAGAGGAAGCCACGTCGATGATCAACCGCGTCATTCGGCTGACCACCGAGGATGCCTCGGTCATCATGACCCCTCGCCCCGACATGGTCTGCATTCCGGTGACTTGTACGCTGGAAGAGGCTCGCCAGCGACTGCTGCAAGCCGGTCACAGCCGGGTTCCGGTCATTGGCAAGTCGCCCGACGACATTGTGGGCATTCTCTACGCCAAAGACCTGCTCAAGTACGCCCGGGTGCAGAACAACGAAACCAAATTGGCGGACGCGGTTCGCCAACCGCTCTACGTGCCGGACTCGGCCAGCGTCGACTCCCTGCTCGAGACCATGAAACAGCAGCGCACCCACATGGCCATTGTCATTGACGAGTACGGCGGCGTGGCCGGTTTGGTGACGCTGGAAGACGTCCTGGAGGAAATCGTCGGCGAGATTTCCGACGAGTACGACAGCGGCCAAAGGACAATGATTCGCCAAACCGGACCCAACGCGGCCGAAGTCGACGCTCGACTCAGTTTGGTCGAGCTGAACCGGGAGCTGGACCTGGGCCTGCCGGAAGACCAAGGGGTGGACACGCTGAACGGGTTCATCATTGCCGAACTGGGCCGCATTCCGAAACGCGGAGAGACGTTGACTTGGCGACACCTGAAAATCACCGTGTTGGAAGCAGACAGTCGTCGGGTCCGACGCGCCCGCATTCAGGTCGACCCCGCTCTGCAGGGAGTCACGACGGACGACTGAGCCGCTCGGGCCCGGCTGGCTGGCCTTGTCCTCCTTCTTCCACCTCGGCCTGCTCGACCACCCCGGTTCCGCCCGCCGAGGCGGCCGGCGTCCCTGACGCAGCAAAGCACGGAAGACAACGTCCCGAGAGCCCGGCCGAGTGACGAGAGCCGGCTTGCAAAAGGGACGGCACCGTGGCCGGACCGCCGGCGTCGGCGTGTACGGCACGCCGGCCGTGCGTCCAGTCACGCGGCTTCAGCGGGAACGGCGGTACCCGCGGCCGCCCACGCGCACGGAAAGGAAGCCTTCGACCAATGACCGAGATTCACTACGCCAACCTGCTGTCGCGACTGTTGCTGCGGCGAGCCTTCGAGCGGCAGTTCATTGTTCCGCCGAAGCCGCCGGCCTGGGCCGAGCGGCTGCTCGACTGGTACCAGCGACGACTGCCCATTGACTTGTCGTCCATTCACATTGACCGACCCATTTTTCTGATTGGCATTCACCGTTCTGGCACAACCATTCTGCAAGACTTGCTGTGTCTGCACCCGCAGGTCGGCTACATCAACAACGCCATGCCGACCTTTCCGCGAGCGTTCTGCGCGGCGGAGCACTTGCGGAAAAGGTTGGGGCTGAACGTCAGCGGCGAGCGGGTGTTGCGGGACGGAATCGAAGTGTCGCTGGACTCGCCAAACGAAGGCGTGGTCTTTTGGCAGCAATGGCTGAAGGAGGACCCGGTCGACCTGACGTACCGACCTCGACGACGCTCCGACTTCTCGCCCGAAGAAATCAGCGAGCTGTACGTGGGCGTGAAGAAAGTCCTGTGGTGCTACGAAGGCAAAGCGTCCCGGTTCTTCTGCAAGAACCCCCGTCTGCTGCCCTACCTGGAGTTGCTGGCCGAGCTGTTTCCCGACGCGAAGTTCATTCACATTGTCCGAGACGCCCGCCAGTGTGCCAATTCCATGGTCAAGTTGTACCGGCTGGAGCAGGAGCAGTTGGAGCGAATTCGCCGCTCAGGAGGACACGGCCTGTTCGACGACAAACCGTTCATTTCCTTTCCTCGCCTGCCCAACCTGAAGCAGTACGTCGAAACGTACGGACCGGACAGCATTGAAACGACGGCCCGCCTTTGGAACGACGCCGTCAACGAGGTGAACCGCGTTCGGTCGAAGCTGTCGGCGTTCTACGAGCTGCGCTACGAGGACTTCGTTCGGGCCCCGGCCGAGCACGTCGAAGGCATTCTTCGGTTTTGCGAGCTGCCGCCCGTTGACGAAGACAACAAGGCGTTCTGGGAGAAGTTGGAGCAGATTCGTCCGAGGCCGCCAGGACCGCGCGGCGAGAATTTCGACCGCATTGAAGAGCTGTGCCGCGCCAACCTGGAACGGTACGGCTACCTGTAGCCCGGTGCGAGCGGTTCGGCCTTGCAGCGCGAAGTGGCTTGGGGCTCGTCCCCGGCTTCCAGCCCGCGACCGGTCGCGGAGTGTCTCG
The DNA here is from genome assembly GCA_964428935.1 of uncultured Planctomycetaceae bacterium. Taxonomy (GTDB): domain Bacteria; phylum Planctomycetota; class Planctomycetia; order Planctomycetales; family Planctomycetaceae; genus JAADHY01. The sequence continues at coordinate 4,972 of CAYSAG010000012.1, read as the reverse complement.
ACGGCGTGCCGCAGCCTGCGACGGCGCGTCGAGTGCGGCTCGGTGAGCCACTCGATCGGCGGCGGCCTTGTCGTCAACGCGACGTGTCGTTGGCAACGTCGTTCGCTCCGGCCGGACCGAACCGCGAGCAGTCCGCTGTTCGCGTCCGCGAAAATTGGGTAGGATGCGGCTGGAGCAGGGAGGCTGACGGGAGAGCTTTCGGTTTTCCCGAACGGAAAAAACAGTTGGGCGACCGGGAAGCTTGTGCGGTGGCTCGTCTTGGTCTTGGCCTTCTTGCCCGCCGACTCGCCTTTCGTCGTTGGCCGGCGCGGTCCCTTCCCGAGCACGCGGACGCCAGTCAGGAGTTCGGCCAATGGGTAGAAGACGCGGAATGGCCGTTGTGACGGCGGTTGCCGTGTGGGCGGCGCTGGTCGTCCTGTTACCGGCGGCCTGGGTGACTGCGAAGGTCGGCCGGACGTCCACGGACGCCAAGGCTCCGGCCCAGCCGGCCGTCCCACGCGGTGCCGCTCGACCGGCCGGCTCCCCCGTTGCTGCGCAGGCGGCCCAGTCGGACGCGGACCGAAAGGCCGAGCAGACCGACGGGCAGCCCAAGTGGGACGCCGCCAGCTCGCGCGCCGGACGCCTGCTCCTGACGGCTCGACGTTTGCTCCAGCGAGGCGACTACGTCCAGGCGGTGCGGCTGCTCCAGAGCTTGCTCGACCAGCCCGAGGACACACTGCTTGTGCCGTCGGACGGACCGGCCGCTGCGCGGGCCACGTCGGTCAAGCAGCAGGCCGAGGCTTTGCTGGGTCGGCTGCCGGGCGAAGCTCGAGCCGCCTACCGGCTGCAGTTCGGGCACCAGGCCGCTCGCGAGCTGGCTCAGGCCGTCTCGTCGGGCGACCGGCGTCGGCTGCTGGACGTCGCTCGCCGCTACTTCCACACGCCGTCTGGCCGGGAAGCGGCCTACCAGCTCGCCTCGTCCTACCTGGACCACGGTCAGCCGCTGGCTGCGGCTTTGTGGTTGCAGCGGCTTTTGCAGTACGAACAGCCCGGTCCCAGACGGCAGTTGTTTCGTGTGAAGGCCGTGTTGGCTTGGTTGGCGGCCGGCGAGCCGGGGCTGGCCAGAGCCTTGTGGCGCGAAGGGCCGTGGTCGGTGCCGGCGGAGTGGACGTCGTTGGCCGCCGAGTTGGGACGGGTTGGCTCGTTCGAGGAGCTGGCTCGCCGGGTTCGTCGCTTGTGGCCGGCGGCGCGACAGACGTCCGGGACGTCGGAGTGGCTGACGTGTCGAGGCGACTTCGCTCGGCGCTGCGAAGCGGGGCCCGTGAACGTCACCGGCCCCACCGTCTGGACCCACTCTACCCTGACCGACCGCGAGCCGTCGCACCCGTGGGCGTTGAGCCGCTCGGCCGGCCTGCAGTCGTTGGTGGTGGGGCACGCGGCGGCCCTGCGCCTGCAAACGCCTCAAGCCCCGCGAGTCCCGGCGGTGCACCCGCTTGTGGTCGGCGGCTGTGTGGTCTGTCGGACGGTCAACACCATTCAGGCTTTCGACCTGCACAGCGGTCGGCTGTTGTGGCAGAGTGCTCTGCTGGACCCCACGCTGGCCGAAATTGCTCGACAGCTCAACAACCAGTCCACTCAGCCGCAGGCCATGGCCGAGCGGCTTCTGCCGGCGTACTTGAACCAACGGTGGTTCCTCGACACGACCACCGGCACGCTCAGCAGCGACGGCCAGACCGTGTTTGCCATTGAAGAGGCCAAGCTGCTGGGCGCTCAGTACCTGCTGACGGCTCGAACGCGGCCCGGCCGGCTGTACTTCGACGGCAGCAACCGGTTGGTGGCGTTGGACGTGCGGACGGGCAAAATTCGGTGGGTCGTGGGCGGTCCGCGAACCGACCGTCGACTGCCGTTGGTCGGTGTTTTCTTTTTGGCACCGCCGGTTGTCCGCGACGGGTCGTTGTACTGCCTGGCCTACGAAGGCGGAGACACGCGTCTGCTGGTGCTCTCGGCGAAAGACGGCCGGCTGCAGTGGTCGCTGACGCTCGACCCGGCCCAGCAGGCCGCTCACCCCGACCTCCGCTGGCTGTACACCGGCAACGGCCCGTCTTTGTACGAGAACATTCTGGTCTGCCCGGTGCCGGGCGGCGGCTGTGTCGCCGTGGACGTCGACCAGCAAAGGCCCTTGTGGGTGTACCGCTACCGGAAGCCGCCGTCGTACGCTCCCGGAAACCCCCAGGCACTCATGTTGCAAGCCATTCGGCAGTCGCAACTGTCGGGCAATTTGGCGGCCATGCAAGACCGGTGGCTGGTCAGCGTGCCGGTGGTCGCTCACGGACGCGTGCTGCTCACGCCTTCCGACTCCGACCAACTCCACTGCCTCCGTCTGGTGGACGGTCAATTGTTGTGGCGGCGGCCTCGGGAGCAGGGGCTGTTCGTGGCGGCAGTGACCGAACGGAACGTGGTGGTTGTGGGACGGAACCAAGTTGTGGCGTGGAGGCTGGAGGACGGGCAGCCGGCTTGGCCGCAGCGTCTGAACATTCCCGCTCCCGCCGGTCAGGGCGTGCGGTCGGGGAACCTTTACCACTTGCCGTTGGCCACGTCGGAGGTGTTGACGTTCGACTTGGACGACGGTCGGCTTCTGGCCCGCTCCTCGGTGCCGAACCGTCCGGCGTTGGGCAACCTGGCCGCGGCGGAAGGGGCGGTCGTGGTGCAGAGCTTCGACTCGGTGTCGGCGTTTTGCTCGCTGGAGCAACGTCGCCGGGTGCTGGAGCAGGGCGGGTCGGAGCTGGACGCGGAGCGGCTGGCGGAGCGCGGGGAGCTGCGGCTGCATTTGGGCGACGTGGCCGGCGGACTGCAGGACGTGCGGCGCTCGCTGGCGCTGAAGCCGAACCCCCGAGCCGCTCGGTTGTTGCGAGCCCGCCTGTTCGACGACCTGCGTCGCGACGTCAAGGCCAACTGGGCGGCCGTGCAAGAGCTGGAGTCGTTGGTCGAGACGCCCGAGGAACGAACGCGGTTGCTCCGGCTGAAGGCCGAAGGCCTGCAGCGGCTGGGGCGAGTGCGGGAGGCGGTCCAGGCGTACTTGGCGTTGGCTCGCGACGACAACAGTGGCAGTTCGTCGGCCGGCTTCCGTGTCGTTCGCAGCGACGACGGCCTGCTGACGACGTCCACCGACTGCTGGGTCCGCGTCCGTCTGAGTCGACTCTACCAACAGGCCAGTCGGCCGCAGCGAGAACAGGTCGACCGGTGGTTGCAGGCCGAGCTGAGACGAATTCCGGCGGACGACCTGGCCGGTCTGCGACGGTTCGTCTCGGTCACCGACCGTTTGCCGGTTGGAGTGACGGCCCGGCGACGGTTGGCGGAAGTCCTGGCCGAGCGGCAGCCGTCCAGCGTCGAACTGGAGTTGCACTTGTGGCAACTGGCCGAAACGGACGACGCCAGCGCGGCCGCGTTCGCTCGCGCTCGGTTGGCCGAGCTGTACTTGCAGACGGGGCACGTTGAGGTGGCGGAGCGGCTGGCCGGGCAACTGGAGCGGCAGCCGCAGCAGCTCGCCGTCGACTCGAAGACAACCGTGGCCCAGTGGCTGGCTCGCTGGCGGGCGTTGCCGTTGGTGGCGGCGCGGCGGCGGGAGCAGCCGTCGTGGCCGCGGCGTCGGCTGGTTGCTCGGCAAGTCAGTCAGGTTCACGCAATTGAACAAGTGCTGAAGGTGCCGCACCGACGGAGGAAAGGGTCGCTGTTCGACCGCTGGAGTTTTCAGTGGCGTCGGCGGTCCGAGTCGCTGGTGGCCGTGGACGGCTTGGGACGGCCGCGTTGGCGTCTGCCGCTGCCCGACCTCATGCTGGGCGCTCCGTACTTCGGCGGGTTGTCGGTCGCCGACACCGGTCACCTGGTCTTGCTGTCGTTGGGAGACCGGTTTCTGGTGTTGGACGCGTTGGCTGGCGAGAGGGCCGAGGGCGGTCGGCCGTTCGACTCGCCGCCTCGAGTTCTCTGGGGCCGCTTGCTGCTGGAGACGGCTCCCCGGCGAACCCTCGGGCGCTTCTTGCGCGGCGAGCCGGTGGGGCGTCCCGGCGGCGGCGACCGAGTCGTCCTGCTGGACCCGCTCGGGCGAGCCATTGGCGGCGTGGCGCTGGTGGCGCCCGACGTCGTCTGCTACCAGGTCGGCCGAACTCTGTACGCGGCCGACTTGCTGACCGGCCAAACCCTGTGGGCCCGCCACGACGTACCTCGTGGAGCCGAAATTTTTGGCGACTCCGAACAGGTCGTCCTGGTTGCTCCCAACACGGGCGAAGTCACCTTCCTGCGAACCGACGACGGCCAGTTGCTCAAACAGCGAGACTACCCGCTGAGCGCCCAGCGGCTGACCACGGTCGGACGGCACGTGCTGAGCTGGCGGTCGGACCAGACCGGCGCCGAGCTGGTCCTGCAGGACCTGCTGAGCGACCAGGAGCTGTGGCGGCGAACGTTCGAGCCTGGTTCGCTGGTCACGCTGGTCGGCAGCGACGAGGTGGTCGTGGTGGAACGGAAGGGACGGGCCGTCGTCGTGTCGGCCGACACGGGCCAGACGGTGCTCGAGGCCAAAGTTCCGGCTGTCGAGCGAGCCAGTCACCTGTTCGCTGTGCGCGGCCGAGACCGCTACCTGTTGTTCTTGACCTCCCTGGACCGCTCGACGCTGACCCGCGTCAGCGGACTGCCGTACTTGACGGACCAGGTTCCGTTGAACGGCCGAATCGACGCCCTGGACCGTTCGACGGGCCGGTTGCGGTGGTCCGTGCCGGTCGACCAGACCGTGGTCGACATTCGCCAGCCGCCGGACCTGCCGGTGTTGGTGCTGGCGTGCCGACGTGGTTCGTTGAGTGCGGTCAGCAACCCGAACGGCATGCCCGTTCCGACCAAGCCGGTCTACTCGTTGTCCGTCCTCGACCTGCGGACGGGCCAGTTCATTTTCCGCGACGACAAACAGCCGCCCATGAACGGGTTCCTGGTTCGGCCGTCGGACGAC
>CAYSAG010000011.1:0-39459 GCA_964428935.1 uncultured Planctomycetaceae bacterium | reverse complement strand
GTTCAGGCCACGTTCGAACGTTGTCAGGTCCTGCCGTCGGTGACGGTGGCCGGTCTGGCGGCCGACAGCTTGGAGACGTCGTGCCACCTGCCGATTGAGTCGATTGAGCGGTTCACGGGGCCGCGGAGCGAAGTGCTGGCCGAACTGCGGGCGGCGGTCCACTCGGACGAACGGGTCCTTCTGGCCTGTCACAACGAGGCGGAACGGCAGCGGCTGGAAGAGCTGCTGCGGGAGTTCGACGCCGAGTTTGCCGCGCGGGTGCACCTTTGCTTGGGCCGAGTGTCTCGTGGCTTCCGGCTGGTCTCCGAACGGCTGATTGTGCTGAGCGACCACGAGCTGTTCGGCCGGACCGAACTGCGACGGGTGGCTCGACGTCGGCGAATCGAAACGCGGGCCATTGACAGCTTTCTCGACCTGCGGCCAGGAGACCTGGTCGTCCACCTGACGCACGGCATCGGTCGCTACCGCGGAATGAAGTTGTTGCACCGGGACGGCCGGGCCGAGGAGCACCTGGCCATTGAGTTCCGGGACGGGGTCCAGGTTTACGTGCCCGTCTCGCTGATTCACCTGGTGCAGAAGTACGTCGGAGCGGCCAAGGCGGCTCCGGAACTGTCCAAGCTGGGGACGTCGGCCTGGGCGAAGAAGAAACGGCAGGTCGCCAAGGCCGTCACCGACTTGGCGGCCGAAATGCTGCAAATCCAGGCCGCTCGCGAAGCCCGACCCGGCATTGCTTTTCCTCCCGACAGCCACTGGCAAAAGGAATTCGACGCGGCCTTTCCCTACACGGAAACCGACGACCAACTGGAAGCTATTCGAGCCGTCAAGGAGGACATGCAACGCAGCCGTCCCATGGACCGGCTGCTGTGCGGCGACGTGGGCTTCGGCAAGACCGAGGTGGCCATGCGAGCCGCGTTCAAAGCCGTCGACGCCGGCAAGCAAGTGGCCGTGCTGGTGCCGACCACCGTCCTGGCCGAACAGCACTACCGAACCTTCTGCCAGCGCATGGCCGAGTACCCAATCACAATCGAGTCGTTGTCGCGGTTCAAGACGAAGGCCGAGCAGCGACGCGTGCTGGAGGGATTGGCAACCGGAGCCGTCGACATTGTCATTGGCACGCACCGACTCATTCAGCCGGACGTCCGGTTCAAGGACCTGGGGCTGGTCATCATTGACGAGGAGCAGCGGTTCGGAGTCGAGGCGAAAGAGACGCTGAAACGACTGCGGCTGGAAGTGGACGTGCTGACCATGAGCGCCACACCAATCCCCCGCACGCTCCACATGGCCCTGCTCGGAATCCGCGACATTTCCAACCTCGAAACGCCGCCGCAAGACCGACAAGCCATTGTCACCCGCGTGTGCCGGTTCGACCCCGAACTGATTCGACACGCCATTGTCCGCGAGCTGAACCGAAACGGACAGGTTTTCTTCGTCCACAACCGCGTGCAGACAATCGACGCGGTGGCCGAGCGGCTGCAGCAGATTGTCCCGGAAGCGTCCGTCGACGTCGCTCACGGGCAAATGGCCGCTCACCAATTGGAAGAAACCATGCTGCGGTTCGTCCGCGGCCAAATCGACGTGCTGGTCTGCACGACAATCATCGAAAGCGGCCTGGACATTCCGAACGCGAACACCATTTTCATTCACCGGGCGGACCAGTTCGGACTGGCCGAGCTGCACCAGCTGCGCGGCCGGGTGGGACGGTACAAGCAGCGAGCCTACTGCTACTTGCTGCTGGAAGAAGGACGGCCGGTCACTCCCACGGCCGCCCGACGGCTGAAGGCCATCGAGGAATTCAGCGAGCTGGGGGCCGGCTTCAAGATTGCCATGCGGGACTTGGAAATTCGCGGAGCCGGCAACATTTTGGGCACGGAGCAAAGCGGGCACATTGCGGCGGTCGGCTACGAACTGTACTGCCAGCTCTTGGAAAACGCGGTTCGTCAGTTGAAAGGGCTTCCGGTTCGCGAACACTGGCACGTGCAAGTGGACTTGCCTGTCGAGGCGTACTTGCCCCATTCGTACGTTCCCCCCGGTCGGACCAAAATCGAAATCTACCGCAAGCTGTCGCTGGTCGACTCGCTCGAGCAATTGGCCGACCTGCGGGAAGAGCTGCGGGACCGCTTCGGACCACTGCCTCGCGAGGTCGTCCGACTGCTGGAACGCAAACACTTGCAACTGCTCGCCCGCGACTGGGGGGTCGACGGCATTCGGACGGAAGAAGACTACGTGGTCTTTCAGTACCGCGACCCGATTCGAATGCGACAGCTGAAAGCTCGCTGGGGAAACCGGCTGCGAATTGTCGACCACCGCAGCGCCTACTGGCCGTTGGAAAAGAAGGACCTGAACGGAGACGAACTGGTGGAGCTGGCCAAATCGGTGTTGCGGCCCGAGGAAAGCTGACGCTACAATCCGACGCCTTTCTTTGCGGGCAAGATTCTCTCCGTTCCGCTGTCCGAACACGGATTCTGGCTCATGCTTCGAGTTTTTCTCACGTTGGCGGTGGGCGTGTGCTTTGTCGGGTGCCGGACGGTGAACAAGCCGGTTTCGCTGAGCGGCTTCGTTCCGACCAAGACCGCCCGCGCCGGCCGCTCTCCAACCGACCGCTCCGCTGACCAGCCCGCTCGCGTCCGCGTCTTGCGCGGCGAGCGCGAACCGGAACGGCTCCACCGCCGCAGCCCGGACGCCGCCACCGTCTCACTGGCTGACGCAGCGCAGCACGGACAGCCAACAAGCTCAACCACTGGTTCGGCTTCGACAACGTCCTCACTGGACCGGTCCGTCCGAGCAACCGGGGCCGACTGGACCGAGAGCCACTCTCACGCCAGCGGCCACCGTGTCGTGCCCGCCTCGGCCAGCGTCAGCTCGACCTCCAGCCAGCCGCCGACCCAGCCGTCTCTGGACGCTGCTGGCCAGCACTCGGACAGCCGCCAACAAAAGCCCGGTCAGCCCGAAATTGACCTGGCCGCCTTCGAGCGTGCGGTGAACGGAACAGAGGTGGTGGCGCTGGTGAACGGGGAGCCGATTTTCGCCTCCGACGTCCTCGACCGTTACGGCCCGCAGCTGAAAGTCGCCTTCGCTCGGACCACGCCGGAGCAGTTCCAGAAGCTCCGCCGGGCCCTGATTGAGCGGGACTTGAAGGACCACATTGAACGCCGGCTGCTGGCCACGGCGTTGAAAGCCGAGCTGAACGAGGACCAAATCGACCAGGTCTACGAGCAGTTGGACAAGTACTTCGAACAGGAAGTGGAGCGGTTGAAGCAGAAGCTGCACGCGTCGTCGAAGGCCGAGCTGGAAGAAAAATTGCAGCAGCAAGGCACCAGCCTGGCGACGCTGCGAGACCAATTCATCAACCAGCAGTTGGCAGTTGAGTTCGTTCGGTCGCGGACCAAGACACCCACGGCGTTCAGTCGCAGCGAACTGATGGAGTACTACCGCCAGCACCAGGACGAGTTCTCGGTGCCCGCCCGCGTCCGCTGGCAGCAAATTCGCATTTCTTTCCGCAAGCACGGCGGAAAGTCTGCCGCGCTGAAGGTGCTGGAAAGGTGCGTGCAGGACCTGCGCAACGGCGTTCCGTTCGAAGAGGTCGCGCGCCGGTACTCGGACGGCCCAACGGCCGAGCAGGGCGGCTTCTGGGACTGGACGCGACGCGGCAGCCTGGCCGACAGCCGAATCGAAGACGCTCTGTTCACCCTTCCGGTGGGCAAAATCAGTCAAGTCTTCACAGACAAGTCCAGCTTCCAACTCGTCCGCGTGGTCGAACGAGAGGAAGCAACGGTCCGGCCGTTCGAGGAAGTCCAGGACGAAATTCGCCGCAAGCTGCAGCAGCACCAGCAGCAGAAAGCCCGTCAACGGCTGCTGCAAGAAATCTACCGGTCGGCCGTCATTGAAACCGACTACAACGTCGACCTGGACGCCCTCCGAGCCGACACGCCTCCGCCGTGGTCACGCCCCCACCAGTCGACCCACTGACCGGCGCGTCGTGACGGTCCGGTCCGACCACCGGCGACACGACCCCTCGAGCACACCTCGACCCGACGAACCACCGTCCCCGTGGACGAACAACTGACTTCGGTCAAGGCACACCACCCATGCCAAACCGGACGACCACTCAACGCCCTTCCGCACACGACCTGGTTGCCAGACGAGCCGCGCTGGCCGAAGGACCCACGTCTGGTCAGGACGAACCGTCCGCCTCGGGCCGACCGTTCCTCGGCCGTTTGAGCGGAACGGCCAACGGCGTCGCAGCGTGGGCCGACGGGCAACGTTCGGTGGTCGGGGCGTTCGAAGCACGGCCGCCCGCTCGGCCATTGCCGCTTCGGCCGGGAAGGGAGCGGCGTTGCGGAGTCGGAACGAAGGCCACCCCCTCGCGCCACCCAAACTGCAAACGTTGCCGATTTTCGTTCCTCCTTTCCGGCAAAAAGGAAAAAGGCCTGACCAAAAAGACGGACTGGGGTTGACCGGTCCGGCTGATTTTCAATATCAAAACCACCACCTTCCTCTCTCTCCGAACACACTTGCACTCGTCTACAGACCGCACCCATCCAACATTCCTTTCCTGGTTGGTCACCTGGCTTCTCGTTGGTCTGTTCCGAGCCGAACAGGTCTGACGACGCGACCACGGAAGGCCGCGAGCGGGGTGACCGACCGGGCACACGAAACCTTTCCCCGTCCGCCAAACAGCCTTTTGGACCGCCCTTCCAGCTGGGCGGAGTTCGTCACGGGCATTTAAGGCGACACGCGAACGGAACAGGGAGTGTTTGTTCGCTCGAGCTAACGGAGGATGTGACATTGAGAAGGCTCATTGAAATTCTGGCTGGCACGGTTGTGGCTGCTGGAGTCGTTTGGTTCCTTGTGTCCTCTACGGCGGCGGACGCGCTTCGCGCGGGGACGGGTCCATTGAGCTCGCCGCCAACGCAGGCTGCCGCCCGGAACGACCAGGCGAACGGGTCGTCTTCCGGCTTGACGTCGCAGGACACAGCCAACCTGCTGGCGGCCAACTCGTACAAGGCGACCGCTCAACGCTACCTGGCCGAAGCGCAACGGCTGGCCGTTCAGGGAGACGTGGCGGGAGCTCGCCGACTGGCGACCCGAGCGGCCACGTTTCCCGTTCAGTGGGCTCCCGGCGAGCTGACGCCGCAGGAATTCTTGCGGCAGTTGGACGCCGGCAAGCTGGGCGGTCTGCCCACCGCCGCGACAACCGGCTCGTCCGGCCCCAGCCACCTCGTGCTGACCTCGGCCACCCAGTCGTCCAAATCCACGCCCCTGGCTTCGACCAAAGAAGCCAAGCAGCGCGTGGCCGACCTCATGCAACGAGCCTACGTCGCTCAACGCCGCGGCGACTTCAACGAAGCTCTTCGCCTGGCCCGCCTGGCCGACGAAATCGCTCGGACCAACCACGTGACTTTCGGTCCGAATGAAGAGTCGCCAGCCGCGTTTCTGGCCAAACTGAGCCAACCAAGCAGCCGCTCGACGAACACCGCCAGCCCTCAAAGCCAGCCTTCTCAGCCGACACTCTCCTCCATTTACGACCGAAAGGCTTACGCTCAGAAGTTGCTGCAAGAAGCCCGACAGGCCTTGCAAAGGGGCGACTTCGACACGGCTCGGGAGAAAGCGGTCGCCGCCAGCCGACTGGACGTCACGTACGGTTTGTTCGAAGACCGCCCCGAGCTGGTGCTGGAAGAAATTGACCGTCTGACCGGCGGCGTGCAATTGGCCGGTGTGGCTCCGCACGAAACGGCGGTGCCCAAACCCACGCCGAAGCAACTGGCGACGCAATTGCTGCAAGAAGCCCAAAAGGACCTGGAAGCCGGCCGGTACGCCGAGGCTCGGACCAAAGCGCTGAAAGCTCGCGAACTGGACGTGACCTACAACCTGTTCGAGCTCCGGCCGGAACACATTCTGGCCGAGGTCGAGCGGCGAACGGGAGAAATTCTGTTTGCTCGAAAGACCGAGTCCCGCCCGCGCGACACCATGACGACGGCCGGGCTGTCGCAGACGCCGTCGGAACGTCCGGCGACTCGGTCGATCGTTCCCGTCGAAGCTCTCGCCTCCGCCACGCCGACGCCGGCGCCGGCCACGCCGTCGCAACCAACCGCTCAGGCCGCCCCCGCCGCTCAAACTCGAACTCAACCGGCCGCCACACAAACACGGCAGCCGTCAACGCGGCAGCCGTCCGGCGACTCGGCGGCCATTGGTCCTTCTGTGGCTCAAGCCAGAACGACCGACAATAGTTCGGCCGCTGCGCCCCTGCCGGCAGAGACCGAGCGGAAACCTTCGCAAACAATCGCTCCGGCGTCGGCCAGCCAATTGGCCAGTGCCGAACAGACCCGTCAGCGAGCTCTGGCCTTGCTGCGGGAAGCGCGACAGGCGCTCAAACGCGGCGACGTTCAAACCGCGCGGCAGAAGGCCGAGCAGGCTCACCGGCTGAAAGCCGTCTACCGCCTGTTCGACGACCGCCCCGAACTGGTGCTGGCGGACGTGCAGCGGGTGGAGCAAAGCCTGCAACTGGCGCAGCGTCGGACGGACCGTTCCAAGGCGTCCTCGGCGCCAGCGGGCCAGTCCGGCGGCGCGGCAGCTGGTGGCCTGACGGCCCAGAAGACGGAGCGGGCGGCCCGTCCGCTGCCGACCAGCTCGCAAAACGAAAAGAACCGTCAGCGAGCTCTGGCGTTGTTGCGAGAAGCTCGCAACGCACTCCGAGCGGGCCGCTTCGACTTGGCTCGCCAGAAGGCTCAGCAGGCCGCTCAGCTGAAGGTCACCTACCAGCTTTTCGACGACCGTCCGGAAGCGGTCTTGGCCGACATTGAACGGCTCGAAAAGACTCAGCGGCGTTCGGCCGACCGTTCGCTGCTCGCTCAGAAGGCCGGCTCGGCCGTGAACGCTCCGGCTGGCCAGTCCCGTTCCAGCGAAACGGCTCAACCGTCGCCTGCCGTGGCCAGTCGTTCGCTGGCTCAGGCCAAGCCGCTGCCGCTCGAGCCGCAGTCGACCGCAACCGGCGGCACCGGACGGCTGCCGACGGCCACAACTGCGTCGCCAGCCCCCGGTCCGGCTCCCGCGCCCGAACCGCGCACGGCCTCGACAGCTCCGTCGCTGGAGCCGGAACTGGGCGTGGTCCAGCCGCAGGGACCGACGGCGTTGGAGCTGTACGAACAAGGCGTGGCTCTGCTCCAGCAAGGCAAGCCTCAGCAGGCTTACGACGCCTTCCTGAAAGCCTTCCACTCAGGCCAAAAGCTGGACCCGTACCGGCAGCAACAACTGGAGAACTACTTGACCGAGTTGGCACCGCGTCAGCCGAGCCGGCAGTCGTTGGCCAGCAGCCAGACCGGTCCGTTGGTGCTCCCAACGCCGAACCCCGGCTACGAGGAAAACCCGTTGCAGGTGGCCACGGAGCAGCAGGCGTTGAAGTTCGACCGGCTCCGCAGTGAAACGCTCAACGCCATTTTCCGGGCCGAACGGTTGAAAGAACAGGACCCGCAGAAAGCTCTGCAGGTGCTGGACGAGGCCATGGCCACGGTGGAGGGCAGCGACTTGGACAAGCAGACCGTCGCTCCACTGCTGGCCTCGCTGCAAAAGACCAGGGCCTCCATTCAGGCATTCATGAAGCAGCGGCAGCCGATCGTCGATCTGCAGAAACGCAACCAGGAAATCGAGGCCGCCATTCGACGGGAACAGGAACACCGCGTCCGGGTCGAGCAGGAATTTGCGAAGCTAGTGGAGCAGTTCAACGAACTGATGAAGCAGAACCGCTTCGCCGAGGCGGAAGTGGTGGCCAAGCAGGCCAAGGAGCTCGACCCGCACAACCCGGTCGCCGAAACCATGAAGTGGAAGGCTCGGTTCGCTCGCCGAATCGCCTTCAACGAGGACCTGAAGGACCGCAAGGAACAAGGTTTCTGGGACCAATTGGCCTCGGTGGAAGAATCGGCCATTCCGTTCGACGACCGACACCCGCTGCGGTTCGGCAGCGACTGGGAAGAGCTTTCGAAACGGCGTCGCAGCCGCTACGGCATCGACGCTCACATTCGGACCGAGGAAGAAAAACGCATCGAAGAGAGCTTGAACAAGCCGATTTCGCTGCACTTCGAAAACGCGCCCCTGCGTGACGTCATCGACTACATCCGAACCGTCGCCGACATCAACATTGTGCTCGACACGCTGGGGCTGCAAGAGGAAGGAGTGACCTCGACCACACCGGTCACCATTGACGTCGACGGCATTCGGCTGAAGAGCTGCCTGAACCTGATGCTGGAGCCGCTGAATCTGGCTTACACCATCGACGACGAAGTGCTGAAGATCACCAGCCAGATGCGGCAGCGTGGCGAACTGGTCACTCGCACCTACCCGGTGGCCGACCTGGTCATTCCGGTTCCGAACTTCTCGCTGCCCAACGGCACGCTCTTGGGGAACCCGCAAATGACCGGCGGTGCAGTGCCACCGTACGCGTACCCGGGTGGGGCAATGAGTGTGCCCCCTTACGGAGGCATGCAGGTGGCCAACGGGCAGTTCCAGGTCAACGGAGCCGCGGCCGCTCCAGCCATGTACAACCCGTGGCAGCCGGCCGGCCAGCCGAACGTGCAGCTCTCCGGCGGCGGCATGGCCGTCGACTTCGACACGCTGTCGGACCTGATTGTCTCGACCATTGAACCCGATTCGTGGGAAGAGGTCGGCGGCGAAGGAACGATCAAGCCGTTCGAGTCGACATTGAGCTTGGTCATTCGACAGACGCAGCAGGTGCACGAGGAAATTCGCGACCTGCTGGAACAGCTCCGCCGACTGCAGGACCTCCAGGTGACCATCGAAGTCCGCTTCATCACCGTCTCGGACACGTTCTTCGAACGGATCGGCATCGACTTCGACTTCGACGTCCAGGACACCATCGGTGGACCCGATTTCTCGGGTGGAACCGGTGGCGGTGGTGGAGGTGCCGGCGGTGGCGGTGGCCAGACGCAAGGTCCGGGCAACCCCTTACCGCCGTTCGGCTCGGTCATCGGCGGTCAGCAGCAGCAGGGCGGTGGCGGTGGTCAGCAACAGCAGCAGCAAACCTTCTGGTTCACGCCGCCTCCGGCTCGAGAGCTGACCGAACGGGACAGCTACCCGAAGCACACAATCATCGGTCTGGCCTCGCCAGGACAGTTCACTCAAGACCTGGACGTGGCGTTCCGGCAAGGCTCGTTCGAGATCGGTGTGCCCGACTTCGGCAACTTCAACCCGGACGCCGGTTTGCAGATGGGCTTGGCGATCCTGAGCGACATCGAGACGTTCTTCTTCATCCAGGCGGCTCAGGGGGACGAACGAAGCAACATCATGTTCGCCCCGAAGGTCACTCTGTTCAACGGCCAGTTTGCGACCGTGACGGACACCGTCGCCCGGCCGTTCGTGACCAGCTTGATTCCGACGGTGGGAGCGTTCTCGGTCGGGTTCACGCCGCAAATCACGCTTCTGACCGACGGTGTGTTCATGTCGGTGCAGGCCGTCATCTCGGCCGACCGCCGGTACGTCCGGCTCACCGTCACACCCTCCTTCACCACGATCACCGACGTGCAGACCTTCTCGTTCCTGTCTGGTGGACAGGGCGCCTTCGGCGGTGGTGGCCTCGGAGGCTTCGGCGGCGGCTTGGGCGGCTTCGGTGGTGGTCTGGGTGGCTTCGGTGGCGGCCTGGGCGGCTTCGGCGGCGGCCTGGGCGGCTTTGGCAGCGGTCTGGGCCTTGGCGGCTTTGGCGGCGGCCTGGGTCTGTTCAGCGTCCCGTCCGGCACCGTCGTCCGGCCCGTCGCTTCCAGCTCACCGCTGATTCTGCCTCGCCGCACCCGACGGGCTACGCAAGCCCAATTCCAAGTCGCCGGCGGTGGCGGCCAGCGAACCGGCGGTGTTGGCACCGGCGGCACCGGCGGCATCGGCGGCGGGCAAAACCAGCAGGCCGGAGTCACCGTGACCGTCCAGCAGCCCATTCAGGAAGTCGTGCTGGTCACGACCACCGTCAGCGTGCCCGACGGCGGCACCGTCCTGCTCGGCGGTGTCAAGAAACTCCGCGAAGGACGCAACATGGCCGGCGTGCCCATCTTGAACAAGATTCCGTACATCAGTCGGCTGTTCAAGAACACGGGCGTCGGCCGAGAAACGGTCAGCCTGATGCTGATGGTCACGCCCAGAATTGTCATCCTGGAAGAGGAGGAAGAGCTCCTCGGACTGGGTGAGTAACCTCGGAAAGACCCCCTGACGATTGACTGAACTCAGGGTCTTGGGCCGTCGCTTGTTGCGGGGTGAGCGGCGGTCCTTCTTTTTTGCGCCGAGACCGGTTGCGAGGCGGACGCGCGGCTCGGGCGGTCGACCTGCTGCGCCGTCCCGCTGTCTCGGCCGACCGCCTTCCAACTCGACGCCCGCGGCCCGCCGCTGTCCCCTCTCGTCCGGCTCGCTTCGAGCCGGTTCGGCCTGGCCTGGCGGTCCAGTACCCACGACCGCCCGCTTCCGCTACACTGCTGCCGCCGACTGTCGGGACAGACGAGGATTGAGCCATGACCGAGTGGACCTTTACGGAAGACGGAAGCGAATTCGTTCTCCACACGCCGTACCCGCCGCGGCCGTGGGTCAACTACTTGACCAACTCACGCTACTTCGCGTTGGTCAGTCAGACCGGCGGAGGGTTCAGCTTCCTGTTGGACCCGTCCCACCACGTGGTGACACGGCGCGAGCAAGACTTGCTGTTGAACGACCGCCCGGGCCGTTTCATTTTCATTCAAGACGTGCTCACCGGCGAGTACTGGAACGTGGGCGGCAGCCCCTCTCGCCGGCCGCTCGACCAGTTCCGGTGTCGCCACGGGTTCGGCGTCACCGAGATTCAGTCCACGTGCGACGGCGTGGAGGCGTCGGTCGAATTCTTCGTACCGCTTCCCTTCGACTGCGAAGTCTGGTGTCTCCGGTTTCGCAACGTCGGCCAGTCCGGCCGCACGCTGCGAATCTTGGCGTACCAGGAATGGCTTCTCGGCAACAGCCTGGTCGACCCGGTCGCTCGTCGGTTCGACTGCTTCTTCAAACGGTTGACGGTGCGCGACGGTGTCGTGGTGGGAGAAAAGTTGGTTTGGGGACTGCGTGGTCAGCGAGCCAACCGGCCGTGGCCGTACGCCGTCTTCTGCTGCTCCACGCGTCGCCCCGACTTCTTCTGGCTGGACAAGGAAGAGTTCATTGGCCGGTACCATGACTTGAGCGAGCCGCTGGCGCTCCACTCGCCCACCAGTCGTCCCGGCCACGGCAGCGAGCTGTGGGGTGTGGACAGCGTGTGCGTGCCGCAGTGGACGGTGGAGCTGCAGCCGGGACAGGAGGCGTGCTGGCACTTGGTCACGGGTGTGGCACCTCGAGAGCAGGTCCGGGCCGCGGCCGAGACACTGCAAGACGGGGGCCGCCTGGAGCAGCTTCGGGCCGAAGCCCGCCAGCACTGGCTCGGCCGGGTCCGACGCCTCCGCCTGAACTCGCCCGACCGCTCCCTCAACCTCCTACACGGCGGCTGGACCCTGTACCAGATTCTGATCAAGTCGCTCCTGTCGTCCGCACCGTCGTACTACCACGCGTCGGACGGAAGTCCCGGTTTCCGCGACGCGTTGCAGGACGCGTTCGGTCTGTGCTTGTTGGAGCCGGAACGGGCCAAAGAAATGATTCTGCGGCTGGCCCGGTTCCAGTTTTCCGACGGCAGCGCCAGCCACCGCGCTCCGTACATCGACCTACCGCCGGAACGGTCGGAGAAGTCGGACTTGCCGCTCTGGCTGTCCCTGCCCGTGCTGCAGTACGTTCGGGAAACCGGCGACCGCTCCATTGTTCTGCAACCGGTGCCGTTCGCCGACGGCGGAGAAGCAACACTATTGGACCACATTCGCCGTGGCCTGGAACGGTCGCTCCGCGACGTCGGTCCCCGCGGACTGCCGCTCATTCACTTCGGCGACTGGAACGATGCCTTGGACGGACTGGGCGGCCAAGGACGCGGCGAGTCGGTCTTTCTGGGACAGTTTCTGGCCTTCTCGCTTCGGAACGCGGCCACGCTGGCCCGGTTGGTCGGCCAAGGCGAGCTGGCGGACCAGTGGCTGGAGCACCGTCGGCGTCTGTGCCGAATCTTGAACGAACAATGCTGGGACGGCGACCGGTTCGTTCGAGCCTTCCACGACGACGGCACGGTCATTGGCGGCCGTCAGAACCGCGAGGGAAGCCTCTACTTGAACCCGCAAGTCTGGGCCGTGCTGGCCGAAACCAGTCCGCGCCAGCGACTGCTGACGTGCATGGACACGGTCCACCGTGAGCTCGACACGCCCTACGGCATTCGCTGCCTCGCCCCGCCCTACTCGCAGTACGACCCACACGTGGGACTGATTTCTTGCTTCCCGCCGGGCGTCAAGGAAAACGGCGCTGTCTTCTCGCACGCCATGGCCTTTTGCCTGGTCGCCGAGCTGATGCTGGGTCGAGCGGAGCGGGCTTGGCAGCTGTTCTGCAAAGCCGACCCGGTGCGGCGAGCGGAGCAACGGCCCGAGTACCGAATGGAGCCGTACGTTTACTGCCAGTTCGTCGCCGGGCCGGAAACCAACCTGGCCGGACAGGGCTTCCACCACTGGTTGACCGGGACGTCGTCGTGGATGCAGTACGCCGTGGTCAACTGGCTGTTGGGTGTGAGAGCCGAGCTGGACGGGCTGCGAATTGACCCGTGCATTCCGGCTGAGTGGAAGGGCTTCGAGCTGATTCGGCCTTTCCGTGGCTGCCGTGTGCGCGTGACGGTGGAGAACCCACACGGCAAGAACCGCGGCGTCCGGCGACTGGTGGTCGACGGCCGCCCGCTGGAAGGCAATTTGGTTCCACCCCCGACGGCCGACCAGATTCATGTCGTGGCGGTCTTGGAGTAGTCGGCTCTCCGACGTTCTTGCTCCACGGCTCGCCCGGCCGGCGACACGCTGCGGACGGCACGTCCGGGTCGTCTTGTGACGGCCCGGACAGTCGTGCCAAACACACCGTTCGCTCCGCCGGCGCCGGCTGACCCGCCGTTGCACTTTGCGCCGCCGGCTTGGTCCGAACGACCCGCGCGGCAAGCCCCGCTCCCCTCACTTTTCCGCCTTCTCCCGGTCCACCGGCGCGGTAAGTTTGCTCTGAAGGAGTCGGGCACTTTGCTGAAGGGGACGTTGTGCGCCAGCAACCGGCTCGTGTGTCCGTCCCTTCGGCCGACCAACCGCCGGGCGGTTGCGGTGGACGCTGGCGCGGAGGCACGACACCAGGGAGACGCAGAATGACAACGCTGCTTCGCGGCTTGCTGCTGGCTGCGGTCGGGTGGAGTCTGGCGACCGTTCGCGTCTCGGCGCGCGCGGACAACGCCGGCCCAGACAGCCGCGACCGCGCAGCCGCCGTGGCTTTGAATTACTGCCGAGCCTCCTTCCACCGAATCCGCAAGTACCAGTCGAAGCGCGTGCTCATCGAGGAAGAGGAAAAAATCCTCAACAACCTCGACCTGACCATGATTGACGACCCGGAGGTCATTCAGCTCTACTCGGCCGTGCTCGACGAAATCAACCAAATTCAAATTGCCGAGCGGGAGAAAGAGTTCTTCAAAGACCAGTACCGGCGCACGCTGCAGCGGCAATTGGGACTGAGCGTTTTCATTCTGGCCGGGCAAATCGCCACGGGGCAGTTTGTCAGCGCGTTGCGCACGGGCGTCAACAGTTGGTGGGACTACCGCGACCTGGGACTGCGACGTGACCTGGACGTGTGGAAGGTCGAACGTCAGCGAATCAACGGGGTCATGAACAAGTCGTCGCAGTTCCTCGACACGTTCTGGCGAGTGGCCAAGAAACGCAACATTCCCGACCGGTGGTTGGTCCGCGGCGACGACCTGGACCGGCTCGAACAGGCGCTGCAGGAACGCGACTTGGCCGTGCGACTGCGCGTGCTGAAGCGAATGGAACCGTTCATGGAGTGTTACCCGCCGTACTGGTACCATGTGGCTCGCACGCAACAGGCTCTCGGGCAGCTCTACGCGGCCGCCGACACCTACCAGCGACTGGCCGACCTGGCCGCCGGCCACTTCCGCAAGGACGACATGCTGGCCGCGGCCATGGCCAACCTGGCCATGATTCAGGAGTACTTGGAGCAGCCCGAAGCGGTCGAGACGGCCCGCGAAGCCCTGCGCTACTCGACCGACGTCTGGCAAGCCAATCTCATGTGTGCCTACATTCTCCAGCGCCACGGACTGGTCGCCGAAGCGGAAGACGCCATTTTGCGAAACCTCGACGTGGGAATGGAGGAAAGCCAGAGCCGTCTGGCTCTGCTGGCCCTGTACCTGAAGTGGGACAAGCTGGAAAAGCTGGCCGCCCTGCTCAGCGACCGCGAAACGGTCGAGCAAACTCCGGTGGTGTTCCTGCTGAAGTCCGCCGAGAAGCTGGGCGGTCGGCTGCCCGAGACGGTGCGTGAGCACCTCCGCTCGTCCCTCTACGGCTTTGCCGACCTCCACTTCGGACCGGACGACTTCGTCCTGGTCGCCACGTCCAACTGGCAACTGCAAAACGCTCGAATGACGCTCGTCCTAGGCGGTCAACAATTCACGGCCGCCCGAGGCGACTGGAGCGGCGAGCAGTGGCGGGTCCGGTTCCCGCGCGTCGGCGAGTTCGGCAGCGACCTGCGTCCTCAGTGGGAACGCCTGACTCAGGCCACCCTGCTGTTGCATTTTCCCTCGACGCCGACGGTGCGAATCGAGCTAGCTCGGCCGTCGGCCGCTCAGACGGCCGGCCGCTGGAGCCCCTTTTCCGTCCGAACGGTGACCAACACACGACCACGTCACTGGCTGCAGGTCGTGCGCATTGAGCTGGGCGACCACTCGGTGACGCTCAGCCCCGTCAGCCCGACGCCCCAGCCAGAGCGTGCCGAACCGGACGACGCGGCACCGCCTCGGCCGCGAGCCCCGCAGGCCCCTGCGGGTGTTCCGGCCGCGTCGACCGACGGCGGACGAGCCGCAACCGCGGAGGCGCCCGCCAGCGTGTCCAGCGCGAACGACGCACAGACCGTCGGCCGCTCACCAGCCGCCGACCGGTCCCGGAGCACCCGTCCCGAAGGTGCCGCCCCGGCGACGTTGTCGGGCACGGTCCAACCGTGGCCGTCGGCGTTGGAACGTTCCCAGGCTGTCGTCCCGAGACCGCCCGCGACGCCCGCCGGCGTGAAGCCTGACGCGGCGGCCGAGCCGTCCGTTCGCTCCGGTTCGTCCGCGCCCGCCGCGCCGCCGACGCCCGCCGCGCCGTCCGCGCAGACGGCTCCGTCCGTTCCGGC
Source organism: uncultured Planctomycetaceae bacterium (assembly GCA_964428935.1). GTDB lineage: Bacteria > Planctomycetota > Planctomycetia > Planctomycetales > Planctomycetaceae > JAADHY01. The sequence continues at coordinate 24,192 of CAYSAG010000011.1, read as the reverse complement.
GTCCGGTTCCGTCCGAACGGACGGCGCTGCTCCGTCGGCCGGTTCCCCGAGACCCGTCGGGCCGAAGCTCCAACCACGCGAGGACCAGCCGGCGGGCCGCTCGCTCGGCGTCCCGTCGGTCGTGCCGCCTCCGCCCGACTACCCGGCTCGCTGGTCCGAGCCGCAACGGGCGGGGGCGAAAAGCAGCTCGCCCGAGGCTGCTCGCTCGGTGCCGGCCCGCTCGCCGGCTGCCGTCGTTTCCGACCAGCGGCCGAGGAGGGTGCAACGAGCGCGGCCGCCGGAAAGGGCGGAGCCGGAAACGGTGGAGGTTTACGTCGAGCCCGGGACGCCGGTTCCGGCCGTCGTGGTCCCGCCGCCGGGGTTTGTCGTGCCCGGTCCGGCCGCCGGGTTGGGTCGACCGCTGCTCCCGTTCGGCCGTCCGCCCGTGCTCGCTCCGCCAGCGCCCGGAAGCTGGGACTGAGCCGGCCGACCGAGCCCACCGCCGCTGCCCGAAGCCACGGCCGCCAGGTGGCTTGTGGAGCGACTTCGTGGGCGTCGCTTCCGGCGGGTGAACGCGGTTCGTTTCTGCCCACGTCGTTGACGGCTGGTGTTCGTTCGTCAGCCGAGCGGCTCGCGACGCGGCTGCGGCCGTCGCATTCGGTCTGGTCCGAGCAACCGGCAGGGCCGGCGAGTTCGTCGTGTCTGTCCGAGCTTGTGCTGCTCCCCAGCTGCCAGCCCGTTTTCGCCGCGGCCGTCCGGGTTGACTCACCCGCAGAAAGTCCGGCTGACGAAAAGGAGAATACAAACGGAAGTTTCGCGCGCCGGCCGGGTGGGTGGGCAGCCCGACGACGGGCTCCGACCGGCTCGGCGCCCCTGGCTCAACCGCGCTTTGCGGCGGGCGAACCCAAGCTTTCCGGACAACCAACCGGCAAGCCTTGGTCGCAGCAACTCCTGCTGACAAACCGCCTTGCAAGCTCTAGGGGCGGTCGTACAATGGATTGGTTGGCGAAGACAGAAGGTCGAGCGTGAGTCAGGCCACGGAGGGGCAGCCAGTCTGGACAAGTCTTCCACTCTCAACCGCAAGGTGGCCAAACCATGCCGACGAAGTACCTGACGCTGGACGAAGCGGCCGCGTCGCTCGGAATCCCCAAGGACCGGTTGGTCCGGTTGCGCGAGCAGGGGGAAATTCGCGGTTTTGCCGACCGGGGGACGTGGAAGTTCCGCCCGGAAGACGTGGAAAAGCTGCGTGAGAAACTGGCGGCTTCGCCGGAAATGGGCCAGGAGAGTGACTTTGAGAAGACGGTCATTGAGTCGCCCGAGCCGCCGGTCGGACTGGACCGTCCGGACAGTGACCCCGAGGTTCGGCTGGCCGTGGATTCGGACAGCGACGTGGCCCTAGTCGGCAAGGACGAGGCGGCCGAGTCGGACAGCGACGTGAAAATGGTCGAAGAGCCGGCGAAGGAGGACAGCGACAGCGACGTCACGCTGGTGCCGGAAGAGGAAGCGTCGACGGAGGTGAGCGGCACGGAAGAGACGGTGGCCGAGGTCGGAGCGACCAGCGACAGCGACGTGCGTCTGGTCGACAGCGACAGTGACGTCCGGTTGGTCGAAGAAACGGCCCCGTTGGTCGACGAAGGGGAAGACAGCGACAGCGACGTGGCGTTGGTCGAGGCCGACAGCGACGTGCGCGTCGAAGAACACGACAGCGACAGTGACGTCCGACTGACTGAAGAGTCGACTCCGCTGGTGGACGCCGAGAGCGACAGCGACGTCCGACTGGTGGGGCTGGAGTCGGACAGCGACGTGCGTCTGGCAACCGACGCCGAACCCACGGCCGCGGAACAAGCAGCGGCTGAACGGGAACAAGAAGAGCAGGCCGAGAGCGACAGCGACGTGGCTCTACTAGAAGAAGACGAAGCCGAAACCATTGCCATTAAGACGGACGAGCCGGCAGAGGTTTCGGCCGAAGAGCCGACGACGGAAAAGGCCGAGGAGGCTGAAGAAGAAAGCGGCATTTCCTTGGCCACCGAAAGCGGCATTTCCCTGGACCAGCCGGTCGACAGCGGCATTTCGCTGGAAGAAGACAGCGGCATTACTCTGGAGTTGGCCGACGAAAGCGGCATTGCTTTGGAAGAAGCCGACGAGAGCGGCATTGCACTGGAGGAGGCACCGGCTGGCGACGAAACCGAGACGATTCCCATTGTCTCGGCTGCAGACGAGGAAGAGACAGCGGCCGACACGGTTTTCGAAGTGCCCTCGCTGGAAGAGGAAGACGCTGACTTCGACCTGAAAGACTCGGCCGACACCGAGGCCGAGACGAACGTGTTGCTGTTCGAGGACGAAGACCTGCAAGCTCAACCGGCCGCCGAAGCCGCTGAAGCCAAAGAAGAAGCCACGGCCGCCGAGGAGGAAGCGTTCGGCTTCGACTGGGAAGGCGACGAGTCGGGCGAAGGAGCCGTGGCCACGGCCGAAGAGGCCGAGCTGGACGTCTTCGGGGCCGAAGAGGTCGAGTTCGAGGAGTCGTTCGAAACGGGCGAAAGTCAGCCGGAATTCGTCGCTCCCGCCGTCGGACTGGGCCGACCGGTCGCCGCGCCCGAGCCGGAGTGGGGGCTGTCGGTCTTCATTCCTTTGGCAGTCGGCTCGCTCCTGCTCTGCGTCTGCGGCATGGTCATGTACGACCTGGTCCGCTCGATTTGGGGCTGGCACGCGGTCAGCGCCTTCAACAGCCCATTGCTCGAATTCTTGGCCGGACTGCTGAAGTAGGCGGACTGTCGGGCGACCGCCTGAAAGTAACGACCGCTCGGGCGTCGACAAATTCGCTCGCGACAGAAAAAAAAGCCGCGGTCTCCAACCCGCGGCTTTCTTTTTGGTGTTCGTCGGTGTCGCCTTGCCGTCGACGCAATCCGGCGCTGCTCAGCTCGTTGCCTCCTCAATCAGCTCCAGCGTTTCGTCAATCTGAGCCGGGCTGGAGAAACCAATGGTGAAGGCGTGAACGCAGCCCAGGTCGAAAATGAATTTCAGCGACTGCAGACGTTTCTCCCGCGAGTCGGCTCCGCCTTCTCCGTACACCTTCATTCCAATGACGCCGCGTCCCTGCTGGTGCATTTTCTTGATTTGCCGTACCACGTCGTCGACCGGCCCGTCCATTTTGAGGCCGAACGGGTTAATGCGGACCAAATGCACTTCGCACCAGTCGCAGTCGGCCGCGTCGACCAGCGGGTCCATGCCGTGGCACGACACACCCACGGCCCTCACCCGACCTTTCTCCTTCGCCTCCAGCAGCACGTCCATGACCGGCCGCATGTCCCGCGGCCAACCCTTGGTGCGCATGCAGTGTAGCAACAGCGAGTCAATGTAGCCGGTGCCGAGTTCACGGCGGAACCGCTCAATGTCGGCCTTCGCCACTTCCGGGTGAGTGGCTCGCGTTTTGGTTTGGATGAAAATTTCGTCCCGCGGCAGCTCCTTCAGTGCAAACCGGACGAACAAATGAGTCATGTACATGTCCGCTGTGTCGATGTAGCGAATGCCGCGGTCGTAGGCGTGCCGCATCATTTTCACGAACGCGGCCTGGCCCATTTGACGCTGTTCTCGTCCGCCGCGGGTCCCCGTCCCCACACCCAAAATGGTGGTCTTGATGCCCGTCTTGCCCAGCGTGACCAGGTCGGTTCCGCGTACGGGCCGGCGAGTCTGAGACTGGCCAGCCCACAGCCGTCCCGCGACCGCCGCGCCGGCAACCGCCGTCGCTCCAGCCAAAAACTCCCGACGAGTCCAACCGCTCATGGCAAACCTCCTCCAGCCTGAAGTAAACTGAGTTCCGAGGGATTTCGTTCTGGCACCACTCCGAGGCTCGGTCCACACTACGCTCGGTGCCGCGGACCGACACCCGGACCGGGTCTCCGCCGAGGTCGCTGGCCATTGTAAGCCGGAACGACGTGGACTTCACCTTCGTGCCTCAAAGCCGCCGGACCAGCAGACAGGAAAACTTCGACCGACAAGCCTCTTCGAACCGCAGACACCGAAACCGGTGGCTGCGTGGCTGGGTAGACGTCCCACGGGCAGAGTACGCAAACGGGGAGACACACGACCGTGGAACTGGCAATCGAAACCAGGCACTTGACCAAAATCTTCGGCCGGCGGCTCATTGCCGTCAACGACTTGAACCTGCAGGTCCCGGCCGGAGCCATTTTCGGCTTGTTGGGACCCAATGGAGCGGGCAAGACCACGACGCTCCGGCTGTTGCTGGGGCTGCACCGACCGACGGCCGGCTGGGCCAAGGTTTTCGGCCACCGTTGCGGCGTCAACGCCGTAACCGTCCGGCGTCTGATCGGCTACCTGCCGACCAACCCGAAACTGCCGGGACACTTGAATCCGGTGGAGTACCTCGACCTGGTGGGGCAGTTGTGCGGGTTGCCGTCGGAGGTGCGCCGGCCTCGACTGGCGTCGCTTCTGCGGGCCGTCGGTCTGCTCGGCGCAACGGGTCAGAAAATCAAGACCTTCTCCACCGGAATGATTACGCGTCTGGGCATTGCCGCGTCACTGATGGGTGACCCTCCCCTGCTCTTGTGGGACGAGCCGACGGCCGGCCTGGACCCGGCCGCTCGCCGCTTCACCTTGGACCTGATTCGTCAACTGGCTCAAAGCCGGACGGTCGTCGTGGCGACTCACATTCTAAGTGACATCGATCGAATCGCGACGCACGTCGGCGTCGTTCACGACGGCCGCATGATTTTCTGCGGGTCCATGAAGGAAATGAAACGACGCTTGCGCCCGGGGGCGTTCCGTTTGGACTTCGAGGGACCGGCCGAGGCGTTGCAGCGTCTGGCTCGGCGGGTCGCGGAAAGCGAAGGCTTGTCCGCGCGAGTCGACACCGACGGCCGTCTGCTCGTCTCGTTCGACGACGGCGTCTGTCCGTCGCGGCCGCTGGTCCGTGTGCTGGAGGCAGCCGAGTCAGAAGGGTTGGTCCTGCAAAGCGTCCAGTCCGACCGGACCGACACCGAGGACGTCTACCTGCAGTTGCTGCAAGAGGACGAAGCCCATGGATTTCGCCGCTTCGATTTCGACCGCTCGACAACGGCTGATGCCGTTCCTGGCCATTTTTCGGCACGACGTCCGTCGTCTGGCCAGTAGCCTGCTGGTGAAGTTGTGGTTCGTGGCCACGGTCGTGCTCACGTTGCTTCTCATGGCCGGTCGCTGGAAGACCTTTCCGACGCCGCCGTTGATTGCCACGCTCGTCTTCCCCTACCTGGTGCTGCCGTGGTCGCTGGTGGTCATGATTCTGAGCGTCCGGCCGGTGGCGGGCAGCGAAGCCGAGGCGGTGGCGGACGGGATTCTGAGCCGTCCGGTCACTCGGTACGAGTACATGCTGGCCTCCTGGTGTGCCCGCGTGACCGTCGTGCTGGCCGTCTTTCTGCTGGTGGTCGGACCGGCCATGGCGCTGGTCACCTTCGCCAAACGTCCCGTGCCCGAGGACCCGCCCACGTTGTACGGAGCCGTGGCCGCGGTCGGTGTCGTGGCGTTGGTGCTGACGTTCTTGGTCTCACTGGGCTTCTTTTTGGGCACTCTGCTGCAAAGCCAGTGGGTGGCCGTCACGGTGCTGGTCTTTCTGTGGCTGCCCGTGAACATGATTCTGAACACGTTCTCGCTGGAAGAGATTTCTCCAATCAGTCTGACGCGGGCCCTGCCGACTCTGTTGCGACAGCCGTGGCGGCAGGTGGAGCCGACGACGAAGGAAGAGGTGGACCTGGAGTCGGTGGCCGAAGAAGCGGCGAAGTTCTTCACGTTCTTTGGTGGAGCGGCCCCGCCGGAAGAACCGAAACGCCAGCGAAAGGCGTTCTTCGATGACGAAGAATTTCAGGACTTCCGGCTGAGCCGCGTCGTGCTCGGCTACGGACTGCCCAGCCTGCTGGCCCTCTTCGGCGCAGTCGTCTGTTTCAACCGACGTGACCTGTGACGGGCGGCAGACGGACGCCGGCGTCGGAGCTCGTGGCTTCTCGGTTGCGGGGCGCCCGGCCGGGGCACGCGGCGGAACTGAGCGCCCACAAGCGCCCACATATTAGAGACGTCGCGGCCGTGGCTCGTTCGTCGTCCGGAATTGCAAGCGTCGCGACGCGTCTGGAAACCCAAACGCAGCGGGACTGCTGCCGGGCGTCAAGACGACCGCTCCTGCGAAATGTCCTTGGCCAACAGCTCGGCAATTCGCCCCCGTTCGACCGGCCGCACCACTCCCCGCTCCGTCACAATGGCCGTAATCAACTCGGCGGGCGTCACGTCGAAGGCAGGGTTGTACACGGGCACGCCGTCGGGAACGACCTGTCGACCCAGTCCGTGGGTGATTTCCTCTGCGGACCGTTCTTCAATCGGAATGCCGCGTCCGTCCGGCAGGGACAGGTCGAAAGTGCTGGAAGGAGCGGCGACGACGAAGGGAATTCCGTGGGCTCGTGCCAGCACGGCCAACGAGTACGTTCCGATTTTGTTCGCCGTGTCGCCGTTGGCGGCAATTCGGTCCGCTCCGACCAGGACCAACCCAATCCGTCCCTGCTTCATCAGCCAGCCGGCCATGTTGTCGCAGACCACGGTGACGGGCACGCTGCGTTGTTTCAGTTCCCAAGCGGTGAGCCGAGCCCCTTGCAGCAGTGGCCGCGTTTCGTCGGCGAAAACACGCACCCGTTTGCCCTGTCGAACCGCTGCGTAGAGCACGGCCAAAGCGGTCCCGTCGCCAGCCGTCGCCAAGCTGCCGGCGTTGCAGTGAGTGAGCACGGTCGTGCCGTCTTCGATCAGCTCGGCACCATGCTCGCCAATGGCCCGACACATCCGCCGGTCGTCCTCTTCAATGGCTCGAGCCTCCTCGAGAAGACGTTCGACCAGTTCCTTTGGAGACAGGTCGCCGCTCCGCTCGACAACGGCCTTCATTCGCTCCAGCGCCCAGAACAGATTCACGGCCGTCGGCCGGCTGCTGGAAAGGTGCCGGACCACTTCGTCCAGACGAGTCCGGAAAGCCGAGGGTTCCGCGTCGACCGCTGCTTGCATTCCCAGAACCACGCCGTACGCGGCGGCGACACCAATGGCCGGGGCTCCCCGGACCTTCAGCTCGCGAATGGCCTGCCAGACGTCGTCGACCGTCGAGCAACACACTTCGCGGTACTCGGCGGGCAGCCGCGTTTGGTCGATCAGCCAAAGTTTGCCGTCCCAGCCGCCTTCCCAACGCAGCGCTCGAGGAATCGATTCCGCCATGTTTTTCTCGTCGCTTTCTCGACCGAATGTCCGTACGCGTGAACGCCGCAAGCTGTCCGCGCCGACGCAGTGGCTTCGTTGCTCACTCACGCCGATTGCTCGAACGGGCTCTTGCGGGCAAACGAGTCGCACATCCAAATGCCCAGCTCGTACAAACCAATCAACGGAATCATCATGGCAATCATGCTGCCCGGATCGGACGGCGTGAGCAGCATGGAAAGAATCGAAATGACCAGAATGGCAATGCGGCGTTTCTCACGGTAGGCCTGGGCGTCGAAAATGCCGATTCGCTCCAGAAACAGCATCACCAGCGGCAGCTGAAAACTGACGCCGAACATCAACGGCAGCACAATGGCGAAGTTGATCCACTCCGAAATGCGAATCTGCGGCAACAGTTCCAGGTAGCGGTTGAAGCCGAGCAAGAACCGCAGAATGAACGGGAACACGACGAAGAAACAGAACAGAGCTCCCCCTACGAACAACCCGGCACTGATGGGCAGAAACGTGTAGACGAACTGCCGTTCGTGTCGGTACAGGCCGGCGGCCACGAACATCCAAAGCTGGTAGAAAACCCACGGACTGGCCAGGATGAACCCGGCCACTCCGCAGACCTTCAAGTAGGTCATGAACGCTTCCTGGACATTCAACGTGACCGGACGCCGTTGGTTCTCGGCCGTTCGTCGGAATTGTTCGAACTCGGGTGCCGAAAGGGGCAGGTAGAGCGTCTGGTCCGACGGGGCGGCTTGTTCGGGGAAGCGGTCAGGGGCGGCTTGGTGCAACAGCTTCAAAAGGTCGCTGACCCGAATGCCGACCACGACCGTTCGCTTGTCCGTCGGCTTGGGCTTTTCGGTTGCCGGCGCCGAGGGCGGCGGAGCCAGTCCAACAGCCTGCTTGAATGCTTCCCAGAAGGTCTGCGTCGGCCGTTCCTCGTCCACCGGCTGAGAAAACTCGGCCAACGCCCGGTCGATGGGCGCTCGGACGACGGCCACCAAATGGTCGCCGAAGAACAGGCACAAGACGACACAGACGACGAGCCCCAGCAGGGCGCGGATGATGCGCATCCGCAGCTCCTCCAAGTGCTCGCCGAAACTCATCGTGCTTTCTTCAAACAAATCTTTGTCCGACTTGATCTGACGCCGAAACAGTGCCATGGCCTGTGCCCGTGTCTCGAAAACACTTTTCCACGCGGCCGACGTGCAGCCGCTGACACTTTTGCGCCGGCTGTCGACTGCAGCGCACCAACGACTTTCGAACTCTCGTCAAGGAGACGACGCAGGAACGGCCCACAAGACGACGAAAGAAACCCGCACGCGGCACAGACAGCGCGAGCCCCGAAGACAGGCAGGCGAGCGAACGAATCGCAGACGAAGCCGGTCGCTCAGTCTGACAAGCTGCACCCGCCGGCTCGCACACAGCGCGCCGACCAAAACGCGGCCGTCGAAAGCTGTCCGCTCTGAAGCCCGCCGGAGAGCAGGAAAGGGAGCGGTTCCTCGGAAAGAGCAAAACAGTTTTGGTTTTCTTGGCCTGAGGCATGGACGTGGCAACGCCGTCCCGACAGGCCACGTACCCGTCGCCAACCCGCGGACCGCAGACGGCCTGCCCCGGTCGAGCGGCACACCGGAGTCCCGCTCGACCATGTGACGCCTCAGCACCGGCAAGCCGATTGTAGTGTACGCTCCAAGCCTGTCAACACGCTCCACACGGAGACCGCAGGCCGACCCTCCACTCCCGCCGTTACTCCTCGCTCCGCCGGCGCCGCTGCCATTTCTGTTTCCTTTGCAGGTCTTCCAAAGCCGCGCCCAAGGCCCACAGTGTCAACACAGTCGCCACCAAACTGCCCAGTGCACCGACGGCCGTCCCTGCAGCAGCGCCCAACGTCAAAGCCTTGGCCACGGCCTCCGTCACCTTGACCTGGAAAAACAGAATTGCGGCGCCCAGGCCTGCCACGACCGCCGTTGAAACCAGCGCCAAGACGGCGAAACCGATCGCTACCTGGCCGCTCTTGGCAACAGCCTTCTTTCGCAGCAGTTTCGCCAGCAGAACGACAAAAGCCAGAAAGACGACGTGCGACAACATCCGAGAAAGGTCTCCCGCGTTGAGAAGCAGAGCCTGAAGGACTGAGTCTGCCACGAATCGTCTGGCCACACGCAGCCCCATCCCGATGGCGGCCAGCCCGAGCGACGTAAAGATGTAAACAGGTGCCCCAGTCTCTGCTGGCACCGCGAGGAACAAAATCAGCGAAGCACAGTTCGTGACGAAAGAAAGAACGGCCAAACCCAGTGCCACGAGGAATGCCACACTCCGTATTCCAGAAGCGACTGCGCCGGCAAGGACGATCAGCAGAGCCAGAGCCACCAGACCGTACGATCCCAAGTACAACCACGTTGCCCATTGAATCCGATTCAGGTTGACCGACGAGAGCGCAGACGGATCAAACTGCTTGCGCTCCGTGCGCTTCGGGACGTACTTCTTTTCCTTGCGGATAGTAATCAGGCCCAGCCGCGGCTTGGCCACGAAAGCCATCAGTCCGTTCGACCGCATGTTGTAGACGGCTACGAAACCGCCGAGCGCCAAGACGATCACCAGGCCAACGCCGGGAACGATGAGCGCCTTCCATTCGATGGGTTTGCGCAGGTCCTTCTGCTGGCTCGCGGCCGCATTGGCCCCTTGCTCGCCGCTCGTGTCGGTCGATTCCGGCGGAGGCAACTTGAAGTTGTAGACCATGGTCCCGACGACCCGTGCTACATCCCGTCCTTTCCACGCCGCCACTCCTCCAGCCACTCCCAGCACCGGCAAGGACGTGACCACGAGGACCAGCAAACAGTAAAGAACGGGTCCGGCTGCTTGGATGAACGCCTTGCCCAGCTTGTTGATGACCCAACTCGGCCACGTCACTGGCATGGCCATGTGAGTGATGGCAATGGGGAACAGGACCACGGCGACCAGCAGTCCCAGACCGATCAGAACCGCGCCCGGCACGGTGTAGCCGAAGACCACCAGCGCCACTCCCAGCGGTCCGACCACTGTCTGCACGAAGATGGCGGCCGTCCAGGAAAAGCACTTGATGCCCAACGCCACGCAGGTGAAAAAGTCGAAGTTGATTCGTGGCAGACGTTCGTCGCGGTTGAGCGTGGACTTGATGATTTCCATGTCTAGGTGCCAGATCCACCCGATGGGTGCTAGGCCGGTAATGGTGGCCACGAAGCCCCAGAAGACGCGCGGCGGCACATTGCGGCACCACGTCAGCAACATGGTGCAGCCAATGGAAACCAATGTCCAAAAGGTGAAGTACCAGATTGTGCGGAAGACAATGGACTTGTTTTCCAAAGTGAACTGCCAGGCGTCTTTCCAGACACCCTTGTAGTAAATGGCCGGGTCGAAGCCCTTGCGAGCCAGTCGCCGGCGGGCCGCCTCGCTCAACACGCCCGTTGTCAGGTCGACGAAGCAATTGGGGCACTCAATCGCTTCCTCGTCGACCTGCGTGCCACACTTCGGGCAGACCCGCACGCTGCGGTCTTCCAACTGGCTCAGGTCCAGGCTGGCCAGCGGGTCTTCCTCGTCTGGCGAGGCGGCTTTGGCTTTCTTTGGAGCCGACGAGGCGGGCACTCGGAACTTAGTCTGACACTTCGGGCAGCGAATCAGTTTTCCCCGCGCCGCGTCCGGCACCGTCAAGACCTGCTGGCACCCCCGACAACGGACTTTCATTGGCATCGACAGGACTCCAACGTCTGACGCCGGCTCCAGCCGACGCGTGCCGGCCCGCTGTGCACGCGTCTTTGCTCGAAATGACCGATCGGCCGCCGAAGCGACACGGCCGGTGCACCGACCGCCGATTGGGCTCGGCGCGCTCGGCGAACGCAGGCGCGGCCTCGCCCGGACGGCGTGACACAACGCTTTACTGTACCAAGTTTTGGAGCGATGTCATCCAACAAGATTCTGTCGACGAGCGGTCGGCCGCGACAGTCGTTCCTTTTGCAGCGGTTGTAGCGGCCGACGGCCTGCCGGTGTCGGCTTGCAGGGGCTGCGGCCCGGCGGCTGCTCCCGTCCGCTCACATTCCGCGGAACTCCGTCATGCCCGGCACGGACAAAGCCTTCCCGTTGTGACGTGGCCGAATGGCCAGAATGTAGGGCGCCGCCACCTCCGCCCACTGCTCCGGCGTCGGGTAGCGAGCGGCCGCTTCGCCGAAGTTCACTCTCAACGCGTCCGTGTTGACAATGCCCGGGTGGAGCGACACGGCGGCCATTTTAGGAGGCAGCTCTTCGGCCAACACGCGCGTCAAGCCCTCAATGGCCCACTTCGACGCACAGTACGGCCCCACTCGCGCCGCGGCCTCGCGTCCCCACCCCGAACTGAAGTTGACAATGATGCCCGTGCCGCGTCGCAACATGGCTGGCACGAAGTGACGCAGCACGTTGGCCACGCCCAGCACGTTGACGTTCAGCACCTGAGCGAACTCGTCGGAGCTGAGTCGCCAGATTTGAGCGGGTCGGTGCGTGACGGCCGCGTTGTTGATCAGCAGGTCGGGAACCAGACCGTCGGCGGTCAGTCGTTCGGCCCAGCGTTTGACTTGAGCGTCGTCCGAAACGTCGACCACGTCGAACCGGTGCGGCGGTCCCCAGCGCTCTTGCAATCGCCGCACCGCCTCCTCCGACCGCGAACACCCCAACACGGTGTGGCCCAGCTCGACCAGCTTCGCCGCCAAAGCGGCTCCCAGTCCCCGACTCACTCCAGTAATCAGCACCCGTCGCGGCGGCCCTTCCGCCTCGGCCAGCTCGACGGTCTCGCCCGCGGCGGCAGCGGCCGTCCCCGGGTCGAAACGCCGCACACCCGCCTGCAGCATTCGTTCTTTGATGGCCTCACCCAGCGGGTGGTCACCGCGGTAAATGTTCGGACCGGCAGCGGCAATGCCGCCGTCGGCCACGATGCCTTCCCCGGTCACGAACCGCGAGTCGTCGCTGGCCAGAAACGCCACGACGGCTGCAATGTCTTCGGCCATTCCCGGCTCCGGCCACGGTTGCGTCTGGCTGGCGATTTGCTTCATGGTTTCCGCGTCGCCCTGGCGAACAATCAGCGGGGTGAGAATGGTGCCGGGCAAGACGGCGTTGCAGCGAATGCGGTGTCGAGCCAGTTGAACTGCGGCGCAGCGAGTCAGCGCCAGGACGCCGGCCTTGGCGGCCGTGTACGCCGCCCCGCCCGCACCGCCGCTCAACGCCGCGACCGACGAGACGTTGACGATCGAACCGCCCGACCCCTGGCGGATCATTTGCCGAGCCGCGTGTTTGACTCCCAAGAAAACTCCACGGAGCAGCACCTCCTGTGTTCGGTCCCAGTCCTCCACGTGCGTCTCGACAATCGGACCGAACGCGCCGCCAATGCCGGCGTTGTTGACCATGCAGTCCAGGCGACCGAACTCTTTGACGGCCGTGCGGACGGCGTGGAGCACGTCGGGTTCGTGAGCCACGTCGCACGGACAAAATACGACACGCCCCTGAGCGCCGGACGCCGACAGTTGCTCCACGGTCTTCTCGCCCCGCTGGTCGTCAATGTCTGCCACGACCACGCAGGCTCCCTCGGCCAACAGTCGCGACGCCGTCGCGCGACCAATTCCGCTGGCTCCGCCCGTCACCACGGCCACTCGCCCTTCCAGCCGTCTGCAGACGCTCGTCATGGCAAGCCTCTCGTGTTTTTTCCCGAACGCGGCTCCACCCGCCGCTTGCGTGGCCGGCTCGTGCTTCTCGGCCGTCTCCGCCGCACGCCGCGACCGAGACCCTCCTTCGCCGCGACGACGTCCGCGGCGAGCCGGCCGCGCTTCTCGTCCCCTTCGTCAAATGCTACCGTAGAACCCACAATCCGACGCCACCCGTTGCCTCCTCGTCCCCGGACGTCCGACGAAGATTCTTGCAAATGAAGCTGGGCTACAACACCAACGGCACGGCCTACCACCGCTGGCAAGACGCCCTGCGGCTGATGGCCGACCTGGGCTACCAAGCCGTCGGAATCACCGTCGACAACCACTGCCTGAACCCGTTTGCCGCGACGTTCGAGGCCGAGCTGGACGAAATGCGGCGGTTGCTGGAAGAGTTGGGGTTGAGCTCGGTGGTGGAGACGGGAGCTCGCTTCTTGCTGGACCCGCGGCGCAAGCACGAGCCGACCCTGGTCACGCCCGACCCGACGGCTCGCCAGCGCCGGCTCGCGTTCCTGAAAAAGTGTGTGGACTTGGCCGCCGCGCTGGGTTCCGAGGCCGTCTCGTTCTGGTCGGGACGGCTGCAGCCCGGCGTCGACGAACAGCAGGCCTGGACTTGGCTGGTCGACGGGTGTCGTCGGCTGTGCGAGTACGCCGCCCACCGGTCCGTGCGGTTGGCCTTCGAGCCGGAGCCGGGCATGCTGGTCGAGCGACTGTCGCAGTTCGAGCGTCTGCTGCAGCAGGTCGACGCGCCGCACTTCGGCCTGACGCTCGACATCGGACACGTTCACTGCCTGAACGACGGCACAATCTGCGACCAACTGCGGAAGTGGCACCGCCGGCTGCTGAACGTCCACCTGGAAGACATGCGGCGTGGCGTCCACGAGCACCTGCGGTTCGGTGAAGGCGAAATCGACTTCGGGCCGGTGCTGCGCACGCTGACCGAGCTGGGTTACGGCGGACCGGTCGTGGTGGAGTTGAGCCAGCACAGCCACGTGGCGCCGGAAGTCATGGCCGAGTCGATCGCTTTCTTACGTGGCGTGTTGCGTCGGTTGTCGACGAGCGGCTCGCCGTCGCCGTCTCCGTGTGCGGACGAAACGGGAAGTCGAAACGCCAACCGTTAGCCTTCCGCAACGGACTGGGGTAACCTACAGACCGTCGGACGGACGCCCGCACGCCCCCGGCGGAAACCTTCAGGTCGGGCGGGGCGGCGGAGCGGAAGGACAAACACGTGGAAAACAAGGTCGTTGGTTGCACACTCGGTCGTGGAAAGAGAAGAGGTCAATGAGCGGCAGGCACTGGTCAGAAGGAGCACACGCGTCCGGTTCGAGCGGAGCGGCAACACGGAGCCGGCGTCGTTTCTTGAAGCAAGCGGTCGGCGCGGCAACGGCCTCTGCGCTGGTCGGTTCACTCGGTCAAAGCTGCTACGCCGGTGAAGACGGAACGATTCGGCTGGCGCTGGTTGGGTGTGGCGGACGAGGCACGGGAGCCGTCGTGGACGCCTTTTCGACTCGAGGCGGGCCAGTCCAGCTGTACGCCATGGCCGACATTTTCGAGGACCGACTGCGGAGCAGCCTCCGCAGGTTGCAGCGACGTTTCCCAGACAAGGTGAACGTGCCGCCCGACCGGCAGTTCATTGGTTTCGACGCCTACCGCAAAGCCATTGACTCCCTTCGGCCCGGCGACGTGGTCCTGCTGACGACCCACGCCGCTTTCCGTCCCGTGCACTTCGAGTACGCCGTTCAGCGAGGCGTGAACGTCTTCATGGAAAAGTCGTTTGCCGTGGACGCCCCGGCCAACCGCCGTCTGCTGGCGGCGGCCGAAGCTTCCGAGAAGAAGGGCCTGAAGGTCGCCGTGGGCTTCATGTGGCGCCACTCCGTTGCCCGCCAAGAGGTCATCAAACGACTGCACGACGGGGCAATCGGTGAAATTCACACGCTGCGAATCTACCGCGTGCACGGCCCGGTCTACTGTCCGAAGCGACCCAAAGGCATGCGACAAGTGGAGTTTCAGCTTCGCAACGGCGCTCGGTTCAACTGGGTGTGCGGCGGTTTCTTCATTGACTGGCACTGTCACAACATTGACGTGGCGTGCTGGGCGAAAGGCGACTGGCCGGTCGAAGCTCAAGGAATGGCCGGCCGCTGTTACCCGCAAACCGGCAACCTGCTGGATCACTACGCGGTGGAGTTCACGTTTGCGGACGGAACCAAGCTGTTTGCCTACTCCCGCCACATGATTAACTGCTGGCAGACCTACTCCGACTACGCACACGGCACAAAGGGCTCGGCCGTGCTCATGACCAGCCTGGCCGACCCGAAGCCGCGAATCTACAAGAGCCAGCGAATGACCGACGATCAACTGGTGTGGGCCTACCCGCAAAAGGACCGCAACCCGTACCACGAAGAATGGCAGGTTCTGCTGGACGCCATTCGGCAAGACAAGCCGCACAACGAAGCCCGACGCGCGGCCAAAGCCAACCTGGTCGCGCTCATGGGACGCATGGCCGCTCACACAGGCAAGTACGTCACGCTGGAGCAGGCCGAGAAGTCGAACTTCCAGTACGTGGCCGACATTGACCACCTGACGTTCGACTCACCCGCTCCGGTCGTGGAGGGACCCGACGGCGTCTACCCCGCACCCATTCCGGGCACTAGCAAAGAGATTTGACGCGGCCTGCTTGAACCGCATTGGCCACGTCCTTGGCACAGAACCGCGCGGAAATCGAAACGCTCCGCAGGCGGAACGACACGCCTGGCCGACCGACCGCGTTGGCATTGCGCTTGCGGCCAGCGGCCGTCTAGTGCTGCGCCGAGCCGGTTGCCGGCGGCGTCTGCGCTAGCCGCCGAGCGGTCTCGACCACGGTTCGCAGCAGGCAACCGGTCGCGCCGCCCTCCCGGTGGCCCTTGCTGTTGGACGCGAAAGCCGGTCCGGCAATGTCGACGTGAACCCAAGGTTTGCCGCCGACGAACTTTTCCAGGAACTTGGCCGCCGTAATGGCTCCGCCCCACCGGCCGCCCACGTTCTTCACGTCGGCCACCTCGCTCTTGATCTGTTCCGCGTAGTGGTCGAACATGGGCAACTGCCACACGTCCTCGCCGCAAGCGCGGGCCGCTTGCAGAACGACGTCGCACCACGGCTGGTCGTTCGTAAAAACGCCCGCCACTTGTTCGCCCAGTGCGACCACGCAGGCTCCGGTCAGCGTGGCCAGGTCGAGCAGACGGTCGGCTCCCTGGTCGACGGCGTAGCTCAGCACGTCGGCCAGCACCAAGCGCCCTTCGGCGTCGGTGTTCAACACTTCGATTGTCACGCCGTTTCGAGCGGTCAGCACGTCGCCCACCTTGTACGACGAGCCGCTCGGCAGGTTCTCGACCATGCCCATGTACCCGCGCACGTTGACTGGAAGTTTCAGGCGGGCCATGGCCGTCACCGCTCCCAGCACCGTGGCCGCCCCGGCCATGTCGCTCTTCATGGTCGACATGCTGTCGCTGGACTTGATGGACAGACCGCCGCTGTCGAACGTGACTCCCTTGCCGACCAGGGCGAGCAGCGGTGCGTCGTCGCTCGCTCCCCGGTACTCGACCACCACCAGGCGCGGAGGCCGCTGGCTGCCCGAGGCGACGGCCAACAGGGCGTTCATTCGCTCCTCCCGCAAACGTTGCTCGTCCAACACGTCGCACCGAAGGCCCAGCTCGTCGGCCAACTGACTGGCCCGGACGGCAAACGTCTCAGGGTAGACTTCCGACGCCGGTCGGTTCACCAACTCCCGCACCAAGTTAATGGCTTCGCCCAGCACCACGCCCCGTTCCACGGCCGGACCCACTTCGCCCGAGTGAGCGTCGTCGGTCAGCACTCGAACTTCGCGGAACGGAAACCGGTCCGGCTCCGACTTCCAAAGCCCCTGTCCAACGCAGCCGACCACCAGGGCGGTCGCCGTCACCTCAGCGGCTGTCGCGACCGAAATGCCTTGCGCCTGCAGGTCCGGCAGCAGCACCGCGACCGTTCGGTCCTTCTTGGTGGACATGGAGCGAGCTGCAGCCTGCAGGGCCCGGTTGAGCACGCCGACCGAAAGCTCCTCCGGTTTGCCCAGGCCCACCAGCAACAGCCGGCAGGCGGCCACCGACGGCGGTTCCAAGACCGGCACCAGCTCGGCCACCTTGCCGGTCAAGTCCTCCCGCTGCTTCAGACGAGCGACCAGTCCGCCCAGTCGGCCGTCGACGGCCGCAACCTGCGCGGGAAGCTGGTCGGCTTGAGGAACGCACACGACCAACCAATCGACCTCCACGTCGTGCCACGGCTGCGTGTCCACACGCCACAGCATGCTGGTCCCCCCTTGTGACTTCGACAGCGTTCCGCCTTCGACCCGTTTCTTTCTTGCGGCGGGTCGGTGTTTGGGTTGCGAACCGGACGGGTGTGACCAGTGTCGCACCCGCTTGGCGTGAGTTTAGCTGGACGCAGTCGAAGGGGGTAGCAAGCCCGAGGGCGACCGGAGGCAGGAGCAGCGGACCGGGCGGTCGCCTTGACCAGGGACGGTGGCCAGCGGCGCTGGAAGCCCGGTCGGACCATTTGCTAAGGTGCCGCCAGCCGCAAGGCTTGGACACCGGAAAATGAACCAGGAACAGAATGGAGGCGGAAGACATGGGTGCCGAAGCAAGACTGGCCGAGCTCAACCTGACGCTGCCACCGGCTCCACAGCCGGTCGGGACGTACACGCCCATTCTGCAGGTGGGCGACTTGTGCTACCTGTCGGGACACGGGCCGCTCCGGCCCGACGGCACGCTCGTCACCGGCAAGGTCGGCGCCGACATTAGCGAAGCCGAAGGCCGCGAGGCGGCTCGCGCCGCCGGACTGGCCCTGCTGGCCACCTTGAAGCGTCACCTGGGCTCGCTGGACCGAGTGGTCCGAGTGGTGAAGGTGCTGGGAGTGGTCAACGCGTCGCTGGACTTCACCAACCACCCGCAGGTCATTAACGGGTGCAGCGACTTGTTCGTCGAGGTGTTCGGTGAGGCGGGTCGAGCCGCTCGCAGCGCCATTGGAGCCAGCTCGCTGCCGCTGAACATGGCCGTCGAAATTGAAGCCGTCGTGCAGGTGCAGTCCGATTGACCTTGTTCCAGCCGGCCGTTTCGAAGTACAACGCGCCCGTCGGTCGGACGCTCGCGCCAACGGCCGCAAAGCCGGCGGACCGGAAAGAAACGGGCCGTCGGTCGGTCGAGCCGTCGCACGCTCGGGCCGCAAGCCGCTCACGTCGGCAACACCAGCAAGGACACACGCCAATGGACACGGACGTCGTCGTTTTCGGCGGGGGAGCCGCCGGTTTGTGGGTGTTGGACGAACTGGTGCGTCGAGGCCTGCGCGTCGTGCTGTTCGAAGCGGGCCGCCTGGGGACGGGCCAGACGGCTTGCTGTCAGGGAATCATTCACGGCGGGTTGAAGTACACGCTGCACGGAGTGCTCACGCCGTCGGCCCGCCACATTCGCGAAATGCCTGGTCTGTGGCGGCAGTGCCTGAGCGGCCGGCGGCAGCCCGACCTGTCCTCGACGCTCGTCCGCTCCGACTTCTGCTACCTCTGGCGGACCGACACGTTGCGGTCGCGGGTCGGCATGCTGGGAGCTCAGTACGGGCTGCGAGTCAAGCCGCGCGAGCTGCCTCCGGAGCAGCGTCCCGGTGTGCTCCAAAGCTGTCCGGGAACGGTGGCTCGGGTGGACGAGCCGGTCATTGACCCACGCAGCTTCCTGACCACCCTGGCCGCTCGACACCGTCGCCGACTGTTCCGTCTGTCGCCGGACGCAGTTGAGTTCCAATGGTCGGGCGACGGGCGACGGGTGCACAGCCTTCGCGTGCGTCCGCCGCACGGGCCCGAGCCGGTCGTGGTCCGTTGCCGCTGGGTGGTGCTGGCGGCCGGAGCGGGAAACGGCGAGCTGCGTCGGCGGGCCGGCCTGGACCCCGAAATTCTGCAACGCCGGCCACTGCACATGGTCTTGCTCCGCGGTCCGTTGCCGCGGCTCAACGGACACTGCGTCGACGGAGCTCGAACCCGTGTGACGGTCACGTGGGCCGAGGACGGCGACGGGAAGGTCGTCTGGCAGTTGGGCGGGCAGGTCGCCGAAGACGGCGTCCGAATGGAACCGGACGAGCTGGTCCGGCACGCTCGAAACGAACTTCAGGCGGTGTTGCCTCGGCTCGACCTGTCGCAGGTGGAGTGGGCGACGTACCGAGTGGACCGGGTGGAGCGAGCCACGCCGGGACGCCGCCGTCCAGCCGCTCACCAAATCCTCCAGGACGGCAATTGCCTGACCGTTTGGCCCACCAAGCTGGCTCTGGTTCCACAACTGGCGCGCGACGTGGCCGAACGGGTGTTGGCCCAGCTGGCCGAAGGCTCGGCCGAGCGGGCTGCCAGCGACGGCGGCCGAACGCCAACGTCGACGCACGCGCCGGCCGAAAACCAAACGACACCGCTCCGACCCAACGGGCCCGCCACACCAACCGACGCCGCGCCGGACCGGCCGCCGTGGAGCGACTGGCCGCGCCCGGAAGTGGCCCAGCCGCCGTGGCAGTCGGTCGGCCAGTGGGTCCGGCTGGACGGGCCCTCCGGCCAGACCAGGCGTCGAGCCGCGTGAGCGAAGCGACGCCACGAGCCGGTGCGGACGGCCACGCGGAAGGCCCGAGCAACCGTTGCGTTCCGCCGTCGGCTCGCGCGGCAAGACAACTCAATTCGTCAGGCAGCTCCGGTCGTACTCGTCTGCCAGTCGAAACAACCAGCCGCTTGTGGGAACCGACCCATGGTGCCTCGTCGCCCGCTTGGCCGAACCGGCTTTCACGTCAGCGTGGTCGGGTTCGGTGCTTTCAAAATCGGACGCAACCAGGGAATCAAGTACCCGCACGGCTACCAGTTGCCGGACGAGCAACAGGTCGCTCGGCTGCTGAACGCCGTGTTGGACGCCGGAATCAATTTCATCGACACGGCGCCGGCCTACGGGGTGAGCGAGGAGCGAATTGGTCGGAGTCTTCGACACCGACGCGACGAGTTCGTTCTGTCGACGAAGGTGGGCGAGACGTTCGTCGACGGGCGGTCTCACTACGACTTCTCGGCCGAGTCGGTTCGGGCCAGTGTCCACCGCAGCCTGAAACGGCTGCAGACCGACGTGCTGGACGTACTCTTCATTCACTCCGACGGCCGCGACCTGCACATTCTGACGGAAACCGACGTCGTCGCCACGTTGCTGGAACTGCGCGACAAAGGGGACGTACGGGCCGTCGGCCTTTCGGGCAAAACGGTCGAGGGCGCTCGGGCCGCGCTCGAATGGGCCGACGTACTCATGGTCCAGTACCACTTGCAAGACCGGTCACACGAGCCGGTCATTGCAGCCGCCGCCGAACGCGGAGTGGGAGTGGTCGTGAAGAAAGGCCTGGCGTCCGGACACCTCACGCCAGAGGAGGCCATTCCGTT
This sequence comes from uncultured Planctomycetaceae bacterium, assembly GCA_964428935.1. GTDB lineage: Bacteria > Planctomycetota > Planctomycetia > Planctomycetales > Planctomycetaceae > JAADHY01. The sequence goes on along the minus strand of CAYSAG010000011.1, from coordinate 3,855 downwards.
CGTGCTGGCCAACCCGGGCGTGAGCAGTCTGGTCATTGGCGGACTCAACCTGGAACACATTCGCCAAAACCTTCGCACGGCCGAGCGGGCCTGCCGCGCGACGCAGACGCATTGAGCTGGAACGCATGGCCGTCACCGCCGCCACTCGTTCACCCGTCAGGGCGAGTCGCTCGTTTGGTGAGCCGAGGCGATTCGGCCAGCCACAGCGCAGACCTTGCCACCGGCAACCAAAACGCTTCCTGCCACCGGCCAGGCGCTTTCCAGTTGCCCGAAAGCGTCGATCTGCCGGCGGTCCGGTGCCGCCAGAAAACGCCACGCGAGCTGACCGTCATCGGCCTGCACGCAGTAGATCCGACCGTCACGGCAGCCGAACAGGACGCGCCCGCGCCAGAACGTGGGCGGGGAATCGATCGGGCCGTCGGCGGTGAACTCCCGGAGCTGCTTGCCGGATCGCGCATCGAGGGCGACGAGGCGATGCCCGTCACGCACGGCCACGAAGACCTTGCCGCCGGCCACCACCGGCGCGGTCAGCCGCAAGCCGAGACGGACCTGCCAGGCTTTCTGCGGCTCATCGGGCAGCGGGCAGGTTGCCATGGCGCTGCGGAACGGCTCGTGGCGGAAGGTAGGCCAGTCTTCGGCAGCCGCGTCGTTTGACAGGGGGCTGTCATGGGCCGGGCCTCGGACCAAACGATCGGCAGCCGTCAAGTCCGGCAGCTTCGGCTCGCCCGCTCGCAGGGCCAGCAGCCCACGCGGCTGAAACGCCGTGTAGCACTGGCAGTGGTCCGGCAGGCGGTAGACCAGGCCGTTGGCGAGCACGTGCCCGCAGCGACACCCGCTCCGCAGCCAGTCGTGCAGTGTGATCTCGCCGGTGTGGAAATCCACGAACTCCGCACTGCGTCGGCCCAACAGAGCGTAGCGCACCGTGGCGCGGTTCGGATAGCAGCGATGATGATGCCCGGCTCGCAGTGTGCCTTCTCGATGGAAAGCCGCTTCTTCTCCTTGGCCGTGGCCGCGTCCAGGCAGATCAGCGTCATCGATTTCTCGTCCGGCAGCCACACCTCCTCGCCGATGACCCACAGGTCCGGCCACATTTCGTAGGAAATCGGGGTTGCCTTGCCGTACCGCCACAGCTCCTTGCCCGTGGCCGGATCGAGGCATTGAACGATCGCCGGCTCGCCGGATTTCATCGACGGCCTGTCCGTGGGATGCAGGACGAACAGCCGGCCGCCGGCGTAGACCACCGTATGCACGTTCCGGTTGTTGTACAGCCGGTACAGGCTGCCCACGTCGCTCCGGGTCGGGGCAGCTGGCGGCACGAGCCGAGGCACACACCACCGCTCAGCGCCCGTCCGCCGGTCCAACCCAACCACATGCTCCGCGTCTACCAAATACACGCCGCTGCCGCCGACGGTCAGGTTCAAGTGCCGCATGGAGGCCATCCGGTCGATCTTGCTCGGGTTGCCGGTGAACGGGCCGGCACGCCAGAGCACTTTCCCTGTCGCCGCCTCGATGGCCAGCACGAACTTCTTTGACGGGGGCGGTGGGGTGGTCGGCGGTTCGGGTCGAATCCCGTTGCCCGGCCACGGCCGCTGCGGCTGATCATTGACGGCAACGTACAGGACGCCTCGTGGACCACCAACTCGTCGGCGTACTTCGTCTCGGCGTAGACTCGCACGGTCTGGCCAGTGGCCGCGTCGAGGGCTGAGACGGGTCGGTTGAACCCGAGCGTGACGTAGACGCGTTCGCCGACTGCTGCCAGGCGCTTGGTGATATGCAGCGGGTGATTGAAGCGTGCCGCCTGGCTCACGCTGTAGTAGCCCCACGCTTCCGAGCCCCAGCTTTCCATGTCCCGTTTCCACAGCACAACCCCGTTGAAGGCATGCCGCGCAACGAGCCGCCACTGCTCCGGCACGCCGACAAACCCTTGGGGCGCCTCGTCGAAGACGACACCCGCCCCCGACCGCTTGCGCCGCTTGTCCCGCCTCGAACCCCGTGATGGCGTTGAAACAGTGGCTCATCGAGCCACTGCAGCCGGCGCGGCGGGCCGACCCGCAAGTCGTGCAAGACCATGTCGCCTTGAGCCGAGTAGCGGAAGTGGGTCCACTCGTCGATCTCCGACGAAACCGGCTTGCGCCACATGACCCAGCCGCCGGAGAGCCGTTTCCCCGGCGACGGCAGGTCTGGCACGGCTCGTGCATTCGCCACCACCACTCCGCGTGGTGCCAGGACCCGCAGCAGTTCCTCAGCCATCAGCCCCCGCGCGTCCTCGCTGACGACCAATAGGTTGGCCAGCTCGTCCGCCAGCGGCAGGCGGGTCTCTTCCAGCAGGGCGACGGAAACACGGCCGTAGAGCCGCTCGTACCGGAGCCGCTTGCGAGCTGCTCGCACAACTTCCCGATGTCGGTCGTAGCCGCGAACCAGGAGTCGCTCATTTCGGCCAAGCTGCAGCAGGCCGGCCTTTTTGCAGCCGACAACGATGGCTAGCCCACCGCGAGCGCCGGCCGCCTGCAGGGCCTCGGCGGGCACACTCGCGGCCGCCTAGGTCGTCAGCGGGCAGCTCGACGTGATAGCGACGAGCCCGAGACACAAAGCGGGCGCAAACGACGGCGAACTTCTCATTGCAGCACCCCTCTTGAACAGCCGCCGGTTCTGTTCCGGTCACCGCGATCCAGCTTATTCGGCCGCCCCTGCCCGCATCCACGAACCTCGTCCGAGTTGCGAAAAGAGGCCCCTCCCCGTAAACCAGGAACTAGTACAAGTTCCCCAGTTGTTGAGGTAAGTTCTTGCGCCGTAAGGCTCGGGCCCCGAAAGTTTCCACTACATTTCGATTTCCTTTATTTGGGAAGGAAGTCGAAGGTTCAGTTTCTCCAAGAGAATCGCTTGGTGGTCCGTCGGACGCGTGACGCAGCGTTTGCGAATCTCCGGGCCATCTCGTGTCGGCAGCACCACGTCCACCAAGCGAATCTCGCTCAGCTCCGACAACACCCGACGCGGTTCATCGCCCAGCCCGGCCTGACGACACCACCCGGCCAAGCTCTTCCAAAGAACGTACGCCACGAAACACACCAGAATGTGAGCCAACACCCGGTCTTCGGTCTGATGCCAGATCGGTCGCAAAGCCAGCTCGCTCTTCTCGATCCGAAACGCCGCCTCGGCCTCTGTCAGCTGGAAGCTGGATGTACGCCTTCCACAGCTCCTCGTCGCTCCAGTCGCGCACGTTCGTCCGCGACAGGTAGCACCCGGCGCTCAACGTCGCCCAGTCGCGAACCTCCTCCCGCCTCGTCCAAGACAACCGCGCTCGCCCGTCCGAAGTCCGTTCCACTCGCACGTCGAACAACCGAGCCGCCTGCGTGTTCTGGCCCAACAGCTCTGGCAACGCCGTCCGCCCATACCATTGCTCCGCCAGATAAAGCTCACTGGACGGCCGGCACAGACGGCCAATCACCAAGATCAACGCACTCGACCACCACGGAACGGCCTCCCGACCTCGCGGCAACACCCGCTGCAAGAACTCGTCCAGCTTTCGCCGACGAATCCGTTCCAACGCCAACCACGGACCGCCGAACTGCCGGCAGTTCTCCACGCGGACCGCAGACGCGTCCACTTCGATCCAGCGAGGTTCGGGGCCTTCTTCGCCGAGAAGCCTTCGTTGGCGAGGCCCGGCGGAGTGGCCCTTCGCCGAAGCTTCCACCCCCAGACGCCCTGATTCATCCATCCGGCCCAGCCAAGCGACCACGCGCTGCCGTGGTCCCCGTGCCGTGCGGTAGGATTCCACCAGCGCCCAGTACGCGTAACGCTTTCCGTTTCTTCGTCGGTAGCACTGCCGGATAAACATGCCCGCATGCTACCGACCGA
>CAYSAG010000010.1:0-40024 GCA_964428935.1 uncultured Planctomycetaceae bacterium | reverse complement strand
AGTCGTTGTTGCAAGCGCCTTGTCCGCTCGCGGGCTCGCACGAGCGCAGCCGGCCGCGACTGACAAGCCTCCGCACCGCTCAGCGGCCAAATTTCTTTACAAAATCCGTCTCGACACAGCTCGGCGTTTTCACTATTAAACGCCCCTCGAACCTGTCTCACCCCACAAACCCCTCTCTTCACAGTCCTTTTCCTCGAGCCCCACTCGAGCGAACCATCGGTAGCTGTTTGGAGGCAGCGGATGCCCACTCAGCAGACGGTTGGCCTGCGCGCCTTGCTCAGCCACAACCGGGCACTGATTTTCCCGGTGCTGATTGTGGCGTCGATCCTCGTGATCGTCGCACCGCTGCCGCCGGCGCTGATGGACTTTCTGCTGTCGTGCAACATTACGCTGTCGGTCGTCATTCTGCTGACAACGATTTACGTCAAGCAGCCGCTGGAGTTTAGCGTGTTTCCGGCCTTGTTGCTGGGAACCACTTTGGCTCGGCTGGTTCTCAACGTCGCCTCCACTCGGCTGATTCTGCTGCGGGGAGCCACGGAGGGCACACGAGCGGCGGGTGGTGTCATTCAAGCGTTCGGCGAGTTCGTGGCCGGCGGCGAAATTGTCGTCGGGCTGATTCTGTTCATCATTTTGATTGCCATTCAATTCTTGGTGATTACGAAAGGAGCGACCCGAATCAGTGAAGTGGCCGCTCGCTTCGCCCTGGACGGCATGCCCGGCAAGCAAATGGCCATCGACGCCGACCTCAACGCCGGTCTGATCACGCAAGAAGAGGCCAAGGCTCGTCGGGCCGAAATCACCCAGCAGGCCGACTTTTACGGAGCCATGGACGGTGCCAGCAAGTTCGTCCGGGGTGACGCCATTGCCAGCATTGTCATTACGCTGATCAACATCCTTGGCGGACTTTACGTTGGCATGGTCATGCACGGCATGGAACTGCGGCGGGCCGCCGAGGTCTTCACGAAGCTCACCATTGGCGACGGCCTCGTCACACAAGTGCCCGCCTTCCTGATTTCGCTGGCGGCCGGATTGATCGTCACTCGCACGTCGGTCGACAGCGACCTGCCGCGAGACGTGGTCGGCCAGTTGTTCCGCCACCCCGAAGCCATGTTCCTGGCGTCGGCCTTTCTGGTGGCGTTGTCGTTTACAGGACTGCCGCGAGCTCCGTTGCTGTCGCTGGGCATCGGCTGTGCCGCGGTGGGACTGGTGTTGCAGCGCGGTCGCAAGAGCGTCGAGACAGCCAAGAAAGAGCAGAAAGCGGAGCAACCACGGCCCGAACCGCGTCCGGAAGACAACCTGTTTGTCGACCCGTTGGAGCTGGAGCTGGGGGTGGCCTTGATCCGTCTGGCCGACCCGGCCTCGGGCGGCGACTTGCTGGAACGAGTGACGCGGGTCCGTCACAAAATCGCCCAGGAACTGGGAATCATCCTGCCGAAGGTTCGCATCCGAGACAACATCCGACTGGAGCCTCGACAGTACCAGATCAAAATCCGCGGCGTGCCGGTGGCGTGGGGCGAGGTTTACCCCGACGCCGTCCTGGCCATCGACACCGGCGCCACCTCCGGCGACATTCCCGGAATCGAAACTCGCGACCCCGCGTTTGGCCGGCCAGCCAAGTGGATCGATCCCGCTCACCGCGAACGAGCCGTTCTGCTGGGCTACAACGTGGTCGAGCCCAGTGCCGTGGTAATCACCCACCTGTCCGAGGTGGTCAAGTCGCACGCCGACGAACTGCTCACCCGGCAACAAGTCCACCAACTGCTCGAGAACCTGAAACAGACGGCTCCGAAGGTCGTCGAAGAGCTCATTCCCGACCTATTGCGCACGTCGCACGTCCACCACGTGCTGTCGAATCTGTTGCGCGAGCGTGTGCCGATTCGCGACCTGGAGACCATTCTGCAAACCCTCGGCGACTACGCCGACCGAATCAAAGACGTGAATATTCTGACCGAGTACGTCCGGACGGCTCTGGCTCGCACAATCTGCCAGCAGTACCGAGACAAGAACCGCGTCCTCCGTGTCGTGACGGTCGACCCGGCCCTGGAAGACGTGTTGGCGGCCGGGTTCGACTTCAGCGAGCACGGCCTCAGCGTGAAGTTGTCGCCGCAGTTGGCCGAGGCGTTCACGCGCGAGCTGGCCAAGAAGCTGGAGCCGTTGGTGGCTCGAGGCTACCCGCCCGTCCTGCTCTGTAGCACGCCCGTGCTGCGAGCGGGCCTGAAGCACATTACGTCGGCCACGCTACCCAAGCTGGCCGTACTGAGCTTGAACGAGATCACGCGAGACACACAGGTTGAGTCCGTGGGGCAGGTCGGAACAGAGGTGTTGCAGATGACTCGCGCCGGCGTGGCCTAGTGTGGGTCCGGCCGACGGCGTCGGCGCGGGTCCGTCCCGGCCGCCTCAAACAGGCCTCGACCGGGACCACAGACAATTCGAGCGGATCCAGCACCAAGGAAGGGGCTGGACGCTGGTCTTCGTACTGTTGAGGTGACCGTGCGATGACGGAAGTCCGAACCTTCAAAGCCTCCAGCATGCAGGAAGCATTGGAACTGGTGCGGCGAGAGCTGGGACCTGACGCCGTCATTTTGCACACCCGCCAGGTCACTCGACGCCGCCTGCTTCCCTGGAAGCAGCGACAGGAAGTGGAGATCACAGCCGGAGTCGACGTGAACGTGCGGCCGCCCTCGGCGCGGGCACGACGGCCTCCCGGCCCGACGGCGCGTGCTCGCACACTGCACCCGCCGACCGCCCTAGAATCCACCCACCCGCCCGGACCAAACGAATCGCCGACCGGAGGCCTGAACGGTCGGACTGCGGTCGGCGTCAACGACGTCGGCGTCGACCTGACCACGGCTCCGCTGAGCGAACCGCAACAGCAAGCCGCAGCCATTTGGAGCGTGCTCCAGCAGCGGAACGCTCAATCGGCCAGCGGCCCGCCGTCCCAAACCGAAACAAAACCGCAACCAGCCGTCCCAGCTGCGCCGACCACGCCTGACCTGGCGGCCGGTGCTGCAGGTCCACCCGCCGCCCCCAGCACCGTCGAACTCGCCGCGCGGCTCGACAGCATTCAGGCCATGGTCGAACAGCTTACCCGGTCGGCCCAGCTTCACCGTCACGAGGAAGTTCCGCCCGAGCTGTTCCACCTCTACACCCGACTGATTGATTCGGACGTGGAGGATGAGCTGGCTCGCGAAATGATTTTCCGTGTCCGGCAAAGCGGAACGGCCGAGCAACTGGCCGACGCCGATGCAGCCATGTCGCTGCTGGCGGCCATGATTCAGTCCGAGATTCAATGCTCTGGACCCATCACACCGCGGGCTGGCACGCGCCGAGTCGTCGCGCTGGTCGGACCCACCGGCGTCGGGAAGACCACGACCATTGCCAAACTGGCTGCCAATTTCCGCCTGCGAGACGGCATCAAAATGGGTCTGGTGACGGTCGACACGTACCGAATCGCCGCCGTCGAGCAGCTCCGGACGTACGCCGAAATCATCGACCTCCCCATGAAAGTCGTCACCAGCCCGTTGGAAATGCGGCGAGCCTTGGAAGAGCTGGTGGGACTGGACTTGGTGCTGATTGACACGGCCGGTCGCAGTCCGAAGGACGACCTGAAAATTCAGGAGCTGAAGACGTTGTTGAGCGAGGCGGAAGTGGACGAAGTCCACTTGGTGCTGAGCATGACGGCCAGCTCGCGCAGCCTCGTGGCCACAGCCGAACGCTTCGCACCAGCCAACATCACCTCGCTCATCCTGACAAAACTCGACGAGGCCGCCGAAATGGGCACCTTGCTGTCGGTGGCCCGAAAAATTCCGAAGCCAATCAGCTACCTGACCACCGGACAGGACGTGCCGGACGACATTGAGCCAGCTCGGCCGGAGCGAATCGCTCGACTCATTCTCGGCCTCGACCACGTCGGCGACTGACGCGGCTTCGGGGCGGAAGACCTCGGCCACCCACTCCCGCCCGAACCGATCGGCGCCACGCGGCGCCCGGCACGACGCAGTGGCCGAGCCGTTCCGGTCGGTTGCAAGCACGCGGCCGACCCCCCGAAGGCATGACCTCGAAACAGCACCAATAGTGAAGACACAAAACCTCGGTTCCAACCGTTGCGCGGACCATGGTTGACCAAGCCACAGCACTTCGGCAACTGATTCAGCAAGCTCAACAAAAGCCCCGCCCGCGACCGTCCGACCGGCGAGCGAAGACGGTCGCTTTTTGCAGCGGCAAGGGCGGGGTGGGAAAGAGCGTCTTGGCGCTCAACGTCGGTGTCGCTCTGGCTCAGCAAGGCTGCCGGGTCTGCCTGCTCGACGCCAGCTTGGGACTGAGCAACTTGGACCTGCTGTGCGGCCTGAATGGCTACTGGAACTTGGCCCACGTCATGAGCGGAGCTCGCACGCTCGACCAAATCCTGCTCCAAGGCCCCTTGGGCGTCCACTTGGTTCCCGGCGCCAGCGGGCTGGTCGACGTGGCCGACTGCCCTCCGTCGGCTCATCGCAGCATTTTGGACCAGATGGAACGGCTGGAGCGGGACCACGACTTCCTGATTGTCGACACGGGCACCGGCATTCACAGGCCGGTCCGCGAGTTCGCCGAGGCTTGCGACTTGGTACTGGTCGTGACCACACCCGAGCCGACCTCGATTGCCGACGCCTACGCGACGGTCAAAGCGCTGGCGGCCAAGACCGACCCGCCGGTGCAGCTACTCGTCAATCAAGCCGGCGCGTCGCAGCAGGCGCGGCAAATCTACGAGCGTCTGGAGCAAACCAGCCGGATTTTCGTCCGACGCCAGGTCGACTACGCCGGCTACATTCCGTCCGACCCAACGGTTGCACGGTCCGTCGCCGCCCGAAGACCTTTTGTCCTGCACGCGCCCGACACCCCTGCCTCATTGGCCGTCAAACGCCTGGCCATTCGCCTGCGCGGCTTCAGTTCCGACCGCTCAGACCACGAGCCCTTTTTCGCTCGCCTGTGGAAACAATTCACCAAGCGGGCGGCCTGACCGAGCCGGAAGGCCCCGCCCGATTGCTCTGTGAGCTGGTCCGTGCACCGACGTGCCAGCCGGCCCAGCCTCACGCGGAGACAAACTGACGAAACCTTTCGGGTTGCTTGGTTTGAAGGAGGTTGATTTTCGGAAAAAGCTAAAAATCCTGCTGCTTCGTGCCGATAAATGCAAACGACCAAGGCATTGTAGTGCACCGTTCCTGCGTCCTGCGCACTCCCCTCAGATCCGGATCGATCGGGCGAAGCAGTGGCTGCCGAATTCGCGAGCAGACTGGCGCTCATTGCATTTTTCGTCGTCTGCCTGCGCGGCCTCATTGCCCAAAGCGACTTTTTTGCCGTCGCACGCAGCGGTCTGCTCACCGCGACTGCTGCCTTCGTCGTCGGCTGGCTTCTCGGCTACCTGGCAGACCTGCTGACTCGCGAACTGGCACAAAGCGACGTCGCCCGACTTCTGGAGCGCCGAGAAGCTACACAGCAGGGCTAGGTCCGCCGACGAATTCGCTAGACACGCCCACGGAGGGATAAATGGCGACCAAGGTCTCTAGTGAAGAAATCGCGCAAATTTGGAAACAATACAAAAAGGACCAGTCGAACAAAGAACTTCGAAACAAACTGATCGAATACTACCTGCCGCTGGTGCGGTACAACGCCGAACGGGTCTGGGCCAAGCTGCCCGAAGGCGTTGACCTGAACGACCTCATCTCAGCGGGCGTGTTTGGCCTCATCGACGCAATCGAGGCCTTCGACCTGGAACGCGGGGTCAAGTTCGAGACGTACTGTGTGCCGAGAATCCGCGGCGCCATGCTCGACGAGCTCCGAACCATGGACTGGGTCCCCCGGCTCGTCCGCAGCAAGGCCAGCAAACTCGAGGCGGCTCGAAAACAAGTCGAGGCCAAGTTGGGGCGGCCTCCGACCGACTCGGAACTGGCCGAAGCGTTGAATTTGAGCCTGGAGGAGTTTGAGAAATTAAAGAACGAGGCGAACGCAGTCAATTTAATCAGCCTCAATAAGAAATGGTACGAGACGGACAGCTACAAAGACGTCCGTGAAATTGACATTTTGGAGGACGCGAAAGGGGAAGACCCAACCCGCAGTTTGCAAAAACGTGACCTGATGAAACTGGTCACCAAAGGGCTCAACCGCAACGAACGACTGATTCTGATTCTTTACTACTACGAAGAACTGACCATGAAAGAGATCGGGCAGACGCTGGGTCTGTCCGAGTCCCGAGTCAGCCAAATGCACTCGAGCATTGTCAACCGCCTGCGGCAACAATTGAAGCAGCGGCGACCGGAGTTCGATTGACCTGCGTCACTGACTTTCGCCACTTTGCAATTTCAAACAAGAAGTTTTTTGTGGCGTCTGTCTCGTGGATTCAAACGCCCGGAACAGATGCTTTCTTTTTGCCCGCAGGTCGGGACGCTTCGCCGCACCAGCGTTTGCGTCAATGGCCGCGTGTTTGCGTCACAACGTCGCCGCAGCGAAGTGCAAACCCGCGGTCCCACGGTCTCTCGCCGCGTTTTCAGGTCGGGCTTTCTGTTTCCGGACGGCCTCAGAGCTCTGCCGATTGCCGTCGAGGCCCCGACCGCAAGAGGCGGCGCCGCCCACATCGGCCGCTCTCGAGCGGCGAAGGGGGCAGCCTTCTTGCGGACCGGTTGACTGATTGGCGACCCGTCAACCAAGGCGGACCACAACGGCTTGGCCCAGTGCCGCCTGACGCCGCTCAGTGCCGTGCGTCCGTGTGTAACCGCCGGCGGGCAACTCGTTTGGGCGTACGAGTCCAAAACGGCAACCAGCGGCTGACTTCGGCAGCCTTCCGTGACGAGGGACGGCTGTGCTGCAGACGCCGTTCGTGGTTCGCGTCCTCGCGACGCTCAGCTTTCCCACTCAGCGGTCGTCCACGGGGAACCACTGCAGTTTGATGAGCGGCCGGTGCGTGTCGCGTTTGGGAGCCGCTGCCGGCTCTGGAAGCAAGCGGATTCGCGCGGGAGCGTGTCGAGCGGCCGGCTGGACGCTAGAGGAGCTCGACGGCGTGAGGCTTTGGCCCGTGGGCTCTGAGCCCAGTCGGTTCGCGGCCAACCGAGACACTCCGAGCGAGGACCACGTCGAGTACGTGTCGGCAACGGTGCGGCTCAAGTCCAGAATCACCTCTCGCAAGGCCTTGCCGTCCAGTCGTCGGCCCTGCAGTCCGACCGGCCGTTCCAGCACGAGCCGTCGGTAGGTGGGCAGGTAAGCGAAGAACGTGTTGCCGCCCAAGCGGTCGTTCAGCGTCAGAACCTGCAGGAGGGCTTCAGCGGACGGCTGCGCGTCTTCCGGCAGCTCGTTCAGCCAGGCCACGAGCCACAGCGTTTCGCCGTCCTGGCTGAGTACGGCGCTCATGGTGAACTGCCACGAACGGCTCTTGTAAACTTGTGTGAACTGGAAGTCGTACCGCAGGTCGGCTTGTTGAGGCTGAAAACCGGCCGTCCGGAGTGTCTGTCCCACCCATGCGAAACGGATTTTCCATTCGGGTGTCGGTCCATCGGGCGTCGCCGCCTGGACGGCCGTCGCCGCTAGGGCGAGCAGACAAAGACCCGCCACGGGGCTGGTCCACACCTTTCGCGTCCGTGCCATTTTTCTGACTCCTCCTTGAGCAAACGGTTGTGCCGAGCCCCACGGCAGTGAGCCGCAACACGCGGCGAGCCGAGCGGACGGAACCTGGTGGTCGTCGAGCCTGGCTGCCGCCGTCTACGAGAAGAGGTGCTCAAGGCAGATTTGCGACCAGGTTTCGAACTCGTTCTTTCGGCGCAGCAATTCCGCCGGCTCCGCGAACCCCGTCTCTATGATCGACTTTTCGTTGGGCCGAACTTTTGGCTCATCCAGCTCGAACAGGTGGACGATGCCCAAGTGCACGCGGCCCACGTCGGTCTGGTCGTCGTTGATTAGACCGACACACCGCTGGCGGTAGGTTGTTTCCAGGTGAACTTCCTCTTCGATTTCGCGGCGCAAGCCCTCTTCGTACGGCGAGCCGCCGGTGGTGTTGTCGCTGGAGGAAATGTGTCCACCTATTCCAATCGACCGTTTTCTGACCAACCTCGCTTCGCCCGACTCCCCGCCCCGCCGGTAGTGAAACACCTTTTCTCCGAACTTGAAAATGCAGTACGGAATGAGCTGCTTGTAGCTGGCGTCGTGCTCCACTTCGGCCCGCAGGCGGTACGACGTGTACGATGGGTCGAGCAGCACATTCAGGTAGCGGTCTGGAACCGCGCAAAAGCCCTGGAAGTAGCCCAGTTCGTGAAAGAGCAGCGTGGGCACGACCAAGACCCGTTCTCCTCCGTAGTGGTCCTGCGACACGGCACCGCTCCGTTGCTCGAATTTTCGTGTTCTGCCGAAGGCGGTTCCAACGTCCGCCGTGCAGCGCGTTTCGTGTTCTCGACGCTCGTGCGAGCGCAAGCCCGGAAAGCTGCAGCTAGGAAAAACCTCGCCGCGGCCGGGGTGTCTCGACGAACGAGGGGTCCCTGAGAGGACCGGCGGCCGCGACAGCGTTCCGCGCCGAGCCGTCTCGAGCGGCCCCCGCGCTGAGCGTCGTTCCGACCTGCGTGCCACTTCCCGCCGTCGCTGAGTTCGGTGTCGGCGAGGACGGCCGGTCATGGACCAAGCGCGGTTGTCACGGTGTTCCGCCGCTGACCGTGCCCGCTCAGCCTCCCCCCAGCAGCTCGTCGACCTTTGCGCCAATGTCCGGCTCTCTCATCAACGACTCGCCGACCAGCATGGCGTCGAAGCCGGCCTCCTGCAAGCGGAGCGCGTCGGCTCGACAGTGAATGCCGCTTTCAGTCACCCGGACGACGGAGTTGGGAACCCGTTGGACCAACCGAATGGAGTGGTTCAGGTCGGTTTCGAACGTGTGCAAGTTTCGGTTGTTGATGCCGAGCAGCCGAGGCCTCAGCCGCAAAGCCCGCTGCAGGTTCTGCTCGTCGTGCACCTCCACCAAGGCTTGCATGCCCAAGTCGTGGACGAGCTGGTGCAAGCGGTTCAGCAGCTGGTCGTCCAGGCACTCGGCAATGAGCAGAACGCAGTCGGCTCCGGCCGCACGCGACTCCCACACTTGGTACGCGTCGACAATGAAGTCCTTGCGCAGCACCGGTAGGTCGACGGCGTGCCGAATGGCCGAAAGGTACTCCAGCCGTCCCTGAAAGAACGCCTTGTCGGTCAGGCAGCTAATGCAAGCCGCTCCGTGCTCCTGGTACGTGCGGGCAATGGCCACTGGGTCGAAGTCTTCGCGAATCAGACCGGCCGACGGCGACGCCTTCTTGACCTCGGCAATCAACGAAATCTCGCTCGACGCTCGCAACGCCGCGGCGAAGTCACGCGGCGGTGGCGCAGCAGCCGCTCGTTCCTGCAGTTCGGACAGGGGCGTGCGGCGTTGAGCGTCGGCCACTTCGCGCCGCTTGTGCTCAACGATTTGCTCCAGAATCGTCATGACTCGGCTCTGCCTGGCAGCGTATTCGAGACGGTTGCCCCCCGCCCCGCGGGTCTTCGGCACGACTCGCTCCCTAGCGACCGGCTGGCTTTTCGAGTAATCTGGCCTGGCTGACGACGGTCAACGCCCGGCACCGGGCCGTGTCCGACTCGCGTAGCTCGCCGGTGCGTTGGACGAGCGCAGAGCGTTGGAAGACACACGGCTGGCTCGCCCGAGTGGCTGCGTGCTCGGCGCGCTCGCGGCAAGCCTTGGTCGCGAGAACGAGAAGGCTCATTAAAGACGAGCAACTGGGAATTTGCAATGGGTTCGCTCTCGCCGCAGCTGAAGGTGTTGGCCATTCACGCTCACCCAGACGACGTGGAGTTTCAGTGTGCCGGGACGCTGGCTTTGCTGAAGCGGGCCGGTGCGTCGATTACCATTGCGACCATGACCCCCGGCGACTGCGGAAGCTCGGAGCTGCCCTCGGAAGAAATTGCCCGGGTGCGACGCAACGAAGCCGCTCGCTCGGCCGAGCTGCTCGGCGCCGACTACCACTGTCTGGAGTTTCGCGACTTGCACATTGTCCACGACAACCCGTCTCGCAAGCGGGTGACGGAGCTGCTGCGGCGAGTGCGGCCGGACATTGTCCTGACCGCTCCGCCCGTCGACTACATGAGCGACCACGAAGTGACCAGCCTCCTGGTCCGAGACGCCTGCTTCAATGCGTCCGTCCCCAACTACCGGACCGACGCCGACCCGGACCCGGCCGAACCGCTCACCAAGATCCCATACTTGTACTACGTCGACTCGGTCGAAGGCAAAGACCACTTCGGACGCGAAATTCGGCCGGACTTCATTGTCGACGTGTCGGAAGTCTTCGAGCTGAAGCTGGAAATGCTGGCCTGCCACGAAAGCCAGCGTTCCTGGCTGCTGCGACAGCACGGCATTGACGAGTACTTGGAAAGTTGCCGGCGCTGGTCCGGGGCGCGCGGACGGCAAGTCGGCGTCCAGTACGGCGAGGCCTTTCGCCAGTACTTGGGACACCCGTACCCGACCGACAACGTGTTGAAGCAGCTCCTGCCAAACTACGTCTACTCGACCACGTGACCTTCGACGCCGCCGGAACTTGGCGGGACCGTCTCGGTCGGCCGTCGCTACGGTGCCTGCGTCCAGTCACCGGGAGCTGGCAAGGGCACGGACGTCCGAAAAATTCCGCGGCGGCTAGGGCCGGGTGGACGCAAGTCGGCCGGGCTGGACAGACTCAACCGCCCTCACCGCCGCGGTGCCGGACTCGGCTCGACCGGCTCAGACGCCGACCACTTGACGCCAAGTCTTGGCCATGAGTGCGTGGCCGGCGACGGTCGGGTGGACGCCGTCGGCAGCCCAGTAGGCGGGCGGGGCCTTTCGAACCGCCTCGTCGAACATGGACTGGAAGGGCACGAACAGCAGGCCCAGTTCCTCGGCCAGCTTTTTCGCCACAGCCCGCCGCTGGTCGAACTCGGGGAACCACTCGTCCGTCACCGCTCCGCACCGCAACACGAACGGCTCGCACACAACAATTTGCACGCCGGGTAACGCGCGAAGCGTGCGTTGGAGCAGTTCGCGGTAGCCGGTCTCGTAGTCCTCGACCGTCCCGTCGTAACGGCCCTTCAGCTTGTGCCAAATGTCGTTGACGCCAATCAGAATGCTCAGCAAGTCCGGCTCGAGGGCCAAGGTGTCTTTTTCCCAGCGAGCGGCCAGGTCGGGCACCTTGTTGCCGCTGATGCCTCGGTTGTAAACCTTGAGCTGCTTGTCGGGGTAGTCGGCCAGCAACGCCCCCGCCAGCAGCAACGGGTAGCCCCGCCCCAGGGCCGACGCGTCGTTGACGGCGTTCGACCGTCGGTTTCGGTGCGCGTCGGTAATGGAGTCGCCTTGGAAGAGCACGACGGCGCCGTCTTTCAGCGTGACCTTGGGAGCGGCTTGAGCCAGAGACGGCGAAAGGCCGAGTCCGGCCGCCGCCGTTCCAGCCGCTCCGCACGCCAGGAACTCGCGTCGAGTCACTTCGTGGTGTTCGTTACGTTGCTGTTTGCCACTCATGCTGCGTTGCTCCCGTTCGTCGATTCGGTCCGTGACACTTCAACCCACGCAAGACCTGCTGGCGGTCCGGGCCGTACGTTCCAGACACGCTCGTTTCCGACTTGAACTTCGTCGACGTCTGCCCCTCGGCCGTCGAGCTGGCTCCGAGCGTCGGCCTGCTTCAGACACGGCCCAAGGCCCGGTTGGCCCGGGCGCGTAGCCGAGTGTGTCCACAAGCTCACCCGTGTGTCTCCAGCCAGCGACTCGCGGGTTCGGGACGACCGGACGTGCCTTGTAGAGCCCCGAAGCACCGCCAGCGGCCACGACGGAGCGTGGTCCTCCACAATTCCCAGCCCCCCACAATTCCCGGACACCCTCAGGTTACCGTTCGCTGGGCGAGCTTGCCAGTTGCCGGAGACGCTCCCGAGCCTGCTCGGCCCACGGACCGCGGCTGTCGAACTGCAGGTACCTCCGCCACCAGTTGGCCGCCTCGGCACCGCGTCCCAGTTGGTCCAGCGTTTGGGCTTTCATGTAGACGGCGTCGGGGTAGTCGTCGTCGATTCCCAAGGCAATGTCGAAGGCCTCCAGCGCCGCCTCGGGCTGTCCGAGCTCGAGGTAGAGCGACCCGAGCTGCGTCCAAGCCTCCAGGTACTGGTGGTCCAGTTCGACGGCCACATGGTAACGCTCCAGAGCGGCCTCGGTCTTGCCGGCCCGGTAGAGGGCCTCGGCCAACTGAAAGTGCGTTTCTGGACAACTCGGCGAGTCCATCAGACACAGACGGAACGCCTCGACGGCGCCGTTCGGGTCGCCCTCGTCCAACAACCGACAGCCCTGCTCGTACCAATCGTCGCACGACCAGCGAAGTTGCTCGGGAGAAGGTTGGCCCGGGTGCGGCAGTCGGACGCTCGGCCGCTGACTCCTTGGCCCCTCGGCTGGTTCCCCGGGAGCAGCTGAGGGGATTTCGACGGCGACGCTCTCGGAGCTCTCTTCCGAAAAGTCGAAGTGACGCTGCCCCGTTCGAGGCTCGACCAGCCCGCTGTCTTTCCGGACCAGCACGCGGCCGCCCTGAACGAGCAGTTTCAACTGAGCCAGCGGTCGGTCGGGGTCGGGCAGCAAGCTTCGAATTTCGGCCAAGCTTTGTTCCAGCTTTTGCGGCGGGACGCCCGACCGCAACAGCTCCGAAAGCCGCCGCACACTGGCCACCTCGCGCAGGTCGAAGTACGGCAGCCGGTACGTCCGTCGAACCGGACGAATCAGCCCGCGCCGCTCCCACCGTCGAATCAAGTAGACCGGAACGTCGAGCATTTGGCTGAGCATGGCCGGAGTGTACAGCCGGCGGACTTCCCGCTCCCGTCCCTCCAGCCCAATCAGCCGCAGCCACTCCGACTCGCTCAGCACCCGAATGTCCAGCCCCTCCTGACGCCACCGGTTGACTCGCTGCAGTTTGACCGAAACCCGGCCGTCGTCCTCCAGCGGCCAACCTTCCTCGCCCACCACCAGCATGGTGGTTTGTTTGCTGACGTGTTGCGTGGCGACGCCGCCCAGCTTCCCGACCAGCTCGCACGCTCGAGCGTGGCTCATGGACGCCAGCGTGCCGGTGAACGCAACCCGCTCGCCCGCCAGCGGCGGCGAGGAGTCGGCCGGGGTCAGAGGCCGGTCGTTGCTGTTCGGTTCGTCCATGGACCGCGCTGCCTCACACGAAGAGGTCTGACGTTCGACGTTTTCTCACCGGACTGACAGGAGCAACTCTGCGTTCCGTGACAAAGCTCGTTCGACGCGTGCGGCCGAACGGGCTGTCTGGTTTTCCGCCGGGGGGTCCACTAAAGTGTTGCCCACGACAAGGCGCTAACCGGGCGTCGTCGGAAGTTCCGTTCCAAAGCCCGTCGACTGGCAACCGGACCGCTCGGGCGGTGCGGAAGAACGGCTCTTGTGGTGAGACTAGTGGAGAGTGCGGCCAATGTCGAGTTTGCAGCAGACGGACCCGGAAGTGTGGGCGGCCATTCTTGGCGAGGAACGGCGGCAGAGCGAGGGGCTGGAGCTGATTGCGTCGGAGAACTACGCCAGCGCGGCCATTCTGGAGGCGGCGGGCACGGTCTTCACGAACAAGTACGCTGAGGGCTACCCGGGACGCCGGTACTACGGCGGCTGCGAATTCGCCGACGTGGTGGAAGACCTGGCGCGTCGACGGGTTTGCGAGCTGTTCGGAGCCGAACACGCGAACGTCCAACCGCACTCCGGCTCGCAGGCCAACATGGCCGTCTACCTGACGGAGTTGCAACCCGGCGACACGTTCCTGGCCATGGACTTGGCCCACGGCGGCCACCTCACTCACGGCATGCGGCTGAATTTCTCCGGCAAACTGTACCACGTCGTCCACTACGGCGTGCGGCCCGACGACCAACGCATCGACTTCGACCAGGTCGCTCGACTGGCTCGCGAGCACAAACCCAAGCTGATTGTGGCGGGCGCCAGCGCCTACCCGCGGGAAATCGACCACGGCCGGTTTGCCGAAATTGCTCGTGGCGTCGGCGCCAAACTGATGGTCGACATGGCTCACTACGCCGGCCTGGTCGCGGCCGGACTGCACGACAACCCGGTCCCGGTGGCCGACTACGTCACGTCTACGTCGCACAAGACCCTGCGCGGTCCGCGGGCCGGCTTCATTTTGACTCGCCAGGAGAACGCTCAGGCACTGGACCGCACGGTCTTTCCCGGCATTCAAGGCGGCCCATTGGTCCACATCATTGCCGCCAAGGCGGTTTGCTTTCACGAAGCCTTGCAACCGTCGTTCAAACAGTACGCTCGGCAAATCGTCGCCAACGCCAAGACGCTGGCCGAAACCTTGGTCGCCGGGGGCTTGAAGCTCGTCACCGGCGGAACCGACAACCACCTCATGCTGGCCGACGTGACGGCCATTGGACTGACCGGCAAAATCGCCGAACAGGCTCTCGACCGCGCCGGCATCACCGTCAACAAGAACATGATTCCCTTCGACCAGCGAAAGCCTTTGGACCCGAGCGGCATTCGGCTGGGCACGGCCGCCCTGACCACTCGCGGAATGAAAGAAGACGAAATGCGCCGAATCGGCGAGTGGATTCTGGAGGTGCTGCGAGCGCCGGACGACGAAAAACGGCTGGAGCGTGTCCGGAACGAGGTCCGGGAGTTTGCTCGCCAGTTCCCGGTGCCGGGCGTCGGTCGGTTGGGCGAGACGACCGAGAGCTAGCGGAGAGCGTCGAGGCCGCGAAACGCCAAGCCGAAAAGCGCACTCGGCTGCTGCTCCGTGCCGCGTCCACAAGACAAGAAGCCGAGCGGCGCCGAGCAGACCTTCGGCGGTGTCGCTGTTCGTTTCTTGTCGCGTTCGCCGACGGACGCCCTCCGCCCAGACGGCCAACCGTCGCTTCCGCTTCGGACTGGTCGGCCGTCCTGTTTGGCCGGGCGACGTCTCGCCGAAAGCGTCGACGCTCCGCAGCCGCTCACCGACCTCCCGGTCCCTGTAGGCCTCCTTGGGCCGTGCCGGAAATTGTCTTGAGCTTTCAAGTCGGAAAAACGTATACATTGCCGAACAGCGTGCGCGGGCTGCGGCCCAGAGGTGTCAGAGCAGTCGACGGCGGTGTCGTTTGCCGAGGACCGGCCGGGCAAGGCCTCCGGTCCGGTACACGTCTGGAAAAAAGGCGTGGGAATGAGGGGACGTCAGGCAGGAAGGAGCGGAACCATGCGGTGTTTCGTCGCGTGTTTGGTTTCGGCCGTGCTCGGCGGTCTGGTGGCCGTCGGCTTGGTCGAGCAGGGCTGGCAGAGCTCGGCGGCCGCGCAGGTGCGAGGCGGACAGCGCGGTCCGCTCTTCCCACTGCAGCCTCCGACTCAATCTCCGCCCTCACCCCAGACGACCTCACCAACGACAGCCGCCCTGCCGCCCGTCTTCAACGAGGAAGGGCTGACGCCGGAAGAAGCCGTCAACGTGGCCGTCTACGAGAAGGTCAACAAGGGCGTGGTCAACATTACGACACGCACGACGCGAGTCGACAACTTTTTCCTGTTAGCCGTTCCAGAGGAAGGCACGGGCTCGGGGTCCGTCATCGACAAAGCCGGCCACATTCTGACCAACTTTCACGTCATCGAAGACGCCGAGGCGGTGGCCGTGCGACTGTTCAACGGCGAAACTTACGACGCCAGCTTCGTCGGGGCAGACCCCATCAACGACATCGCCGTCATCAAAATCGACGCTCCCCCCGACGTCCTCCACCCGGTCATTTTCGGCAACTCCAACAACTTGAAAGTCGGCATGCGTGTCTTTGCCATTGGCAACCCGTTCGGTCTGGAGCGGACTTTGAGCACGGGAATCATTTCGAGCTTGAACCGCACAATGGAGATTCGCGGCCACCGGACGATCAAGTCGATCATTCAGGTGGACGCAGCCATCAACCCGGGCAATTCGGGCGGCCCCCTGTTGGACTCACACGGCCGACTCATTGGCATGAACACGGCCATTGCCAGCAAGACCGGACAGAGCGCGGGAGTGGGTTTTGCCATTCCGGTCAACTTGATTTCGCGAGTCGTGCCCCAACTGCTCATGTACGGCCACGTCATTCGGCCCGACGTGGGAATCGAAGCCGTCTACGAGACAGACCACGGTCTGCTCATCACTCAGCTCCGGCCGAACGGGCCGGCCGACCGAGCCGGCTTGCGCGGCCCGGGAATCATTCGCCGACGCCGCGGGCCGTTCGTCTTTGAACGGGTCGACTTCAGCTCGGCGGACCTGATTGTGGCCGTCGACGGCGAGCGGGTTCAGACGTGGGACGACTTCATGAGCATCGTGGAACGAAAAAAACCCGGCGACAGAATCGTCGTCACGGTCATTCGGAACGGGCGGAAAGTGGACATTCCGGTGATTCTGGGCGGGGAGCGGCCCGGTGTGCGGCCACGGCAGCCGGTGTTCTGAGCTCCCCGTCGTGGCCGCGGCGTTGCAGGGCACAGGCCGCAACGGGCCGAGGACGTTCGCGAGCCGCACCGAGAGTTTCCCGAAGCGCGTCGGGTCGGACCGCGTCTTCCGCGCGGGCAGCAGTCGCCGTTGGGCTCGCCGCGCTACGACCGCGCCGCGTCCTGCAGCTCGGACCTCCGCTGGCTGGCAATGGGTCGACAGCTCGGACCAGAGCAATTCCGTCCGACCGCTGCCCAGCAGCCCTGCGGTTCTTGCAGCTGGACGACCGAACGAAAGCCGGGAAGCCGAAGGCCCTTGCAAAGGCCGACTTCCCTCCAGGCCGTCGACACGGCGACTGTTCTTGGAGACTGCAGGTTCTCGACAAACCATTCAGAAAGTTGGTCCATGAGCGAACTGTGGAGTGCAGGCCACCGTCGAGTTTCAGCGCAACAGTCGCCACGACGCTTCGTTTGCTCGCGCGGAACGGCGTCCGCAGCAGAACGGGCCCCAGCGCGAGTTGCCGCACTTGTCGCAAAGCCGGCACGGCAGCCGCTTGTCTGTTCCGGTTCACCGGCCGGAAACGAGCCGGAAGACGCGTCTCCCGGCCGCTCCGGCCTCGGGCTGGCTGCCCGTTTCGTTTGGACAGCGCTGGTTGGATTGTTGGTCGTCGTGGGAGCGGGCTGTCCGCAGCAGACCGCTCCCGAACAAGAGGAGCGGCCCTTCGAAGGGCTTTCGTTGCGTGTGGCCGTCCCGAGCGGACTGGGCTTGGCCGAGCGGTGGAGCTTGCTGCTGGACGAGTGGTCGGAGCAGACCGGAGCGACGGTCGACGTGGTGGAGTTGCCGCTTCACCCTGGGACGCTGCCGCCGGCGCAATCGCTGGAGCAACTCAAGCAGTCGAACCTCGTCTTTCTGCCGCTCAGCGACGTGGCCGCTTACGCTGAAGCCGGACTGGTCGCACCACTGCCTGCGTCGGCCCTCACGCCCGCGCGCCTGGACTGGAACGACGTCTTTCGCGGCCTTCGCGTGGCCGTCGGTTCGCTGGAGGGCCAAGCGGCCGTGGTTCCCCTTTCCTGTCCGACGCTGGTTCTCTACTACCGGGCGGACCTGCTGGAGAAGGCCGTCGGCCGTCCGCCGCGGAGTTGGAACGAGTACCGGCGGTTGGTCGAGAACATTCAAGACTGGGCTCCCGGACACGTCGCGGTCGAGCCGTGGCACCCGCAGTTCCGAGCGACCTGGTTTTTGGCGCGAGCGGCCGCTTACGCTCAGCACCCCGCCAATTACTCCCTTTACTTCGACATTTTCACAGGCGAGCCGCTGATTGACCGGCCGGCGTTCGTCCAGGCGTTGAACGAGTCGCTGGAGCTGCTGCGGTTCCTGCCGCCCGAAGTGCTCCGCTACACCCCGGCCGACTGTCGGCGAGCCTTGCTGTCCGGGCGAGCGGCACTGGCGGTTGCGTTCGAGCCATCCTCGGACGGCGAACCGCTGGCCTTCACACCTTACGACGCGTCCAGCAAGCAACCGGCCTTCCAGAGCACGCGTCGGGCGTCTCGACCGCCGGCCGACTCCGGCCAATCTGCCGCCGAACCGGCAGACCGAGCAGACCCCGCGACAAACCAAGCTCCTCGTCCCGAAGGCATGCGCATTGGCTTTTGCCGACTGCCGGGCAGCGAGCGGGTCTACAACAATTCCATTGGCCGGTGGCAGTCGCCTCCCGAACGCGACCGGAACGAAGTGGCTTTGGTCGGTTTCGGCGGGTTGTGCGCGGTGGTCCCTCCGGGAGACGAAACCGTGCGAGACGCCGCTTGCCACTTGCTGACCCGGCTCACGCTGGAACGGTTCACGGAAGCGTTCCCGCCGACGGCTCGCACGCTGTGCCGCGAGTCGCAGCTGGGGCAAGCCGCTGGCTGGCTCGGCCCGGAGCTGACTGCGGACGAACGTCAACGCTTCGTGCAGTGCGTGGGGGACACGCTCCGCACAGTTCCGGTTGTGGCCGAGCTGCCGCTGGTCGGAGCAGCTCGGTTCCGAGAGGCGCTGTCCGACGGTCTGGAGGCCGCGTTGTCCGGACAGAAACCGGCCGACCAAGCTCTGAAAGACGTGGCCGCCCGGTGGAAAGCCATTGCGGAAGAAATCGGTGTCGCCAAGGTCCGAGACAGCTACCGCCGACGCCTGGGACTGCCTCCGCGGGGTCGCTGAAACTCGGTCGCGCACTCAGTTCGCGCGCCGGCTGCGTCTGTCGGCCCACTTCCGCTCGTGGAGTGCAGTCACGGCGCAGCAGAAACGGCGAGGCCAGCGCCAGACCTTTCCCGACGCTCA
The DNA here is from genome assembly GCA_964428935.1 of uncultured Planctomycetaceae bacterium. Lineage (GTDB taxonomy): Bacteria > Planctomycetota > Planctomycetia > Planctomycetales > Planctomycetaceae > JAADHY01. The sequence goes on along the minus strand of CAYSAG010000010.1, from coordinate 21,305 downwards.
CCTCGCCGCTTCTCGGCGTCTCCCACCGTGGCACCCGGCGCGCCCCGGTTGCTCGCTCAGCGACCGTCGCCAAACGGCGGGCCGCCGGTGGCTCAGCCCGAGCCGTCGGCTTCAGTTCAGCTCTTTCACGTTGACGCGGCGTCCGTTCTGGTCGAAGTACACCACCCCTTCGACCAGCGAGTACAGCGTGTAGTCGTTGCCCATTCCCACGTTGCGTCCCGGACGCCACTTGGTCCCGCACTGGCGGACCAGAATGTTGCCCGGGTAGACGTGCTCGCCGCCAAACCGCTTCACTCCGCGACGCTTCGCAATCGAGTCGCGGCCGTTGCGTGTCGACCCCTGACCTTTCTTGTGAGCCATTGCCGTTCTGTCCCCGTGCTAGAACCTACTGGTTCGCTTTCCAGCCAAGCTGCTCGAGCAGCGCCGGACCAGTCGACGGGTCGGCGCACAACCGAGCTTGCAGTCGAGACACAACACTTTAGCGACCGCTCCGCCGACGGACAACGGTTTTCAAGCCGAACGGGCTCGCTTTGACGGCTTCTCGACTCGGGCCCACTGGCCCGCCAGCTCGTGCGGGTCCGTAAAAGCCCACTCTCCGCTCGGACCGGAAACCCTCGCCGGGTCTCAAGCACCTCGAGCACCGAAAAATTCGGCGTCCGTCCACCGCACCAGTGGACTCGCCCCAGTGCCGGGACCGAGCCGTCGGGCCGCGTCGGAGAGACGCCGGCAGCCGGTCGGCGCGGCACTCGCCGTGTTACGGCTTTGGTTCGGGCAAGGCCAGAGCGGGGTCGACTTCGCGGTCCGGCCGGTAGACCCACCGCGGTTCTTCACGCAGCCGAAACTCCCGCTCCGTCAAGTCGAACCGGTCGCCTGGCCTCCAGAAGCGAAGCCGCAGCGTGCGCCGCCACACTTGAGCCGGCGGTCCGGCGGCGAGCCGCTCGGAGCTGACCGTGTAGTACCAGTCGGTCTGGTCGGCGCCGGGCGGAGCGGGCTTGGAGTCGTCGAACAGGTTCTCCACCTCAGCCGCTCCTTTCCAGTCCGACTTTCCGTCCCAAACCTGGTCGGCCGAGGTGACTTTGCCGTCGGCGACCAACTGTTTCAGCGTGTCGTACGAGACGGGACCTCGAACGTACTTGTACCCGTTCGAGAATCCGGACAGGTAAATCGTGAAGTAGTCGGCGTCTGGCGTCACGTCCTGCCACATGAAGACGCCGTAAAGAGCGTTCTCTTGCTCCGCCCCTTCCTCCGTCGGCGGGGGAACCGGACCGACGATTTCGACCGAGTTCTTCAACGCTCGCCGCTCGCGTTTGGCAATGGCCGCCTGAGCCTCGGGAATGATTTGGTCGTAGTAGACCAGCGGGGACGGCGTGTCTTCGGTCACCAGCGTGGCTTCGGGCGCGAAAATGGGAGGCGTGGGAATGGGGTCGTACTGGTTGACCGGCTCCATGTCCTCCCCTTCGCCCGGCTTCGGCAACGCCCGGTTCACCACCTTGTACGGCAGGTAGAGCACAATTTTCTTCTCGACCCGGCCGGTCGCTCGGTCTCGCACCGGAACGGTAATCATGCGCAGGCTTTTGAGCCGAACCTCGAGCACCCACAGGTCGTACTGGTAGTTCAGTTCCTGAGCCGTCGCGGTCGCCGGGACCAGCGTGTCGAAGCCCTCCGTTCGCACCGGCTGCTGCGACCACGCCGTGCGACTCAGCGTCAGCCCGCACAGACCGGCCAGAATCCCAAACACGAGCCACCGCAAACCAGACCGGCCGCTGAACAGAGGCCCGAACCGGCTCGGTCCCCGCCCGTTCGCGGTCTCGGTGGCTCCACGCCCCGCCGTGGCTCTGCCCGCTTCTGCTCTGTACGCCGACTCAGTCATTGCTGTCTCACAACAAACCTGTCGCCACTTCTTGGCCCGAACCTCGCCCACGCCGCCCCCGACGCGCTCCGCTACAGCCAGCCCAGTGCACACCGCGCCCCGCCGCGACACCACGTCGCCGGCGCAAACCCGCCCCGCACGACGCACTGACAAGTCTGACTGTTTAATCGACGTTCCGCACGCCGTTGGCTTTGCCGGAACCGAATTGGACCAATAATACCACCGCGTTCGGACCGGGGTCAACCGGTTAGTTGAGCGTAAGGCAAAGAACAGCCGAAGCTTACGTCAACACAGCTGAAGGGCGTGCCGAGTTTTCCGGCCGTGCCGGTTGTGCGGAAGGCCCCGCCCGACCGGGGACCGGAACCCTCACCAACCCGGCACCACCGGCAGCGGAGCCAGCCGCAGGTTGCGGAAGTCGAGGTTGGTCGTCGGGTCGTGTCCTTGCAGGCTGAGGTGACCGGCAGCGAGCCGCAGCCCGCGCCGCGGATTCTCGTGCTTCGGCCGAGTGTCCGTCCAATCCGTGACCTGCAGCCCGTTGACCCACACCGAAAAGTGCGGCCCCGCCGCGACCAGCGTGACCGTGAACCACTGGTGGTCGTCGGCGACCACCCACCTGGCCGTCGTGCGGCGGAAAATGGCCCCCGTCCCCGCGTTGCTGGGACGAGTGCGGTCTTGCCCCTCGAAGCCGTTGTGAATTTGAACTTCGTAGCCGTTGGACGGAGCTTCGGCCGTGCCCGGCATGGCTCGGAAAAACACTCCGCTGTTCAGCTCCTTGCCGTTCGTCCGAGCCTCGAACTGCAACACGAAGTCGGCCCACTGGCCCTCGGTTTCCAGAAAGCCTGGGCCGTTTTCCACGTGAATGGCTCCGTCTTGCACCACGAACCGACTCTGACTGCCCGGCACGACTCGCCAGCCCGACAAGTCCTTTCCGTTGAACAGCGACTGCAGCCCCAGCGGCTTGAGGCGGACGCGGCGGAACGCGACGCCCGCCCCAGAAGCCTCCAAGCCCAGGAAGCCGCAACGCAGCGACTCCTTCTCCGGCACCGACTGCTCGGCCACGTTTTTCCCGTCGACGGTCAGGCTCACCCGCCGTCCGACCACGCGGACCACCACGGCGTGCCACGGCCCGCTGGACGAACCGCCCTGCGACGTGTCCGCCTGCCCCTTTTGGTCAGACGAGACCCCCGAACCCGAGGTCGCCGGTTGGCCTTCGGGCAGCTCCAGCCGACAACAGTCGACGTTCGGCTGCGTCGGCCGCTGTGGAGTGCAGCGGACCAACAGAGCCGCGTGCGAGCCGGGCGCAGTCCGCGTTTGCAGCCGCAGCTCGAAGTCGGCAAACGGCGTCGTCGTCAGCAGCCGCGACACGCCGCCGGCCGGACTGACCAAACACCCGTCTTGCACCGTCCAGGGACGTCCGTCGACCGCCCGCCACCCAAAAAGCGACACACCGTCGAAAAGCTGAACCCACCCAGCCGACACCTCGTCGGACGAAAGCTCCAGCGGCGGCAGCGGAATTCGCTCGGCCCGAGCCGACTCACCCGACTTCTCGCGCGCCGACTTCTCTTGTCCGCGTGCCGACGTCGAAGCCTTTGCGGCCCGTTGCGCACCGGACGAGCCGGGCCGTGCCGGACTCGACGCCGTCCCGTGGCCCGCCTGCTCCGACGGCTGTTGGCTCGCCGACTCAGTCCCGGACCCTGAACAGCCCACACACGCCAGGCTGGCCAGTGCCAACGTGCACAAGGTTGCCCAGACAACGCTGTTGAGTCTCACGCGGTCGTCTCCCCGTTCTTGGCTTCTGCTCCGCGCCGCCGACGTGCGGTCGAACCAAAGAGCCGGCCCGAACAACGAACCGTGCGGGCCGACGCCGTCCGTCCCGACAAACCCCCTCGCTGCGGCCCGCTCCGGAAGCCTTCGCAAGCCAACCTGCTCACTCCAGCTTAATCACCTTCACGTCGGGCCGCAGGTGCTTGAGCCGGTCGATTCCCTTTTCCGTGACCGGCGTCCCCGTGACGTACACTCGCTCCAGGTTTTTCAGCTTCGCCAGCTTTTCCAGCCCCCGGTCGTCCACCATTGTGTACGACAGCTCCAGCTCCCGCAGCGACTCCAACCGGACCACGTACTGCAGGGCTTGGCTGGAAATGTCCGTCTGGTACAGGTTCAGCGACTGCAGGTTCTTCAGCGTAATCAGTTTGGCCAGGTCGGTGTTTTTCACTCGGCACCGGCTCAGGTCGATTTTCAAAATGGCAAAGTCGCCGGTCGGCAGTTGAGCTTTGGTCTTGACGACGTCGGGGCGTCCGCTGACTTGCAACTTGCCGCCGACGCTCAGCACCCACTCGGCCACCTTTCGGGCTTCTGGGTCGGGCTGAGGCCCACCACAGCCGGCCGTCAGCGACACAACCAGCACCCACAGCAGCCACGCTCCTCGCACCTCACACAGTCTCCGCCACAACTTTCTCACCGCTCGCTCCCCTGCCGGCGGTGTCCCGCCTCCCGCTCGACTCCTTCTCTCGACCTGCATTCCGGCACACGTCTCCGCTGCCGCAACCGTTTTCTTCGGCTGCCGCGAACGTTTGGGCTCGAGTACCGGCCGCCGCTCGCCGACCGCCTGCTTCGCCGAAGTCGCTGCCGACTCTTCGCGAAACTCCGACAAACGCCGCTCAGCGGCTGTGACGAAACAAGAACGCAGGTGAATTCCCGAACGAGTCCCCTTTTCAGCCGCTTGCGGCATGTTGCCCCAAGCGGGAGCAACGTGCAAGTCTGCAGCGGGCGTGCTGCAGCGGAAAGAGCCGGCTTGCGCCCAACCGGTGCGACTCCGCCGGGCTCTTACGGAAACGGGTCGTCCAGTGCAGCCGACCTCGCGTCAGACCGTCTTCGCCCGCAAAGTTTTCGCCTTCTGTTCAGACAACGTGCAAGAGCCATTTTCGCTCGCCGAGGCAGAACTCGCTGCCGCCGCAACGCGTCCCGCCGTGTCTGAGACTCGCGACCGGTCCGTCCGGAACGCCCTTCCCCAGTCAAGGCTTCTCACCGCCCGGTCCGATTACCAACCAAGGGCTGGTCTGCCTTGACGCCCGGGCGGGGTTCGGGACTTTGCAGAGTGAGCGGGGCGGACGGCACTCCGCGTCGGGACGTGAACGGTTCGGCAAGGAACGCGGCGTCGGACGCCCGGACCCAGCCAGCTCCGACCGGTTTGTTCCGCCGAAACCGTCGCCGGTCCGACCAAACCGCAGCGAACAGCTCGGGCACTCAAACCCAAAACGGAGCTCCAACCAATGACTTCGGCTGCACCCGAAACGCAAGACGTTGTCGAACAGCTGCAGCAACAGTTGCAGGCCATGAAGCAGCAGTTGCTGCAGGCTCAAAAAATGAGCACGGTCGGCACACTGGCGTCGTCCATTACCCACGAGTTCAACAACATTCTGACCACAATCATTAACTACGCCAAAATGGGGCTGCGGCACCAAGACGCCGCAACCCGCGAGAAGGCTTTCAACAAAATTCTCGACGCCAGCCAACGGGCCGCGAAAATCACGACGGGCATGTTGGCTTACGCTCGGAACCGCAGCGACCGTCGCGAGCCGTTCGACCTGGTGGTGCTGGTGCAGGACGTGCTGGTTCTGGTCGAAAAGGACCTGCAGAAGCACCGCGTTTCACTGGAAACCGAGTTCGTCGACCACCCGGTGGCGGAGGTCAACACCAGTCAGATTCAACAGGTGCTGTTGAACCTGATCATTAACGCGCGACAGGCCATGTCGGGCGGCGGACGCCTGAAAATTTCGGTTCGCACGAACGCGGCGGAAGGGTTCGGAGAAATTGCCGTTCAGGACACCGGTTGCGGCATTCCGCCCGAGAAACTGCCGCACATTTTCGACCCGTTCTTCTCGACCAAACAGGCCGACGAGCAAGGCCAGGGAGGCACGGGCCTGGGGTTGGCGTTGTGTCGGGAAATCATTGAAAACCACCGGGGCCGCATTCGGGTCGAGAGCGTTGTGGGCCGAGGCACCACGTTCACGCTGAAGCTGCCGCTGGCCGCACGAGCCGTCGGCAGTCAGCCGCTGCCCGTGCAGAAAGCGGGTTGAGGCCTCGTCGCGGGAAGGGCCGCGCGCGGTAAAGAACGGGCAGCGAACCGAAGGACGAGGAACCGGGGGCCAGCGCGGCGAAAGACCTTGCACCACAAAACGCCGTGTCGGACGCCACGAACAGCCGGCCGCGAAGCGTGACAAGCGGTCGCCGTTTGTCACTCGGCCAAGCCTCGCACCAGGGCGGTCCACACCTGGTCGACGTTCAGTTGGCCGGAGCTGGTCAGGCAGAGTTCGTCGTCGTCCAGCTCCACCAGTCCCGCCGCCTCCAGTTGGACAAACTGCTCGGCCAGACGGCCCAATTCTCGCGTCCGCTGTCGAGCTCGCAGCTCGCTCAACGACACCCGCCCTTCTTGCAAACACAGCAGCAGCTCGCGCACCAGGCGTTGTCGAGCCGTCAGCTTGACGCCGCGAGCGACCGGCCACGTCTTCTCCGACGGCGGCGATTGGAGCTGTGCTTCTTCGACCGCGTTTTGGTACAGACACCCGCCCACGTAGCCGACCGCGCTGGGGCCGACGCCGACCAGCTCGCACCCGCGGAACCAAGCATGTCGAAACAGAAACCGCTCCGACTTCGGCTCCTGCACCCACTCTGTCAGGCTCGCCATGTGGTAGCCCTGTGAAAGCAGACGCAGCACGGCGTGACTGACCAGCCGCAGCACAGCGGGTCGGTCTTGTGGAAAGCCTGGCCAGCGGTGGCCGTTGTCGTCCGGTGGCAGCAAACGCAGGACCGTGACGTTGTCCGGCTGCCACGCCAGGACCTGCTCGACCGTCTCCGACCACGTCTGCTCGGTTTGGCCGTTCAGTCCCGCAGCCAGGACCACGTTGACCTGCGGCAGACCGGCCCGTCGCAAACGCTCGTACGCCGGCCAGTGAGCGTCCGAACGGTGTCCGCAGCCGCTGCTGCTCAGCACCTGGTCGGACGTCGAAAGGACGACCAACGACGCACGCGTCGCGCCCAGCTCCTTCAGCGCGACGGCCGTGCGGTCGGTGACCGACGCCGGGTCGCACTCGACCGTCACCTCGGCCGCGTTGTCCCAAGCCAGCCAGCGGTGGACCGACTCGCGCAAGCGCAGCAGCTGCTCCGGCGGCAGCCACGACACCCCGCCGCTCAAGTAGACGAAGTCCAGCGCGCGGCTGGCCAGAACGTCCCGCTCGCACAACCGTTGCAACGTGTGGCCGACGGCGTCGACGAAACGGCTGGCCGCCGCGTCGTCCGGCTGGCCGGTCGGCGGAGCCAATTGGAGCGGCGACCAGCCGGTGCCGAACGAAGCGTTCAGCAGCAGACCGAGCGGCGTGTCGAGGTCGGGTGGCCGAGTCAGCAGCGTGTCGTCGCTGGCTGGCCAGTCCGCCCAGGCGGGGTACTGCCGAGCGAAGTAGTGTCCCAGGACTGCGTGCGGCGGTGGGTGTTTCATGGGACAACAGGTTCCGTCTTGTAGAGCCGTCTGGTTGCTCGAGCCCAATGCGTCTGAGCCTTTTGCGTGCCCACGCGGGACGCGGTGGAGCGGTCGGTCAGGAGCGGCTGCCGAAGCAGTAAACCATTCCTTCGGTCGCCTCGGTGCCGAAAACCAGCACGCCCTCACCGACGGCCGGTGAGCCGGAGACGGGACGGCCAGCGTTGAACTTCCACCGGAGTCGGCCGTCCGGCAGGTTCAGCTCGTAGAGGTTCCCGTCGTACGAACCAACGAAAACGCGTTGGCCGACGACGGCCGGCGAGCTGTCGACGCGTCCCCGCGTGCGGAAGGTCCACACTCCGCGGCCGGTCCGTCTGTCAATGCAGTGGACGCGCTTGTCGCGGCACCCGACCACAACGAACCGGTCCGTCACGGCTGCCGACGAGTGGTAGGGGTAGTCGCCGCCCGGGCCGCGGTACCTCCAAACAATTCTGGCTTCCTTCCAATTGACCGCCAGAACCTCGCTGGCGTACGTGCCTTCGTAAAGCCACTGGCCCAGCACCGCCGGCGAGGCAATCAGGAAGGTGCCGAGGGACAGAGCCACCTTTTGCCGGCCGGTCTGGACGTCAATCAGACGCAGGTGGTTGTCGCACCCGGTGACGAAAGCGAATCCTTGCGCGACGGCCGGCGTGCCGTTAATGCGGTCTTCGGTGGTGAACTTCCAAACGAGCGAACCGTCCCGGGCGTTCAGGCAGTACAGGTTGCTGTCGTAGCAGCCGAAAATCAACCGGTCGCCGACGACGGCCGTCGAGCTGACAATTTCCGCTTGCCCGTGAAACAGCCAACGACGACTGCCGTCGACCCGACGAACCGCGTGGAACACTCCGTCCTCGTCGCCCAAGTACACGCTGTCGGCGGTGACCGTCGGCGACGCGAAGAACCCGGGCGGGAACGTGTTCGGCTCGGGCTTTTCCACCGACGAGTACTTCCAGACCAACCGCCCGGTCCGACGGTCCAGACAAAGCAGCTCGCCGCCCAGCGTGGCCACGTAAACGTCGTCGCCGACAATGGCCGGCGTCGACACCACACCGTCGCTGACCGGCACTTTCCAAAGCAGTTCCAGTTTCTCCGGCAACGAGCAGTGAGCCACGCCCAGTTGTTGGTTGCCGTTTCGGAACGAGGCCCAACTGGTCCGGGTCGGCGGTGAAACGCGACGGCCTGAGCCTGTCGACGGGGTTTCGCTGGAAGTGCGCGAGGAGCTCCTCGACCCAGCCGGACGGTCCGCCTTCTGTGCCGTCGACCGCTGCCCTGCTCGGCCAATCACCGACAAACCGGCCACCAACGCGCAGACCGCCCACACGAGCAGAGCGGACCGGCCGGGCCCAACCAGCCGGGGCGTGAGCTCGCTCAGCCGTCGTGCTTGTGAACAGTTCCGTTTCACCGCGAGTGGCTCTCCGTTCGCTTTGCCGTTTTGCCTTTCGACCTGGCCGAGTCCGTCCGCCGCAACGGCCTCCGGCGTTTGCGACGGTGTCCGGTGGACACTCCAGCGTTTCGCTTCCCGAACGTCGTCCCGTCTGCGCCGCGGCACGCAGGAGCCTACGGTTTCTTTTCAATGGCGTACAGTTTGCTCCGCGTTGCAATGAACAGCACGTTGTTGGCGACGACGGGGGTCGTGTAAATCGAGTCTTGCATGTTCAGCTCTTTGAGCAGCTGCTTTTTCGGTCCGTGTTTGAAAATGGCCACGTCGCCGTCTTCGTCCGTAATGAAGACCTTTCCGTCGACAATGAGCGGTGTGGCCCACGACGCGGCGAACAGGTCGTAGGACCACAGGTGTCGGCCGGTCCGCGCGTCGAAGCAGTGGAAAATGCCGCTGAAGTCGGCAATGTAGAGCAGGTTGTCCTTGACGGCCACGCTGCCAATGGCTCGGTGCATTTCCTCCTCGTACTCAATTTCGCCGTTGCCGTTGACGTCCTGACGGCTGTAGTGCCAGACGGCCGCCGAGTTGGGGTTCGGCACCGCTCGCTCGCCGGCTTTCGGGTCGACGGCCTGCTCGCGTCGAGGCGGCAGCGGTTGGCCGTCTGGCCCGACAGCCAGCTCGGCGCTGACGTCTCCGCGCTTGGTCGGGTCAATGCACCACAGGTGGCCCACGCCGTCGCCTTGTTCCGGGTCTTGCCCCACAGCAATGTAGACGCGGTTGTCGTAGACGACGGGCGTGGCAATCAGGTTGTTCCGGTCGCCGCGGCCGCCAATGACCCACTTCGACGTTTTCGGGTTGCAGTCGAACTTCCACAACAGTTTGGAGTGGCCGCGGCCGTCGCCGCGCGGGTCGAAGCTGTAAAGCCACCCGTCTCCGCCGGCAAAGAACACCTGCGGCTGTCCGTTCACAACGGCCCACGCCGGAGACGACCACTGTCCGTGCAGAATGTTGCGGCCGGGCGAGTTGTCCGTCCAAAGGACTTTGCCCGTGTTCCGGTCGACGGCAATGAAGCTGGGTGCGTCGGGAGCCGGAATTTTCTCGTGCGACTCGTCCACCCCGTTCGACGTGTTGACCAGCAGAATGTCGCCGAAGGCCGTGACCGAGCAGGCAGCCATGTTGTGCTGCCGAACGCCCAGCTCTTTCATGAGGTCCAGCACCCAGACCACGTCGGCCTCGTCGCGGCTCTGACTTTCCTCAGACGTGAACGGGCCGTCGTTTTCGCCGTCGTAGAAGCCTTCCGTGTCCAGACACCTCACCTCGCCGCGGTTCGTGACGAACCACAGACGGTCGCCGTCGACGTAGGGCGTGGAGCAGACGCCGACCAGCGGCCAGTCGTGCTCCGGCCCCGACGGCAGCTTGCGGCTGGAATGTTGCCACAGGAAGCGGCCCGTCTCCGCGTCGAAGCACAACAAACACCCCAGGTCGACCTCGGGAGGAAACCGTTTCACGTAGCCCGCGTCGTTGTTCGTCCCCACAAAGACCTTGCCGTTGGCCACCACCGGGTTGCCGTAAGTCTGCGACCCCAACCGGGCACTCCACTTAATGTTCTTTCCCGACTCCACGTCCCAGTCTGTCGGAATGCCTCGGCCGCTGGGCACGTTGTTCTTGTGCGACCAGCCGCCCCACTGGGGCCAGTCCAGCGGCCCGACGTTCATTCGCCGAATTTCGGCCAACGCCTGCTTCGTGGCGTCGCCCGCCGCCTCGACTACGGGCTGGCCCGCCACGACACGCACCCCAGCCACCGAACCGACGGCCCAAAGAACGCTCACCAACACGCTTGCCACCCGAAACGCCCTGCTCACGGCTGTCCTCCCCGTTGTTGCCTTCGTCACCTTTGCTGACCTTTCGACGTGCCCGCGTCTTCACTTGTCAACCGGCTCGTCCGAATTCGCTACCACAAACACGTTGTCGAAGTAGACCCGGCAGCCGCGCGGGCGAGCGAACAGTCCTGGGCTGCCGTGTTCGTTCGCCGGGCGGTCCTTCCACACCAACTGCCACTCCGCCGGTTCCCGCTCGTCACGACGCCACGCTTTCGCCTTCACGACGGCCGTCGTCCCCTGCGTCAACTGCTCCACGCTGGTCCGCAACTTCAACCGGTACCAAACGCCGGGCCGCCACGAGAAGGGAACCGACCGGACCTTCGACCGGACCGCCGACCACGACACCACGGCCAGCTTGCCGCGTCCTCGAAGCTCCAGCCGGTAGCGTTGCCCAATGACCCCGACGTCGGCCGCGGGCCCCGCGTGGTTGCGTTTTTCCGCGCTGCTGGTTTTGCGAGTCTGGCCGTCTCTCGAGCCCCCAGCAGCCGCGGGCATGCTTCGGGCTCGCTCCGCGTCGCGGCTTTCCTCCGCCCTCCCGCCGCCAGACACCTCGTTGGCTCGCGCCGCGTCGCCGGCCTCCTCGGGCGAGCCAACAACCAACACGTCGCAGCCGACCGTGTAGTCGGTCAGGTCGGCCGGACCGAAGAAGCACTCGAACGCGCCGTCGGGAGCCGCCTGGTCGGTCACGAGCAACGCCGGTCCGCTGTCTTGGGTTGAGCCAACGGTCGGTTGTCGTGCCAGCCCGCTCGGTGGAGCCGCTCGCTCCCGCCACACCGCCTCGCGGACCACAGACCAACTGGCCGGCACCCGACCGTCCGTGAAGTCGAAACGCCACGGCAGTCGCGGCACCAGTCCGATTCGAGCAACCGAGGTCGAGCCTGGTTCGGGCGGCGTGCTTGGTCTCGTGCCGCTCGGCGCGCCGCCGAGCAGACGGGCCAGCACCGTGGCCGCGCCGTGCGTCGGCTGGTCCGGCGAGACGTACGTCGCCGGCGGAACGAGCCGCCCCGGTCCGCGGTGTTGCAGTCGAACGGTTCCGTCCGGACGGGCCAGCTGCAGGAACTGGCCGCGGCTGTTGAACAGTCGCACTTGCAACTGCAACCGCTCGCCTCGCTGCTCAGCGCTGCCCGAACGCACCCACCGTTGGGCCGGCACCAGTTGAACGGTCGCCGGCTCCGGGTCCTCCGAAACCGACGGCTCGACCAACCACGGCGGCGACGTGGGCGGCAGACGCATGTCCGCCCGCCCGACACACTCCAGTCCCTGCTCGGTCGCCAAGACGACCCGTCCGCGCGAGACCAACGGCGGACCGACCGGCCGAGCCGCCAACTCCGACTGCGCCACTTTCGTCAACCCCTGCTCGGTCGGCTCAAACACAAACCACCGACCGGCCGTCGTGCAGGCAACCAACCGGTGCGAGGCAAAGACCAGGCCGCCGACGACGGGAGCTCCCAGGGACCAGCGGCCCAGCACCCGCCCCGTCTGCAGCTCGACCGCCACCAACGTGCCCCCGTCGTCCACCGCGTAAACTCGGCCGTCGACCAACAGCGGCGCGCAGCGACCAACGGCCAAGTCCACTTGCCACAGCAGCGACGGCGAGCCGTCCGCGGCGCGGGTCGCCGCGTCCACAGCCACCAGTCGGCCAACCGGCGTGCCGCCCGGGCGAAGCCGAGCGTAGCCAGCGACCACAAACGAGCCGACGGCAACGGGCGGACAAGCTTGCTGCCGGTTCGGCTCGGACCGGCTCGGAGCGGCTCGCTTTGCCGAAACGCCCGACGGTTTCGACAGCCTTTGCGTCCACAGCAGCCGCCCCGTCCGGACTTGCAACGCGTACAACGTCGCCGCGCCGGCGACCAGCAGCGTCCGCTGCCCGCCAGCCACCGTGACCACCGGTCCGGTCGGAACGACACCGGCGGCTGCTTGCCCCAAACGACGCTGCCACACCAGCTCGCCGTTCCGCTTGTCGAAGGCCCACACGCTCAGCCACCGACGGCCAACAACGTCCACCGACACCCCGCTGACCAGGACCAACACCTCGTCGACCAACGGCCCGGAGACGGTGCGAGACGCCACGGCTCGCCAGCCGAATTCCTCTCGCAGCGAACGCCACCACAACACGCCGCCGGTCACGCCGTCCAGCCAGCCCAGCCAGCCGGCGGGCGTGAGCACCGCCAGGTTGTGTGTCGACGGGTCCAGCGTCAGGCCCTGCAGCGAGCCGTCGGCCGGGAGGTCGCAAAGGTAGACGGGCAGCGGCAGCCGCCAGTTGACCGACCCTTCCTCGGCGTCGACCGACACCACCTGAACGCCCTCGTCGGCCGTCCCGGGTTGGTGTCGCGCCAGCACGAACACCGAGTCGAAGTTGCCCAGTCGAGCCATGACCGGCGGCGTGAGCGGCTGAAGCCGCTCGGTGCGCCACAAAAGAGCTCCCTTTCCGGACGGCCATTGCTCAACCGGCAACGGCTCGTCACTCACACCGTTCAGCCGCGCACCGCGCCAGTGAGGCCAGTCACCGGCTGGAGCGTTCACGGCCGTCAGCACAGCTGCGCAGCAAACAGCCGCAGCCAGCGCGACCGCGACAGGGAAGCCCACGACCGGCCGTCCCGTTTGTCCTTTCGTCCTTGCTGACAGTCGAAACCGCATTTCCGTTCCGCCGCGGAGTTCCGAGACCCGTCCGGCAGCGAACTGGTCCAGCGGCGTCTGCCGCCGGCACCGTCCCAGGACCTGTCCCGTTCTCTTGCTCAACGCACGCTGCTCGGACGCTTCGAGGCCCCACGCAGCGGACGGCACCGCACGCACTCGGCCGCCCCTGCGCGAACGGCTCGCCAAGCTCGACAGACGGCGAGTTCGACCAACTCACGACCCAGCCGTCCGACGCGCGGACCTCGAAACGAAAATGGTAGCGGGTCGGAAAGGAAAACCCGAGCGAAGGCACAAACAGGCGGGTTTCACGAACGAGCGGGTCACGCGAGTGACGGGCGACGAGCAGCCTGGCCGACGCTCTCTCAGCCCGTTCCGCGGCACCGTCAGTCGAACTCTGGCAGAATGACCCCCGTCAGCCACTCGTCCTTCAACTGCCGCACCAGCTCGACGAACTTCTGCAGGTCGACCGGCTTGGTCAAGTAGCCCTGCACGTTCAGTTGCTGCGTGGCGAGCATGTCCTCTTGCGAGGTCGAGACGGTCAGCACAACGACGGGAATGTCCTGCAGGTCCGGGTCGGCTTTGACTTCCGCCAGCACTTCTCGACCGTGTTTCTTCGGCAGTCCCAGGTCGAGCAGAATCAGGTCGGGGCGAGGAGCCTGCCGGTACTTGCCCTGACGGTGGAGGAACTCCAAAGCCTCCTCGCCGTCGCTCACCCACGACAACCGGTGCTGAATGTTGCCGTTGCGCAAGGCTCGAATGGTGAACTGCGCCGACGTGACGCTGTCCTCAATCAAAAGAATTTCCATTGGCCGGCCGACCGTTTCGGTGTTCACGTTGACACTCCCCTTTCCACCCTGCCGGGTGCTTTTCGCTTCGCGAGCGGTCCGTTGACGAGCGGCCATTGCGGACGGGACGTGAAGCCGCCAACCGCCTCCCCAGCCTCTTGGAGCACGCTGGGCAGCCGAGACGTGTTCGCCGTGCTCGTCGTTTGGACCAAACGCTCCGACCTCCCGCGACACCACCGGTGCGACGTCGCCGCATTCGCCGACGGAGGACGCTCGCTGAGTCACGAAGTTCTTTCGAGAGCCGCTTGGCCTTTCGAGTAGCTCCAGCGTCGGCCGACTCCAGGCGACCGCTCACCGCCGCCTTCGCCGACGGCCGCGTCGTCGACCTCGCCACCGCCACCGTCGAACGAGCGACTGGTACACCCGTCGTTGCCACTCCCGCACCGCCGTCACTTGAGCGGCAAGCAAGTTTTGACGAGCTTCCGCCAGCCGCTGTGTCGCCTCGGCCACCGCCTGCTTGGCCCGTGCAATTTCTTCCTCCGCCGCCTTCAGCCGCGGGTCGGAGCGGTACTTTTCGTCGAGCCGCTTCGAGACCTCAGCCAACCGCCGACTGGCCGCCGCCACCTTCCGCTTGGCCCGCTGGTAGTCTGGGTCGTTCTTCAGGGCCTCGCTTTCCACGGCCCGGACGACACTCTGCAACCGAGCCAGTTCGCGTCGCTGAGCCGCCACCGCCGCCTCGTCGACCTCCTCCTGGCTCTGCAGTTCCTTTAGTTGCTTCTCGGCTTCGGCCACTGCAGCGGCCGCTTTCTTGTAACGAGGGTCGTCTTCCAACAGGACCAACACCCGGTGCCGAGCTTGCGACTGCTCCTGCCGAGCCAGCTCCAGTTCCCTTCGGGCCTGCTTCAGCTCGTCGTCGTTCTTCTTCTCTTCCTCGAGCTGCTTCTTCAGCCGGCCCCGTTGCCGAATGGCCGCCTGGACCCGCTGCTGAGCGCGGGTCAGTTCGAGCTGGGCCTGCTGGAGTTGCCTCAACGCCGTCCCGGCGTTCGGCGCCGACGAGCGGCCGCCGCGACGCTGTTGAGCCCAAACCGCTCGACCGCCCGCACCGAACAGCGCCAGCACTCCCGCTCCAGCCACCAGCCGAATTGCCTGCCGACGCGTCAGCTTTCTCATGCCCAGCTCACCTCGACTCCCCTCCAACCGCGACCTCCCCGGCCTCGCGTCGAGCTCCGCTCGCGCAGCCGGCTTCCCGCACCAACCGCTTTGCTCCGCTCGGCCGCGTCGAAGACAACTCTTGTCGAAGACAACCCTACCGCCCAGCTCACGCCGAACCACCAACCCGTTGGCCATTATACCCCCGCTCCGACGGTCCAACCATTTGCTCGTCGCCCGCCTTTCCGCGGGAAACGCAATTGCTGGTCCGGCTGTGCGTCTTGAACCGACCGTTGGGCTTTGCACAGCAGGTCGGGCGAGGTCAGCCGGCCGAGCCGCTCAGCGAGAACGTCCGCTCCCGCCCGGTTCCGGCAAGTCGTCCGCTCACTAGCTCACTACTCCGACTGCTCCCCCCACAACGTCAGCACCACTCGACGTGGACCTCCGTGGTTCCGGTGCTCGAACAGGAACAGCCCTTGCCAAGTGCCCAGGCACAGTCGGCCGGAACGAACGGGAATGTTGACCGAGCAGCCCAACAGGGAACACTTGACGTGGGCGGGCATGTCGTCGCGTCCTTCGATTGTGTGCAAGTAGGGAGCGTCTTCCGGCGCGACGCGGTTCAGCGCTCGTTCCAAGTCGTCCGGCACGTCCGGGTCGGCGTTTTCGTTCAGGGTCAGTGAAGCGGACGTGTGTCGCAGGAACACGTTGAGCAGGCCAACCTTCAACCGTTCCAGCTCGGGCAGCGCCTCCAACACGTGCCGTGTAATGGGGTGACACCCGCGCGAAAACGGCGGCAAGCTGATTTCTCGCTGAATCCAAACCATGTCCGTGTTGGTCCGTTCTGTCTTTTCGGCCTTCGGTGGTCGGCTCGACGGTCAGGCCTGACTCTTGCGGGTTCCGGGTTGAGCGACACCACGTTTGCCAGGCCGCCGGCGTCAGCGACGCGTGCGCCGGCCGTCGACTTGTGCAAGCCACCGGTCGTTCGTCGGCAACGGGTCCGGCAACCGTCTGTCTTCGACGCCAGAGCGCGTGACTTGGCGGCGGCGCTCGGGGCCCTCTTCGGCCCGGTGTCGGCAAGAACGCGGCTCACTCTGCACCCGGGGGCCGCGGCGGCAGTCGAACCTCGCCGCACTGAGCCTTCCAGCGCAACCAGTGGTCAGCCAGCACCAGCGCGACCATGGCTTCCGCCGCTGGAACAAACCGGGGTAGCAAGCAGGGGTCGTGACGGCCGCGGGTGGAGATGGTCGTCGGCTGCAGGTCGCGGGTGACGGTGGGCTGCGGACGCGGCAGACTGCTGGTGGGCTTGACGGCCGCGCGAAGAACTAGGGGCATGCCGGTGGTAATTCCGCCCAGAATGCCGCCGTGCCGGTTCGTCGTGGTCTGGACGCCGGACGGCCGGCCGTCGGGACCCAGCTTCGGAACGAAAGCGTCGTTCGCCTCGCTGCCTCGCAACTCTGCGCACCGAAACCCGACTCCGTACTCGACGCCCATGACCGCCGGCAAGCTGAACAACGCCTTGCCCAAGTCTGCTTTGATTTTGTCGAAGACCGGCTCCCCCAGACCCGCAGGAATTCCCGTGGCCACAATTTCGGCCACACCACCGATTGAGTCACCTTCTTTTCGAACCCGCTCGATTAGTTCAATCATTTCTCGAGCGGCCTCGGGGTCCGGACAGCGTACCGGGTTGGGGCTTCCGTCGGGAAACTGCTCGATCTGTTCCAGCGTCACCGACTCGGGTGCTTCCACGTGAGCATGGACCGAGCCGACCTGCACGACGTAGCCGACGACTCGAGCGTTCAAGTCTTGCTGCAGGATTTTCTTGGCCACCACGCCTGCGGCGACCCGAACGTTGGTTTCTCGGGCGCTGGAGCGACCGCCGCCCCGGTAGTCGCGGAAGCCGTACTTCGCGTCGAACGGGTAGTCGGCGTGGCCCGGCCGGTACTTGTCTTTGATTTCGTCGTAGTCGCGGCTGCGCTGGTCACGGTTTCGAATGAGCAGTGCCAAACTGGTGCCCGTCGTCCGTCCCTCGAAGACCCCGGACAAGATTTCGACTTCGTCCGGCTCGGAACGCTGCGTCACCAGACGGCTCTGCCCGGGCCGACGCCGCTCGAGGTCGAAACGAAAGTCCTGTTCGGTGAGCGGAATGCCGGGTGGAACTCCGTCGAGAATGACCACGTTCGCCGGCCCGTGGCTCTCACCGGCCGTCGTGACTCGCAACGCTTGTCCAAAGGAATTCCCAGCCATGTCGGTATTCTAAACGGACGACGTCGGCACGAGCCAGTCCTGCGGTCGGGCGGCTACCGCGTTTTTCCGTCGCCGGCAGCCGCTGCGCCGCCGTGTCGAACGGGTCTGGCCAGCGGCGTTGTGTCGCGGCTTCACCGGCTTGCCGTTGCGTGCTGGCCGAGTCTGTCGAAGCGTGCTGCTGCGCCCGGTGTGCGTGCGGGTGTGCCAAAGGGCACGCTGTCGGCCGTCTTTGGGGAGCCGCCGCGACAGCTCGACGCCAAAGACCGAGGCGCTCGAACGGCCTCACGTGCGAAGCCGCTCGCCCCACCGACCAGCCCGCGAACCGTCGAGAAGCGGTCTGAGCTGCGAGACAAACGGGTCGAGCGGCCCGCGCGGCCTACTGCACGCCCGGCTCCGTCGTCCTCCGCCTGCGTCGTGCGTCCGGGCCGCTGGTGACACCGGGCAGCTGGCTTGACGGATTTGCAGCCGCTCAGAACAATCGGCGCGAGTTTTGCAGTGTCGGCGGCAAGAACGCCGTTGCCGGAGTTCGCCTTTGCACGAAAGGGAGAGGCCATGTTCGAACAGCTTCAACCAGCTCCGCCCGACCCGATTCTGGGACTGACCGAGGCGTTCCGAAAGGATGAACGCCCGGGCAAGATTAACCTGAGCGTGGGCGTCTACAAGGATGAAAACGGAACGACCCCCATTCTGGCGACGGTGAAAGAGGCCGAGCGGCGGCTGCTGGAGAAAGAAACGTCCAAGTCGTACTTGGCCATTGACGGCATTCGCGAGTACGGCCAATTGGTGCGGGAGCTGCTCTGGGGCCCGGACCACGAAGTGGTGCAGACGGGTCGAGCCGTGACTCTGCAGACGCCCGGCGGGACGGGGGCTCTGCGAGTGGCCGGCGACTTCCTGCACCAAATGTTCCCCCAAGCCCGTGTCTGGTGCAGCCAGCCCACGTGGGCGAACCACAAGGGCGTGTTTCAGGCGGCCGGGATGAGCGTCGAGACGTACCCGTACCTGGACGCTCAAGCCAACCGCCTCGACCTGGAGGGCATGCTGCAGGCCCTGAGAAGTGCTTCGCCCGGCGACGTCGTCTGCCTGCACGCTTGCTGCCACAACCCGACAGGAATCGACCCCACGCTGGAACAGTGGCGGCAAATCGCCGACACCATTTACGAACGCGGACTGTTGCCTCTGGTCGACTTTGCCTACCAAGGCTTCGCACAGGGGCTCGACGAAGACGCCGCCGGTCTGCGTGAGCTGACTCGGCCGGGCCAGGAGCTGATCGTCTGCAGCTCGTTCTCCAAGAACTTTGGCCTGTACTGCGAGCGGGTCGGTGCCTTGACGCTGGTCGCAGCCGACAGCCAGACGGCGGAAGTGGCGCTGAGCCAACTGAAAATCTGCGTCCGCCGGAACTACTCCAACCCGCCGTTCCACGGCGGCGGCATTGTGACGACGGTGCTGCAGGACCCGGAGCTCCGGGCTCAGTGGGAGCAGGAAGTGGCAGGCATGCGGAACCGAATCAACCGCATGCGCGAGCTGTTCGCCGACACAATGGCACAGAAGACGTCCGCACGCGACTTCTCGTTCATCAAGAATCAACGCGGCATGTTTTCCATGTCGGGTCTGACGCCGGAGCAAGTGGACGAGCTGCGAGAAAAGCACGCCATTTACATTGTCCGCAGCGGACGCATCAACGTGGCAGGCATGACGGAGGAGAACATGGAGCGTCTGTGCGACGCCATTGCCTCCGTCCTTTGACGTTGCTCATGGCGGCCGGCCGCCCCGCTCGCGCCCTTTCGGGGCGGCCGGCACCAGTTTGCCTCTCGGTGACTCGACCCTTCCGGCGAGCAACCACCTTCGTTTCTTCTGACCGTTCTCGCAGCTCTCGCCGTCGCAGGCTCAAACCGGCGTGCACGACGCCGTTTGTTGTTGCGCGTTGTCTGCCGGGACCGGTCCGGCTCTACGCGTCTGTTCTGTCGCGGTCCGGACAGGAGACCACGGCAGGCGGCCGTTTCCGTGTCGCACAACTTGTTTTGGGTCCACTTGGACCGCGGTCCAAACCGGAATTGCACGCACGCAGGCTTTTGCCTAAAAACCCGCTCGTCTGCTCAGGCCGACTCTTCCTGTTCGGCAAAGCCCCTTTTACTGCGGAGGGCGTTCGGATGCAACCGCGGCAGCCAGAGCCTAACGCCCGCCCTTTCATTGGCGTCCACATGAAGTGCTGCAACGTTTACATTCGGGCGTACTTGAGTAGAATCCGGGCTAAGTTCGTGGGCTGGTGCCCGCGTTGCGGTGCGCGTGTCGAGGTGCCTGCCGTCCGTGAGGGCGGGACGACCAATCGGTTCTTCTCGGCCTACTGATTCCTCCCGTCCCTTTCTTGGTGAGCTTGAGCGTTCCTCCACCCACCGGCGTTCGGCAATTAGCCTTCGCAGCGGCACGCACCGAGCGGGCCCAACGAGCTCACAGCGCGACGGTGGTTCGTTTCCGCAGCGTCCGCGGTCCGAACACGTAGAGCCGTCGCGTCAAGTGCGGCCGAAGCCGCCGGCCGCGCGCCGCTCCTCCTTCCCAGTCCCTTTTGTCACAAGAACCGGCCAATGAACGAACGACCTGTCACCCGGCGAGCGCTGCTCGTCGTCTTCCTGACCGTCTTCATTGACCTGTTGGGGTTCGGCATTGTTTTGCCCCTGCTGCCCATTTACGCCCGTGAGTTCACGCTGGACACGTCCGGCGTGACGCTGGGGCTGCTGATGGCCAGTTTCTCGGCCATGCAGTTCTTGTTTGCTCCCGTGTGGGGACGGGTTTCGGACCGCGTGGGACGGCGTCCGATTCTCATGCTCGGGCTGCTCGGGTCGGTGGTCTTCTACACGATTTTCGGTTTGGCCACGGCGTACCGGAGCCTGTTTTGGATGTTTGTCAGCCGCATTGGAGCCGGCATTGCCGGCGCGACCATTCCGACGGCTCAGGCCTACATTGCCGACGTCACGCCGCCCCAGCAACGAGCTCGTGGAATGGCCCTCATTGGAGCGGCCTTTGGGCTGGGGTTCACGCTGGGACCACTTCTGGCAGCGACCGCGCTGATTAGTTCGGGCAGTGCTGGCCTGAGTCCGTGGCCGGGGTTTACGGCAGCTGGCCTTTCCGCTGTGGCTCTGACCTTGGCCGCCTTTGCCTTGCCCGAGTCGTTGGACACCCGCCTCGTGCGGGCGGCTCGCTCGTGGTACCACTTTGACTCCCTCCGCGACGCTTTGACCACGCCCACCGTTCCGGCCCTGTTGCTCACGTCCTTCGTCAGCGTGCTGGCGTTCGCTGAGTTTGAGTCGATTCTGGCTTTCTTGATGCACGAGCCGGCTCAGCGAGGCGGAATGGGGCTGCCCTTGGTCCGCGTGCTGTTGTACTTCGCCCTGCTGGGGTTGACGCACACCGTGGTCCAAGGGGCCGTGCGCGGACTGTCGAAGCGGTTCTCCGAAGGCACGCTGGCCAGCTTCGGCGCCACCGTGTGCGCCGCGTCCTTCGTGCTGTTGGCGGAAGCGGTCCGAGCCGAACGCTTTCACTGGCTGCTGGTCGGAATGGTGTTGGTCGGGAGCGGAGCGGCTTTCTTGCCGCCGTGTCTGCAGTCGCTCCTTTCGCGACGGACGGACCCGTCGAAACAGGGCGGCGTGCTAGGCGTGGCGCAGAGCCTGAGCGCGTTGGCTCGCATTCTCGGACACGCCATTGCCTTTCCGCTGTTTTTTCTCCGCCCCACCGCTCCGTTCTGGACCGGCGCCGGACTGGTCGGCCTGGCCCTGACGCTGGTTTTGACCAACGCGTGGCGCGGTGCCGATTTTGTCGCGCCCGCGACGCTGACCGCTGAGCAGGCGACCTTCTATCGTCA
>CAYSAG010000009.1:0-40134 GCA_964428935.1 uncultured Planctomycetaceae bacterium | reverse complement strand
AAGCGGTGCAGGAGCACCGCACTCCAAACCGCGTCCACGCACGGATACCAAGGGCAGAGCCCTTGAGCAGAGTCTTTGCGGTCGAGATGCGCGCAACGTACGCCCGTGACCTGAACGCCGTAACTTGTCACGTTCTCTCCGGTTGTGGAGCAAGCAGGATGCTTGCTCCACGTTAGGTCTGCAGCTTTCGCCGGAGGCGGCGGGCAACTCGGGTGGCGCGGTGAACGACGGCCTGTGGTGTGCAATGCCACTGGGCGGCCAGGGACGCCAAGCTCGAATGCTTGGGGTGCAGACGAGCCCGCGCCAGCAGGGCCTCGTAGTCGCGGTTGTCCAGTTCGCGCAGATGCTGCCACAGCCGACGCCGCTGCTCGGCCGCCACCAGCTCGTCCAGCGGGGTTCGACCACGCGCGTCGACCGGCTCGCCGCACAGGGAAAACAACGTCGGACGCATCAATCCTCCTCCCTCCGAGACTGCCGACCCGGCTGGCGAATTCGGTAGTAAGACTCCTCTCGAGCGTAGTCGGCCACAAGGCCGCAACTGTGACGCCACAGCCACGCTCGCAGGTTGCGAGGCGGTTCGCGCAGACGACGGCAAACCCCCAGGTAGACGTGCCCGAGTACCTCGTCCGGGTCGGCAATGCCCAGCCGTCGGCAGTAGCGGCGCATGGCTGCCGTCTCGAACAGCCGGCACAGCTCCGCCCCGGCGACACGGCGAAGTTCGGTTTGAGAACTCGGACTGGTCTGCACGGTCTCCACCTCGCCACCACGCTCGTTCCGGTCACTTGTGGTCCTCCCTGTGACGTCGATAGCCCCGCGGCGGCCGTCCGTAGCAGCCGAAGTCGTTGCCGCGGGCGGCCGCTGCCTTCCTTCCAGCCGTCCCAGCCTGGTGCGACGCGCCGGGGCAAGCCATTCTAGTGGCGAGGTTGGACAGGTACTGTCCCACCTGACCGAAGTTTTTCCGATGCGGTGACGAGGAGTGGGGGACGAGCGGTCGCAGCGGCGAAGATGGGGACAGGCGTACCTCAGCGCGGCTGGCTGGGGAGGAGCGTTTGTCTTCTTGCAGACCGACGCGCAGCGGTCACGACTCGCTCTGGGGCCGTGTAGTGAGCCAGCGTCTGCCGCAAGTCGTCGACAATCTGTTGCCGCAGTTCCTCCGGTTCCAGCACTTCCGCGTGCTGGCCGAAGCTGAGGACCCATTGCTTCACCTCTTCCAACGCGCCGAGACGGAACTCGGCGAGCAAACCGCCGTCGGGCAGTGCGGCCAGTCGCTGGCTGGGGTGCCAGAGCGATTCGGAAACGTACATGGCCACGTCTGGAGAGAACCGAATCTGAACTCGGTACCCGCGTCCCTTGCCCTGAAAAATCCCAAAGGACGCAGTCAGGTGACGCTGCAAGTCGAAGTTGGCTGGCCGCTCGAACTTCTGGTCGCGTACGTCGACCGACCGAATGCGATCGACCTTGTAGTGGCGAACTTCTTGGTAGGGCACGGCCCAGGCCACCAGGTACAAACTTCCGCGGTGGTACACGAGCCCGTAGGGATGCACGTCGTAAGTGTGGGTTTGCTGGGCGGAGCGCGAACAGTAGCGTAGGGTCGTGACCTTGCGGTCTTCAATGGCAATCATCAACGCGTCGACCAGCTCGGCGCGCTGGCGGTAGTCACTGATTCCGAACTTCGTCGTCCAGAAGGATTCTGCCAGTTTGCTCAGGTACTCCAGTGCCTGTGGACCGACGCACGTGCGAATCTTGGCCAGCGCACTCTGAGCCGACTCCCAGAAAAGCGTGCCAGCCAATGGCTCCAGGAGTTGACGGGCCAGGTACAGGGAAGCCAGCTCGGCAAAGTTGAACGCCAACGGAGGCTGCTGGTTGGGGACCGGCAGCCGCCAAAGTTTCCGTCCTCGTTCCGCACGGGTCTCGACCAACGGAAAGCCGGCCAGAGTCAGCGTCTGCAGGTCGCGACGAATGGTCTTCGTGCTCACGCCGGTCTCGCGGGCCATTTCGTCGACAGACAAGCCTCGTCGCGTCGCCGCCAGTTGACGCAGAAGAATCCATTGCCGCAGCAAAGTTCCTCGTTCGGCCATTCGAGAGGTCCCCGCTGGGTGGCCGCAGTCCATGGACTCGTCGGGAAGACGCGGAGAGACCCGTCGGGCGATCCGGAACGAGCTCCCTCGCCTCGCCATTCCCCTCAAAGTGTGGCCCATTACGCCGGCAACCACACTACCACTCCCGCGACGAGGCGCCGCTACTGGGGATATCGGCTACAAACGTGCCATTCCAGAGCGAATTACGCCTGGCCCGCCGAATACAACCGAACTGCGCTCTCCTGGCCGCCCGGGCTCCAAAAAGACGATGAGGACACAACATCGCCAGAATCGCAGAACCGATCCGAAAGGACCACTCGCACGGCAGCTCCGCCGCCTGTCCCAGTGGCTCCCCTCTAGCAACCAACTGGCCCGACGACCGCAAGAAGAACCTCGCAGAACCCGCGGCTAACGCGGAGACGATCTGAGGAAATCAAGGCTCTGACCCGCTGAGAAGCGAGCAACGCGAAGGAGGACTGGTGCTGCGTCACACCGAAAACGGGACTCAGTCGGTTGTGCCACAACTGTCTCGGCAGCGGCCAAGCAAAGGCCCTTCTCCCGCTCAGCGGGAGAGGGTGGCGAGCGGAGCGAGCCGGGTGAGGGCGTGCCCGCGCAAGCCCCCACACGCTTGGTTCCCGCAAGCGAATGCTCCCTCATCCGCCCTTCGGGCACCCTCTCCTCCGGCGGCACGGGGAGAAGGGACTGAATTGACTCGGCCGTCGTCCCCCCATCAATCCAGTCCGGCGTGCAGACTCCGTCGTGCTCGCCACAAACGATATCCAAATCTTCGATTTGACGAAGCACTGGTGCTTCGTCTGCATTGAGGTTTCGGATTGGGGGGCCTTGCCAGGCTGCTTCGCCCAACGGGCTCGGCCACGCTTACCCTTGGGGAAGGCTCGGCACACTGGAAACGGCGAAAAAGAAAAACGCGGAGGTAACAATCTCGAAGTGCCCACTCTCCCGCGGCGAAGCCGTGCCGGTGAGGGACGAGGAGCAGGGGGTGCAGGGGCGAGGACGTAGGTGTCGGTACGGGACGCCGTGGCCAGCCGTAACCGGCGTCGCCACCCGCAACCGTCGTTGCTTGGTAGGCGTTGCGAGAGTCGGTGCCTTGGTTCCTGCTGCCTGGGTCCTTTTCGCTTGGCGCTGAGTTGTTGACGCTCGGTTTCTTGCCCTCCCCCTCGCCCTTCGCTTGGGACGTGTCAGAATGCGCTTCCACGGCACGAGGCACGTTCGGTCGCGGCCGCCTCGGACTGCCCGCTGGCTGCACGCACGCCGGTCAAGGCTCTTGCCAGCCGACGGTGCAGCAAGTAATCTGCTAAGTCTGCGTTTTTCGGAGCGGCGGTCGCAGGGTTCTTCGGCAGTCGGCCGCATGCCAGCTCGAGCTTCGTCGAAGCGGCGAGGTCGTGGAAGCGACGCGGTCGGAGCGGGGAGTCGCTGCGGCCCGGGAGCGCCGGTCCGGCTGCCGAAACGGGAACACTCGACCTGTCGCGAATTCGTGGAGCCTTCCCACACGAGAGGCAATGACCAGTCGCCACAACGGAACAAACCACGACGACGAGCGGATTGTCATTACTGGGGTCGGGCTGACAGCGCCGAACGGAGACAGTCTGGAGGAATTCCGGGCGAACCTGCTGGCGGGCAAGTCCGGCGTGGTGCCGTTCGAAACGCGGTACTTCAAGGGGCCAGTCCCGGCGGGCGTGTGCCACTTCGACCCGCTCAGGTACCAGACTCGCAAAGAAGTTCGCCGCGGAACCCGCTCCGGTTCCATTGCCATTTACTGTGCCAACGAGGCGGTCCGGGACGCTGGCTTGGACTGGCAGCGGGTCCGGAAGGACCGCGTGGGCGTGTACATCGGCATTACCGAGCACGGCAACGTCGAGACGGAAAACGAAATCTACGAGCTCTCGAAGTTCGACTACGACCTGTCCTTTTGGTCGCATCACCACAACCCGCGGACCGTGGCCAACAACCCGGCCGGTGAAGTGACGCTGAGTCTGCGCATTACGGGCCCGCACTTGACGGTTGGCGCAGCCTGTGCAGCGGGCAACGCTGGGTTGATTCACGGGGTGCAAATGCTGCGGTTGGGCGAGGTGGACCTGGCTCTGGCCGGTGGGGTTTCCGAAAGCATTCACACGTTCGGAATTTTCGCCAGCTTCAAGAGCCAGGGGGCTTTGGCCAGTCACCCAGACCCGACCAAAGCGTCACGCCCGTTCGACGTCGACCGCAACGGCATTGTCGTGGCCGAAGGCGGCGGCATTTGCGTCCTGGAACGGTTGCCGGACGCGCTGCGTCGGGGTGCCAAAATCTACGGCGAGATTGTCGGCTACGCCATGAACTCCGACGCCGTCGACTTCGTGCTGCCGTGCTGGGAAAGACAGGCGGAGTGCATGAGAAAGGCCATGGAACGGGCCGGCATTGGACCCGAGGACGTCGACATTGTCAGCAGCCACGCCACGGCGACCGAGCAGGGAGACATTGAAGAGTCGCGGGCGCTGAAAGCGGTGTTCGGTGACTACGACGGCGTGGCCATCAACAACACCAAAAGCTTCATTGGCCACGCCATGGGAGCGGCCGGGGTGCTGGAGTTGCTGGGCAATCTGCCTGCCTTTCAGGACAACTTGGCACACGCTACAATCAACCTCGACCACCAGGACCCGCGCTGCGACCTGAAGCAGATCGTTGCCAACCAGCCTCGACGGCTGAACAACGTCCGGTACATTCTCAACAACTCCTTCGGCATGCTGGGCATCAATTCGGCTCTAATCGTGAAGCGGTTTGAGCCGTGAGGTCGGAGCGGCGGAGAGGTTGCGACGCGCAAGAGACGGGTCCGGTGACGAGAGCCTCGCCGTGGGGAGGAACTCCGTGTGGACGGGCCGGCCCGCACGCGGTCGGTGGACCGTCGGAAGCCAGGACGAGCGACACCCTCCCAACGCCGCGTGGCTTGCGACGCACGGCCCCGACGCGGCTCCCACCCCCAACCCGGGAAACGCGCTGCTCGGGGCGCGGCAAACTCGGCGGTGCGGTCAGCACACCAGCACCGCAGCCAAATCACGCAACGCTGAGAGAGAACGCAGGCTGGAACTTCAAAGCCCACCGGTGTGAATGCTGGAGCAGGACTGAATGAACAGGGATCAGATTCGGCAAGTCATCCTCGACATTCTGGCAAGAATCGCTCCCGACGAGGACCTCTCCCACCTTCAAGACGACGTTCCGTTCCGCGACCAGCTCGAGCTGGACAGCATGGACTTTCTGGACATTGTCATGGAACTGCGCAAGCAGTTCCGGATTCAGATTCCCGAGGAGGACTACGAGCGGTTGACGTCCATGAAAAGCACGGTCGACTACTTGGAGCCGCTGCTGGGAGGCGTGCAGAGCCCGGCCGGTGCCGGCGAGGCGGCGAAGTCGGAGTGACGGTCGACGGGCCAGAGCGGCTGCCCGGCCGACCAGGCAGGAACGGGTCGCACGCAGCAATCGGTCGCACAGGCTGCCACGAGACACGACCTTTGCCTTCCGCGCGGGCCGACCACGGCGGCGGGCAGAGGCCGAAGCCGGCTTGACGACGGCGAGTGCGTCGGCGTGTGGCGCGGCGAGTTACGGCTCGAACGCGGGTTCTTGGGCAAACGCCGCGAACGGGCCGGCACGTGTTCCGCTCAACCGGCTGCCAACGTCGACGCAACACTTGCAGTCCGGTGGGTGTTTTTTCAGCGGACGAGGCTGCCCAAACGGCGTCGGGCGCCGAGCCGGCACGGGGCTCGTCGATCTGCTCAAATGTGAAAATGTAAATAGGTGAGGTTGTCCGGGAATTGGAGGGCCACGCTGCGTCGCGGCCGCCGGCGGTTCGTGTCTCCAAGTCTGCTCAACAAGACGCCCCCGGCCGCTCAAGAAGCCGCGGATCCTTGGAGAAACGCGGACCAAATTCCGGACACCCTCAGGTAAATTCGTTCCAGCCGCTGGGAAAAGCAGGCCGAGCCACGAGACAGACCAGAGTCGCGGTGAGGTGAAGTACGACGTCGTCATTGTTGGAGCTGGGCTTTCTGGACTGGCGGCCGGCATTCGTCTGGCGTACTTCGACAAAGCGGTCTGCGTGCTGGAGCGGCACAGTCAGATCGGCGGGCTGAATTCTTTTTACCGCCGGCGAGGCCGAAACTACGACGTCGGACTCCACGCGGTCACCAATTGGGCCACACGGCAGCAGCGCTCTGCGCCGCTGAACCGACTGCTCCGTCAGCTGCGTCTTCGGTGGGACGACCTTCAACTGGCTCCGCAGACCGAGTCGGCCGTTGTGTTCCCCGACTGCACGCTGCGGTTCAGCAACCAGTTCGAGCTGCTGTCGGACCAGGTGGTGGCGTTGTTCCCGACGGTCCGAGACCGGTGGCAGCGTGTGGTGGCCGAGGTGAACGAGCTGGCCGGTGGACGACCTCAGTCGCTGGGGTCGGCGCGAAAGTGGCTGACCGAACGGCTGGCGGACCCGCTGCTGGTCGAAATGCTGCTCTGCCCCGTGCTCTTTTACGGCAGCCCGACGGAAAACGACGTGGACCTGTTCGACTTCGCCGTCCTCTTTCGCAGCGTGTTCCTGGAAGGACTGGGGCGGCCGCTGGGGGGCATTCGGCAGATTCTCGACACCTTGCGGCGAAAGTTGTCCGAGGTGGGAGGCCAATTGCGGCTGAAGCGGGGTGTCCGAAGAATCTTGCACGACGGGCAGAAGGCGTTCGGGGTCGAGCTGGAAGACGGTGAGCGGGTCGAGGCGGACGCCGTCCTTTCCTCGGCCGGCATTGTCGAGACTCTGTCGCTTTGCGACGCCGACGAACGGCTCCGCAAGCAGTTCCCGCCGGGCCGGCTGTCGTTCGTCGAGACCATTGGCTGGTTGAAAGAGCCGCCGAGCCACTACGGCCTGAACTTTTCGGTGCTGTTTTTCAACGACGCCCCCGAGGTGACTTACCGCTGCCCGGACGAGCCGGTCGAGCTGCGGTCGGGAGTCGTGTGTTGTCCGGCGAACTTTCGTTACCCCTCGCCAGTGGACGACCGGACCATTCGCGTAACCGCGCTGGCCAACCCGGGCTACTGGTTCTCGCTGCCGACAGGACGGTACGCTGTCGAGAAAGAGGCGTGGCGGCGTCGTTTGCTGGAGCGAGTGTCGGAATTCGCGGACCGGGACTTGAACCCCGAGGTGGTCGACTTCGACTGCTTCACCCCGCGCACCATTCACCGGTTCACACGGCACGTCAACGGCGCCGTGTACGGCTGCCCGCGCAAACTGCGTGACGGAACGACCCACTTGCAGAACTTGTTCGTGTGCGGAACGGACCAAGGTTACCTGGGCATTGTCGGCAGCATGCTTTCCGGTGTCACCGTGGTCAACCAGCACCTGCTGCGTTGACCGCGAAGCGGACGGATTCGGAAGGTGCCGGCTTCGCCAGGGCCGAGCTCGCAGCGACCAGCTGCCACGGCGGCGGAGCGGCGAGAGGAGAGGTCAAGCAGCCCGCAGACCGAACGACCGAAGCAGTCAGGGACCGGCTGGCGGCGCGGCGACGCGTCGGCGTTGCAGCGCTGACGACTGGCCCGGGTGAACCGTGGACGACAGGAGTTGGCCGGAAAATGAACGACGGTGACAAGAGCGGGGACCTTTCGTCTGAGCAGCGTCGGGTGTTCTTGGAAGCGGCCGTCGAAGCGGCTCGGCTGGCGGGGCGAATTCTGCTGGACTGGTCGGCGCGGTTCACGGCCTCGGAGAAAAGTCCGGCCGACTTCGTGACCGAGGCCGACTACGAGTCGCAACGAGCCATTTACGAGTTCTTGCACGAGCGGTTCCCGGAGCACCGGTTCCTGGGCGAAGAGGACCTGCCCACCGTCTCCGCCGCCGACTCCCCGTTCCGCTGGGTCGTGGACCCGTTGGACGGCACGTCGAACTACGTGCACGGCTTTCCCTACTACGCCGTGTCGATTGCGTTGGAGCACCGGGGCCGGTTACAGGTGGGTGTGGTGTACGACCCGACGCGAGACGAACTGTTCTGTGCGAGCCGCGGTCAGGGGGCGTTCCTGAACGAGCGGCGTTTGTGCGCGGCGGGAGCGGGCGACTTGAGCCGAGCGTTGGTCATTGCCAGCCTGCCGGTTCGGGTCGACCGGCACCACCCGGCCGTGGCGGACTTTCTGCGTGTGCTGGAGCGAGCTCAACACCTGCAGCGAACCGGCTCCGCCGCCCTCAACCTCGCCTACGTCGCGGCCGGACGGGTCGACGCCTACTGGTCGAAAAGTCTGAACCCCTGGGACATGGCTGCCGGAGTGCTGTTGATTCAGGAGGCGGGCGGCCGAGCCACTCGCTGCGACGGTTCGCCCGTCGACCTGGCTCAACCGGACGTCCTGGGCACGAACGGGTCGGCCCTGCACGAGCAGCTGCTGGAGCTGCTCTCTGGCGACGCTTCCGCCTAGACCGAACCGCCCGCGCAAGAAAAACGCCACCGCGTAGTCTTCCCGTCTTGCTCGGTTTGGCTCACCGTCAATTGCTGCTTTCTTCCACCAATTTCGCGGGGTAAGATAGAACGTCGGTGGCACGGTCTTGTAACCGTGGTGTCCGCAAATGGGTTGCGGCTGCGCTGGGGACAGCGGCGCGAACGGTTTTTTCCCGTCCCGGGCAGTTTTTTCAAGCCGCTGGCGCGTGACGCGGTTCGACGCGCCAGTTGCGGCGTCGGGTCGGAAGGTTGACGGTTCGGACGGCTGGGGCCCGAAGACGTTCGCCAGCAGAAACACGTGGTCGACCGGCTTGTTCGGGTCGGTCGAGTTGGTTGCCCTTTGGGGGTTGTGCGGGTCGGCGAAGCAGCACCTCGGTCGGTTTGCCGGACGAGGCCAGTCGCTTTCGGACCAGCTTTGGCAGCGGCGGAGCTGCACCGAGCCGCGGCGTCCCGCTGTCGAACGTCTCACCTGTCTTGGACGGAAAAACGCGGAAGTCGACGTCGGCCTGTCACAGAGTCGTTTCGGTTGTCGTCGTTTGGGTTGTCTCAGCCCGTCGGGCGTGTCGGTCCCTCCAGCTGTCGACCCTCGATTGGAACCACGGACAAACGTTCGACCGTGCGGGCGACGTACAGGGAAACGAGGCGGCCGGCGGAGGTTGTCTGCAGCAAAGGCAGGAAATGGACGGCGCGAAGTGAGTCTGGGGGTTGCGAAAAGCGGAGGCTTGAAGTGGAGGTCCGGCAGTCCGGGCCTTCGCCGGTCTTCGTTCGGCCCGCGCCGTTCGGTTTTCTGGTGGTTGGCCGTTTGTTGGCTGCTGGTTTGCCCGGTCGGTTTGCTCGCTCAGCCTGCCGGCTTGTCTGCCTCGGACGCGGCCGCGGGCAGCAAACGGACGGCGGTTCCCAACGGTGCGCCACGGCCAGCGGCCGTTCAGTCTGCAACGCCGTCGGCTGGCTCGGCGCGGCCGGGCGGCACGGGTGGCGGTGAAGTAGCCCGACCGAGCGGCTTGGCGCCGCCAGCACCGCCGCAGCCTCCGTGGCCGGCCGACCAGCGGCGCGCCGTCCCGGTGCTCGACGCCGAAACCTTCCGACTCTTCCAGCAGTGGCTTCAGCAACAGAGCGTCCCGCCGTACGACGTGCTCTCGGTTTCGGTGGACGGCGAGGTGGAGGACGAGCGCGCGACTTTGTCTGTGACGGTCACGTTCCAGGTCAACCGGGCGGAGCAGTGGGTGCTGGTGCCTTTGCGGTTGCGAGAGGGGTTCTTGTTGGAGCCGCCGCAGCACACGTTTCAGGGCAAGAGCTCCGCCGCGGCGGCTCGGCCCGACACACCCGCCTTCGACCCGGAGCGCGGCTACCGGTGGTGGCTGAAAGGCGAGGGCACGCACACGTTGAAGCTTCGGCTGAGCGTCCCGGTCAGCGAGAGCCGTTTGCGGCTGAGCCTGCCGACGCCCGCAGCCGCAGCCAGCTCGGCGCGTCTGAAAATCCGCGGCTCCACCGACGTCTCTGTCAACACACCGCCTCAGACCAGCTCGCGCGTGCGCAGCCAACCGGGCGGAGCGTTGGTGGAGCTGCACGGACTGGGCGAGCTGCTGGACGTGGGCTGGCTGGCCGTGCCGAAGCGAAAGCCAGGGGGCACCGAGCTGCAGGCCACGACGGTGGTGCTGGTCGAGGTGGGGGCCGAGTCGATTGTTTTGGAAGCCTACCAGACGGTGAAGTCGGTGCGAGGCAGCTTCGACCGGCTGTCGGTGCGGTTGCCGCAAGGCTTCGACCTGCTGGACGTCTCTGGGCCGGACGTCGAAAGCTACTCGCCGCCGCAGAAGGGCGTTTGCCAGGTGCTGCTTTCGGACGCCACGCAGGAAGCTCACCTCAAGTGGATTCTTTCGGCCTCCCGCGTGCCCGAGCAAGACAACCTGCCGGCCATTCGAGGCTTCGACGTGGTTGGAGCTCGGCGTCAGTCGGGCTACGTGGGCGTGTTGTCGGTGGAGGGTTACCGGGTCGAGCGAGGCGAGGGCGAAGCGCGGTTCGTCCACCAGACGGACGTGAGCGACCTGCAGTCGCTGCCCGAGCTGCGCGGTGAGGCGGCGGCCGGGCAGTTGTCCGTGGCTTACCGGTTCTTGCGACAGCCGTTCGTCCTGCCGCTGCGGTTGGTGCGAGTACGGCCGTACTTTTCGGTCGAGCCGCTGTACTTTGTCCGGCTGACGGCCGACCGCGTGGAAATGGAAGCCGTCTTCCGGTGCCAGGTTTACCGAGGGGCCATTGGCGAGCTGCGTTTGCAGTGGCCGCGGGAGCGGCCGACTGAGTGGACGGTCAGTCCGCCGGCTTCGGCCGAGCTGGTCGAGGAGCCGGGCGGGAAGGAAGGGGCCGACCGGTTCGTCCTGCGGCTGCTTCAGCCGCGCAGCCGCGTGGACGGCCCGTTCGAGGTTCGGCTGCACGCCGAGCGGCCGACGGGTGGTTCGGGAGGACCGGTGCGTCTGGTTCTTCCGACCGTCGGCTCGTCCAACCACGCTCCGGCCCGCGTCGTCTTTGCGCTGGCCGACAACGTCGACGCCGAGCTCATTCCCGACGAGGACGTCGTCCTGGCGCCGCTGGTGGAAGACCAGGCGCTGGCGTCGGCGTTGCCCGAGTTCGTCCGCGGGTTGCGGCGGCAGGTCTACCGTGTCGACTCGCGTCAGCTTCGCTTCACGGCCGTCGTCACAGCCCACTCGCAGCAGATTCGCACGCAGGCGTACGTGCGTCTGTTGCCGCAGAACGGCACGCTGGCCGTGCGGGAGCGAATCGAGTACCAGGTGGCGTACGAGCGGGTTTCGCAGGCGCGGTTGGTGGTGCCGGGGGCGTTGGGGACGGCGGTCGTGTTTTCGCTGGAGACGCCCGACAGCCCGCAGCCGGTTCGGGCGACGGTGTCCTGGAGCGGGTCGGAGGTGGGCGAGGGCAGCCGGGTTCGCGTCAGTCTGCCCGAGCCGTTGTTGGGCCGCTTTGCCGTGTTGGCCGACTACACGCTTCGGCTGCCGGAGGGAGAGTCGGGCGAGCTGACGTTGCCGCTGGTGACGTCGGCCGACGCGGAGTTCGAGTCGGTGCAGGTGGAGACGTCGGCTCAGAGCGCCGTTCGGTTGGAGCCGTCGGACCCGCAGTGGCAGCAGTTCGCCACGTCGCGCGGCACGGCGTTGTTTCTGGGGCAGGGGGCGGTGCGTGAAGTGCCGTTGCGAGTCGACCGTCCCAAGACGCGGCTGGCCGGCCAGTTGCTCTTCACGAAGCTTTGCGTGTGGTCGGTGTTCGACGCGGGCGGACGGGCTCGCAACGTGCTGCTGTTGCAGTGCGAAGGGCCGCCGCAGGAGCTGTCGCTCGCCTTTCCGCCAGGCGTGGCCGTCGAAGCGTTCTGGTGGGACGACCGTCGAATTCCGGACCAGTTCGTGGAGGTCCAGTCGGCCGAACAGACGACCCAGTACCGCGTGGACCTGCGGAAGTTTTGGAGCGACCAGACGACCGGACACCTGCTGTCGCTGGTCTACTCGAGCAGCCACAGCGACGGCTTCGGCTGGCTGGGGCGGCACGACTTCGTCTTTCCGCAACTGCCGGCCGGAACCATTGTCGGACCCACGTACTGGCACGTCACGTTCCCGGTGACGCACCACTTGTGTTCCGAGCCAGAACTGGTGACGGCTCTCTACCGGTGGCAACGTTCGTGGCTCTTCTGGTTCCGTCGGTCGACGCTCAGTCGCGAGGACTTGTTGCGGTGGATTCGGACGTCGGAGTCTTCGGCCACACCGGCTGCCTTGCCCGAGCCGGTTCGGACGCTGTTCGCGGCCAGCTACGGCAACGCGTACCTGTTCGGCGTGCAAGGGCTTCCGCAAACCGTGTCGCTGTGGACCATGAGTCGACCCATGTTGGTGGCGGTCGGAGCCGGCCTGGCGTTTGTGCTGGCGGTGTTGTTCATTAAGGTCAGCGTGCTGCGGAACGTGCTGACGCTCATGGGTCTGAGCGCGGCGGGGGCCGTGGCCGGCGTGTGGTTCGAGGAAGCCTTCCAGTTGCTCCTGCAGCCGGCCGTGTTGGGCGTGCTGTTGGCGTGGGCCGCAGCGGTCATGGACAACCTGGTTCGAGCGCGTCGGTTGCGAGGCGCCGTGCCGCTCACCCCCAGCGAAATGGCCGTGTCGGTGTCAGCCGTTTCACGCGAGCCGACGGTGGTGCAGCCGGTTCCGCCTGTCGTCAACGGCGCTCCACCGCCAGCTCCGTCCAAACCGCTGTCTTCGCCGGGAAC
The DNA here is from genome assembly GCA_964428935.1 of uncultured Planctomycetaceae bacterium. Lineage (GTDB taxonomy): Bacteria > Planctomycetota > Planctomycetia > Planctomycetales > Planctomycetaceae > JAADHY01. Next base: position 27,367 of record CAYSAG010000009.1, on the reverse strand, counting down.
CGGAGCGGCAGGATGAGGTGGCGAGGGGCAAAACGCGGCGCCGGGCTGTTGGGGGGCGTGTTGTTGGCGGCTGCCACGCTGGTGGCCCTCGCGGCCAAGCCCCTGCGCCCACAAGGGCCGACCGACCCGAGCGGCTCGACCCAGCCCGCCGAGAGCGGCTCGTCGACCTCCCCGACCGCCACCGGTCCCGCCGGCTCGACGCGAGCACCGTCGGGCCGTTCGTCGAGCCCGCTTGTCAACACCAACCAGTCTTTGCGTTCCCTCGTCGTCCAGTTCTCGGAACAGACCGTGCCGGCCGACCGGCCCGACCGGTGGCCCAGCGGAAGGTGGGTTCCGGTCACCGCCGACCAGTACGAGAGGTTGAAGCGGGCGTTGGAGCCGTCGCCAGAGGCACCGCCGAGGGTGTGGCTGCGGCGAGCCGACTACACCGGCCGGTTCGACCCGCAGCACGACCGGCTGCAGGGCGAGCTGGTTTGGCGGCTGAGCGAGTGGGCGTCGAGCGGCTTGGCCAGTAAGCCTCGGCTGGTTTCGCTGGAGCCGCTCCGGCTTCAGGTCTCCGACCTGCAGTGGGCCGACGGGACGTCCGCTTTGTGGGGTGCGGCGCCGGACGGACAAACCAGTCTGCTGCTGAGCGGCCGGTCGAGCTCGCTGCGCGGACGCTGGCAGTTGCCCGGTCGCAAGGTTCTGGACCAGACCGAGTTCTCGGTGACCCTCCCGCCCGCCACCGTCTCGACCTTGACGCTCCACGTGCCGGCCGGCTTCGTCGTGGAGTCTTCCGACGGCGTGGTCGTACCGCCGCGCCGACGAGCCGAACGTTCCCAAAGCGGTCGGGCCAAAGCTGGGGCCAGCGGTTCGGCTCGGCCGTCCGCGGGCCGCTCGGTTGCTTCGAAGAACGGCTCTGCAGCGGCGTCTGGCGGCGGAGTGGGTCGGAACGAGCGGCCCGGGAGCGGTGCGAAGTCCTCCGACCCGGCCGGCTCGAACGCGTCGGTCACGTGGGTCGTCTACCTGGGCGGCCGCACGAGCTGCCGGCTGACCGTTCGGCGGGCGGACGCGGCCGGTGCGTCCACGCCCGTCGTGCTCTACGAGCAGTCGACCGCTCACACCGTACGGCAAAGCGAGGTCGAAACGGACGCCACCTTCACGCTGCAATTCGAGCGGGCGGCTCCGCCCCGGCTCACGTTCTCCGTCCCCACCGACCTCAAAGTGACGGCCGTGACGTACGACCGCGGCTTGCCGCTGGAGTGGACCGAGCGTCCGGTGAAAGGAAACCTGCGGCGGCTGGTGCAGGTTCGCGTGCCGGAGGGCTGGACCGGCCGACGCCACACCGTCCGACTGCGGGGGTTCAAGTTGCTTTCGCGGCTGGGCCAGTTCGCGTTGCCGCCGGTGGCGCTGCAGACGCGAGCGGTTTTTCTGGCTGGCCGCGTGACGGTGTCGGTCGAGCCACCGCTGCGGTTGCGCAGTTTTCGAGGGCAGGGGCTGCGTCAGTCGCAGCCGCTGTGGGAAAGCGACTCGGTGCAGCACCTGGCCCTCAGTCAGTTCGTGCCCGGGGCGACGCTGACGCTGAGCGTCGGCGTGCCGGCGACGGAGCTGTCTGCGGACGCACTGGGGTTCGTGGAGCTGGGGCCGGAACAGTGGACGCTGACGGCTCAGGTGCGTTGGCGGTGCCGAGCCGGCTCGACGTTCCGCGTCGCGTGTCAGCTTCCGCCCGGCTGGGAGGTGACGCAGGTTCGGCCGTCCGGAGGCCGCTCACAAAACGAACTGACCGACTGGTCGGTGCAGCACAAAGAGGGCGGGCTGTTGCTGGTGCTGCGGTTCCGGAACTCGCTCCGTCCGTCTCGGCCGCAGGACGTCGTCGTGGAAGCTCGACGCCTGCCCGCCACCAGCGGCTCGGCCGTCCACCTTCCCGCTCCCATCCCGCTCGACTGCGAAACGTTCCGCTCCGCCTTGGTCCTGGCCTACCCCGCCTCGGCCAAGGCTCCGCAAGTCAGCGAAGAGGCCGACCTGGAGCCGGTGGAACTGGACGAGCTGGCCACGACGTGGTCGGACACCACGGTCTGGCGGCTGGTGACGCAGGCCGACCAGGACCAGACCAAGCGGCTGCTCGCTCTGGCCGCCGCTCAGCCCGTCAACGTGGGCGTCTTCAGTTTTGGTCCACCGACGGAGGTCGGGGCGGCGGGTGTGTCGTCGGAGCTGAGCGAAACAGGGCGGCAACAGACGAGTCGGCAAGCGGAGTCCGCCGGTGAGAACCCGCAGGCACGTGCCGGCGTAAGCGGTCCGGCGGGTCGGCGCCAGCAGCCGACGGCCGGCAACGCCGCAGAGGCGACCGACCAGCCGACGGCCGGCGACTCGGGAAAGGCACCCGGCCAGCCGGCCAGCAGTGCGACGAACGCTCGACGGCAAGGCGGCACGTCCAAAGGCCGGGCCGGCAAGGCGGCGACGGCCGCGGCTGCGCGAGTCGTGCCCAGTGGCCCGACCTCTGCCGGCGGTCCGGCTGGGTCCCGGGGGACGGACGAGCAGTCCGAGGCCGGTCCGGGGGGTTCGCCGGAGCGAACGGCCGGGCTCGACAACACGCGGCCGCTCCTGGCCGAAATGCTGCTCACGACCACCTACCCCAGTGCCGGAGAGGCTGGTCTGCGCGGCCAGGCTTCTGCCGTTCACGAAGCCGTCGTTCGGTTGATTGGCGGCTGTCGACAGCGACTGTGGTTCGAGCTGCCGCCCGACTGCCGGCTGTTGCGCGTGACGGCCAACGGCGTAGCCGTACCCGTGCGGACAGCCGGCCGACGGGTCACCGTGCCGCCGCTGAAAGACCAGACGCTCCGCTGGCTGGTGGTGCGTTACGCCAGTCCGTGTCGCTTGGAGCCGCTGGGGGTACGGCTGCGTGTGCCGGTCCCGCAGCTGAACGTGCCGTGCGTGGGGTTTCAGTGGCAGGTGGTGCTGCCGCGGGAGTACCGGGTCGGAACGTTGCCGGCCGGCTTGTGCCGAACTGAGCCTGAGCCGCCGGTTGCGTGGACCGTCCGGCTGTTCGGGCCGCTGGGACGGCGAAGCGACGAGCCCGGCTTCAACCCGCTCAGGTGGGACAGTTGGAAGCGGGTTTGGCAAATTCTGTCCGGCCAGGGGTCGCCGTTTCCCGCCTTGGACACCGACCCGGTCCTCGGCTCGGGCGTCCAGCAAGCGGACGACGCGAGCCGGCTCGAGCGGCCTTCGGCCGTTCCGTCCCTCGACGAACGCGACCCGCTCCGTTCCGCTCGAACCTGGCGAACGACCTTCCGCGCCAGCCGAATGTTTCCCGCGGGCGCGTTCGAGGTTCGCTGCTGGAACACCCGGCGCGTTCAGGCGTTGGCGTGGATGGCTCTGTGGTTCGCCGCTCTGCTGGCGTGGTGGCTGCGGAACGTCGAGTGGTCGTACAAGAAACAACTGGCCATGGTTTGGCTGACGGTGGTGCTGGCGGCCTGTGCGGCCAGTCCGCCCGCGTGGGCGAGCGTTCCCGGAGCGTGCTTGGCCGGGACCGTGCTCTCGTTGCTGGTGCCCATTCGACGACGTAAGGCCGGCGACGACGCAACCGAAACCCGCTCGTTCGACACGGGCAAGGCCGTTGCCCTGGCCTCGCTGCTGGTGTTGCTAGTCTTGGCCGACGCGCTGGGCCAACCGCCGAGCGGTCGCTTGGACGGGCGCCAGCTCGGCTCGTCCGCTGCCGGCCAACGGCCGCTGGTCGTTCCGGTTCTGCTGCCGAGCCCGGTGGAGCGGTCGAACGGGCCGGCCTTCGTGTACCTTCCGTCCGACCTGTACCCGAAGCTGTTGCGGTGGGTGGAGGCCAAGGAGCGGCAAGAAGACTACCTGCTGACCGACGCTCACTACAAGCTGCAAGTCGACGCCGACGGCTTCGCCACGCTGACGGCCCGCCTGCACTTGGTCCTGCCCACCTCGAAACCGGCGACGGACGTGTGGCTTCCGCTGGAGGGCGTGAACCTGGGAGCGGAGGCGTGTCGGGTCGACGGCCGGTTGGTCGAGCCGCGGCCGGGGCCGGAGGGCCGAGGTTTCGTCGTGTCCGTGCGTGTGCCGGCGCCAAAGCCGCAGGCTAGCGAGGCCGGAGACACGGCCGAGAAAACGGCGTCGGGCGGAAAGACGTCCGGAGCGGCGTCGTCGAGTGCGGAGCGTTCTGCGGCTCGGCCGCAGCCGAGCGGAAAGCCTCCGACCGGCAAGTCGTCGGCGGAGGAACCGGCGAAGGTGGAGCCGCTCCCGGCGGAACGGCCGTCGAGGCAGCAGCCGCCGTCGAAGTCGAGTCCGTCGAGCTTGAAGCCGTCCGGCACGAAGGGGACGAGCACGGAGGGGGCGAGCGTGAAGCCGTCCAACGTGAAGCCGCCCAACGTGGCGGAGTCGAACAGGCAGGAGGCGAGCGGCCGGGCGAGGGCGGGTCGGCCGGCCGGCGGCAAGGCGTCGCCCGCGGAGTGGACGAGTGAGAGCCGGTCGGCGGAAGAGCGTTCCGGCAGCGAGCCGCTTCACGAGAAGTCGGTCGGGGAGGCGTCGCCGGCTGCAAAGCGGTTCGGTGAGAAGCCTTCGCCCGTCGAGCCGCTCGGGGGGCCGTCTTCGAACGCAAAGCCACGACGCGAGGCAGCGGGGGCCGCGAAGGCCGCAGACACACCGGTTCGGCAGGCCGTGGTGGAGCTGACGCTGTTCCCGCCTGTGCGGGCGTCGGGGCAGAGCCGGGTCATTGACGTCCGGTTGCCGGCGGTTCCTCGCACGAGCCTGGAACTGGAATTCCCGGCCGAGGCGGTCGACGTGCAATTGACGGTGGGCGAGGCCGGAGCGGCTCGCACGTTGCCGCGTCCCAGCGGCGCCGTCGCTCTGGGCAAGGTCGACTGGCTGCGGGTGGCTTGGAAGCCCGGGCCGCTGAAAACGACCAAGCGTCGACAGCCGAAGGCCGACGTGACGGGCGTGGTCGAGGTTCACCCGGCGTACCTGTCGTACGACTACAAGGTCGTTTACCACGCGACGGACGAAGTGACCGAGGTGGTGTGGCGGCTTCCGGCGGGAGCGTGCGTGGGAGAAAAGGCCGTTCAAGCCGACGGCCTGCTGGGGCACCGCGTCGAAGCGACCGCCGACGGCACGCGGTTGCATGCCGTGTTCGCCAGCCCGCAAAGCGGCGACTTCACCGTTCGCGCCCAATGGATTCTGCCGGTGCCGCGCGGCGAGGCGGGTCGGGCTGTCGTTCCCGTGCCGGCTGTGGTGGAGGGTTTCGAGGGAGCGTCCAGCCAGTGGCTGGCTTTGGTGCCGGCCAGCGGCTTCCGGCTGGAGCTGGACTCGTCGGCCAACCAGCCGGCCACGGTGGCCGTGGCGGCTCAGGCTTTCGAGCAGCGCTGGGGCGAAGCGTTGACGGGCCGTCAGGGTCAACTGCTCATGCGACTCGACGCCCCCGCTTCGCTCGCCACCCGTCTGCTTCCGCAAACGCCTCAGCACGTCGTGCGGGCCGACCAGGTGTTGCACGTCCACCGGAACCGGGTGGAGTGGACGTTGTTTGCCGAGGTGGAGAATTCCGGCGGGCCCGTCTTCCGCTACCACTTGCGAATCGACCCGCGGTTGCGAATTCGGTCGGTGGTGGTGAAGGAGGACGACGCGGAGCGGCTGATTCACTGGGCTCGTCCGAGCCGCGACCGGCTGGTGCTGTTCCTGCGCGACGCGGCAGGCGAGGTGCAGTACGTGACGGTGAAGGGCGAGTGGTTCGTGCCGCGCGGGACGGCGGTGCCGTTGCCGTCGGTGGAGTTTGTCGACGGCGAGCGTCGGGCGGGGACGTTGCTGGTTTACCGCGACCCGGACGTGGGGGTGGCGTGGGAGGAGCCTCGGCCCGCGCTGCTGGAGGAGAACCCACCCGAGCAGGGGCGCTCGTCGCCCGGCCTGTTCGAGGGCAAGTTCGCGTGGGGAACGGCGGCCCGGCCGCGGCTGCGGGTGTTCCCGATTCGAGCTCGGTTGCAGGTCGAGGTGTTCACGCTGCTGGTGCCGCAGTCGAAAGGGTGGGACGTGACGAGCTGGCTGCGCTGTCGTTCCGCCGCCTCGCTGCCCCGTCGGCTGAAGCTGGTCCTGCCGGGTAAGGCCAAGTGGAAATTGTCGCGTCTGGACGGCTCCCCGCTGGAGTTTCAGGCGGCTGGTCAGCGTGACGGTCGGCCCGAGTACGCGGTCAAGCTGCCGGCCGACGCGGGCGACGATTTTGTCGTGGTCGTCCGGGGACGGCTGACGCGACTTCGGGCGGCGTCGGTTGCTGCGTCGTCGGACGGGGGGCGAGCGGCTCGCGCCCGGACGTTCGAGGAACCACGCGTGCCGGAGGCGGTCACCGTGCGGTCGCTGCTGGCCGTGGCCAGGCCGTCTGGGGCGAACGGTCAGAACCAACCGACGGCCGTCCACCTGTGGCAGCCGGAAAACGCGGGCCGGGTCGGTGCGGACGAACTGCCCGACTGGGTGCGTCGCTTGGTTGAAACTGGCTCGGAGAAAAGCGACCGGCTGGCGGTCTTTCGTGGCGTGGGCGGCCGGTGGCGACTGGTGAGGGTCCGGCCGTTGCAGGAGCTGGGGCGTCCACGCGTGGCGTTGGCCGTCTCGCACCTGTGGCTCGAACGCGACGGCACGTGCCACGGGCAGACGCGGCTGTTCGTCGTGGCGGCGGGGAAGGAACTGGTGGTGGACCTGCCGCCGGGGACGACGCTCCACGCCGTCTCGGCCGGCGACCAAATTGTGGCCACGCCGGAGAAGACCACCGGCCGCGTGCGCGTCCCGCTGAACGGACCGACCGATGTGGTCGACCTGCTTTGGACGAACCGGGTGCGTGCCAGCCGGTGGTTGCCTCGGTGGCTGGTGCGGCTGCCGCAAACGGCCGAGCTGCGCACGGTGCGACACGTGGTGAGCGTCATGACTGCCAACGGGGCGGCGGCCGTGCCCGGCTCGTGGAAACACCTCTCGGGCCGCGGCGTGGCTCAGGTCGAGGTGGTCGAAGGGGTGTGGGAGTTCCTCGAGGCTCGGCTCACGGCCGGCCAAACCGTCGGGCCGGCGCTGTGGGAGTTGCTGGAGCAGGCCGTGCTGGTGTGGCAGCTGCAACCACGCTGGCCGTGGCAGACCGAGCGGTTTCGTTTGTTGGACCGGCGCGTGGAGGCAATTGCGGAGCGGGCCGAGAAGGCTCGGCAGCAGGCGGCGTCCTCTTCGTCGAGCGTCGGCGGGACCGGCGGTGAGAAACCGGCAGCGGGAGCGAGGCCGGCACCCGAACCCGGCCTGCGAACCACTCAACCGTGGCTCACTCTGGCCCGTCACTGCCTGCAGTGCAGTTTGGAGCCGGGCGGACCGGTGAGCGAACTGCGGCTGTGGCTGCTGCCGGCGGCGCTGCTGAGGCTTCTGGTGGCGGGAGCGGCGACGGGCGTCGCCTTCTTCGGCCTGTGTCTGGTGGTGCGGACGGGCCTGTGGACCTTTCTGGCCGCCCGCCCGGCGCTGTCGCTGGCCGCGCTGGGGGTCGTTTGGTGGAGCGGGTTGACGGGCGGCTTCTTCGGGTTCGCGCTGACCGTCGGCGCGGCCGGGTGGTTCGTCGTGCAAACCCGACGGACGGGCCAAGGCCCACGGCAGAACGTGGTGCCCGTCGAGCCGTCGGGCAGTCAGCACGAAACGGCGTCGGGGACGTCGACCGTCTGACACGCCGCGGGCCCGGTCGGCCCGGACGCAGCCGTCACTCGGCCGTCAGTTCCTTCAAAGCCTTTCGCACGGCCAACAGGTTCTCTTGGGGAACGGCGTCCGGGTCGTACGTGCAGCCGGGCGAAACCAGAATGGGACGGCTGCCCGCCTGGCGCAGGGCGTCACGAAGCTGCTCCACGCACTGCTCCGGCGTGCCCGTTGCCAGCGTGCCCAGGTTGTCCAGCCCGGCACAAAGGGCAGGCCGAACCCAGCCCGCGGCTTCACCAATCGACGGGCCGGCGTAACGGTCCGCCCAATTAATGACGTGGACGGGGTAGTCGGCGAAGCGTTCGAAACGGCGAGCCTTGCCGCAAACGTGAATCAGGTTGAAGCGTCCGGTCGACGCGGCCTCCAACACCTGCAAGTCGCCCGGCTGGACCAGCTGGTCGTAGAGCTGCGGGCCGTCTTCCGGGCCGCCGACCCAGTCGTCACGCACCGACAAGAAAATGCCGTCCGCTCCCGCCTGCAGACAGTGCCGCACGAAATTCGCCGTCGACTCGGCAATGACCCCCAAAGCCTGCTCCAGCGCCGAACGGGCTTCGGTGAGAAACCGGTTCATGGTTTGGTCGCGTGGGTCCTGGCCGTGCTCCAGCTTGGGCGGCCCGTGCCGACCGGTGTCCGGAACGGTCATTTGCCGAAGCGTGCTCCACGGGTTGAAGACCGTCGTGGCCATGAACAGCTCGTCGCCGAGCCGCTTCTTCAACTCGGCAATCAGTTCGAGCTGCCGACCGAAACTGTCTTCGTCTCCGTTCAGGACGGTCAGTTTCTTGAGGTCCGACGGCTCACTGACGACGCCCGTCGGCGTAGCCGTGCGCGGGTAGCGGTTGTCGTCCATGATTTTCAGGAAGTCGAGGTCGTACGCCTCGACGTGCTTCAAGTGGGCTTCCACCGCCGCCGGACCGAACACCGCGTCCGGCCCGAAGTGGTACCAACAGGAAAACGGCGGACGGTCTGGGCGCCGACCCTCCAGGACGGCAACGACGCGTTCGACCTTGTTCATGTTCGTCTTCCCGGTTCGAGTGTCTTGCTTTCGGTCTTCTGTCGGACGGTTTCGTTCCGGAGTGCGTTCGGGCCGCTCGCTGCACCGCCGTACGGCTCACGCAGCCGGGGCCGAGCGTTGGCTCGAAACGATTTGGTTGGCACGGAGCGTCCGGCGTGTGTTTTGAGCTCCGCTCGGCCGACGCTACGGCGAACGCGAAGCCGCGCGAGAGCGGGCGTGCGGACGCTCTTTCCGCGGGCCGACAGAATGAGCAAACCGGTCCGGTTTTGCAAGCGGCCTTCGACCCGGCGTGCGTTCTCCAGGGTCACGAGGCGAGCCTTCGCCGACGGACGGCCGCCCGCGGACCGACAGCGTTGGTCGCGGCGGCGAATACTTGCCGACGCGTCACCGTTTCGCTAAAAATGCTCGCCCTTGTGCCGTCTCGTTCGGCGTCACCGACGGCCAGCCCGGCAGACGCCGGCTCTGTGTCGCTCAGGTGCCAGGCTCGAAAAGAACGGCCGGTCAGGAGCCTGTCGACCCCGGTCCGGGCGACGGGCTCGACCGCAGAGCGTTTTGGGAAAGCACGCAAGCTTGACTGCGGCGGCTTGCGGCTGAAGCGGCAAGTGTTCTCAAGAGACGCGCCGTCGGCAGGAAAACCAGCAACCAACTTTGAGCAGCAGGTGAAACCATGCCGATTCGTCCACGCACGAAGCGAAAAAAAGCGTTGAAACAACGACGGTGTCCCAAGTGCGGGAAGCTGGTCCGAGCACGCAAGCGTTGCAAAGCGTGCCATTTGTTGCTCGTCAAAAAGTGACGTCGCGCGGGCACGCGAGCGAAACTGGCTCGCGGAAACGGGGGATGCCGACAAGGGGCTTTTGGCCGGAGCAAGCTGTTCGGGGAAGAGCGGAACGCGGGCAGGCGGTGGAGTTCGAGTCAGGCACAGCAGGCCCGCGGCGTTCCTTTCGGCGTCTTTCCGGAAGCTGGACCGCGACGTTCTGACCGGCCGGTCCTGCTGACGGGCGGGTGAAAAAAGACGGAAACAGACGACGAGCCGAGCGGCCGCGTGAGCTCCGCAGCCGCTCGGCTCTTTCTGCGCCCGCCTGCAGGTTCTTGTAACCGTCGCGTCGGCTCGGCCGCCGGTTCCGCCCTTTGGTCGGCCCGCTGCCGGACACCCGCGCGCCGAACCAGTTGGCCCGCTGCGCCGGGCTGCCGTCGGTTCGCCCGTGGAGCAACCATTCACTCTGGCCGCCGCCCAACGGGGAGCAAGCATCCTGCTTGCTCCACAACCGAGGACGCGCTTTGGAGTGCGGTGCTCCTGCACCGCTTTGGATCGAAAGCGGCAGAAGACTGCCGCACTCCAAAAGTTCGCCCGACGAAAGCGCGAACGTTGTCGACGTTTTTCGCCAAATGAGGGTCTAAATGGCTCGAATCTCTTGCTTCATGAACACCAAGTAGGCCGCGGCGAAGCACACCGACGTCAGGGCAATCAGCGTCACAATGTAGGGGGCCACAATCAGGCACGACTGCAGGATGTTCAACGGCCGGTTGAACCGGGCTCGCGAAATGGCCTCCATGGGCCCCACCAACAGCAGCGACTTGGTCGTTTTGCGGTAGGGGTCCATGATCACGCTGGCCGCGTCGGTGTAAAGGTTGACCGGCGAAATGTGACTGATGGTGTCGATGACCTTCTGGTGCTTCAGGACTTGCTCGAGGTTCGAGTCGGAGCTGACCGGAGCCACGACGTCTGCAATGACGTTCGTAGCGAAAGACACGAAGAAGGCGACGACAATCCAGAAGGCGACCCCCGCCAGAGCGGACGTGCCAATCGAACGAAACACGACCGAAAACAGAATGGCCAGCCCCAACCAAAAGCCAATGTAGACAATGCTCAGCACCACGTAGATCAGCAGCCGGGCCACCTGCTCCGCCGTCGGCACAACGCCAATGACGACCATTCCCAGGCCGGAAATGAGCAGCACGATGCTGACCACCATGATTGACACCACCACCAGCCCGGCCAGGTACTTGCCGTTGACAATGGCGTCGCGGTACACGGGCTGCGACAGCAGCATCGACATGGTGCCTTCGTTCTTCTCACGGTTGATGGCGTCGAAGCCCATGATGATGCCGATCAGCGGGCCGAAGAAGGCGATGAACTGCACCAGCGAGAAAAAGTGGCCGCTGGTGGTGAAGAGCATGAGAAACAGGTGCGGGTCTTTGGCGCCGCGTTCCAGAGCCGACCGAATGTTCAAGCTCACCGTGTTCGTAATGAGCAGCGAGACGCAGACCACCAGGCAGAACAAAATGATGTAGCGGATCGAGTTCAGGTGGTCTGCCAGCTCTTTCCGCAAAATGACGCCCATTTATTGTTCCTCCTGGAAATACCGCATGTAAATCTCTTCCAGGCTCAGCCGCTCGCCGTACTCCGACTCCAGCCCCTGTTTGGCCAGTTCGTCGATCGTGCCCAGCGCCACCAACCGGCCTTTGTTCATGATTCCGACCCGGTCGCAGATTCGCTGGACCTGATGAAGCTGGTGCGAGCACAGCATGACCGTCAGTCCCTTCTCCTTGCTGAGGGACCGAATCAGGTCCAGGATTTCGTTCATGCCCTTCGGGTCGAGCCCCAGAGTGGGCTCGTCCAGAATCATGATTTCCGGGTCCTTGACCAGCAATTCGGCCAGTCCGAGGCGTTGGCGCATGCCGCGGGAGTAGGCGCCGACCAGTTTGTCGCCCTCGCCGTTCAAGCCGACCTTCTTCAGCGCCTCGTTGATCCGTGACTCGGCCTGGTCTTCGGGGATGCGGTTCAGCTGGGCAATGAACCGCAGGTTCTCACGGCCGGTCAGGTCCCGGTAGTAGCCGACGTTCTCGGGAAGGCACCCGACCCGCCGTTTGACTTCGAGCGGACGTCGAGTCGGGTTGAAGCCCAAGACCCACGCGTGGCCGGCCGTCGGCTCGGTCAGGCCCAGCAGCAGCAAAATCGTGGTCGTCTTGCCGGCGCCGTTCGGACCCAGGAAGCCGAAAATCTCGCCGCGCTTCACGTACAGGTTCAGTCCGTCGACGGCGGCGACGCGGCCGTAGAACTTCGTCAGCTGGACTGTCTCGATGACGATTTCGTCACTCATCCGTCCTTCTCCCCGGTCTTACCGTCGGCCCAGAATCCGGAACATGACACTCAGCAGCACAATGACGCCAATGATGACACCGACGCCGACCCAGGCCCACATGGTCGAGGCCTTCACGGTCACTCTGAGTTCCAGCTCGTCGTCGGCCTTTTCGCCGTTGATGTTGATGGCTACCGAGTAGTCACCGACAATGGCGTCGGCAGCCGGGGTGATCTTGACCTTCACCTGTTTCGTGTCGCCCGGGTCAATCGTGTCGATCCGCTCCGGGTCGAACTCCACCTTCCATTTTTCCGGTTCGAAGGACGTGAACGTGACGTTGGTCTGCGGAGCGGTTCCGCGGTTTTGGACGTACATGGACACCGTGACCTCTTCGCCCGGGTGAGCCGTCACGGACAACAGGTCGCCGACCGTTCCGCAGCGAATTCGGTACGTGCCGGTCAGCTCGACCGTCAGCTCGCGGCTGGCTTCGAAGTCCTCCTTCGACAACTTCGCGAAGACCTTAATGGTGTACTTGCCGACTTTGGCGTCGGGCGGCGGCGTGACCTCCACGTCCACCGAACGGCTCAGGTTCCCGTCAATCTTCAGCGACCCAATGTACTTGTCCTCGTAAGACGGCTTGAACGCCACCTGCCAGCCTTTGGGAGCCTCGGCACGCAGCGAGGCCATGTCGTCCTTGTCGGTGTGGTTGTAAATGTCGATCGAGAACTTGAAGTCGCTGTCGTTCGAGCCGCGCAGGTTCGGGTAGGAGCAACGAATCTCGACCGGGTCCTCTTCCTCCTCCTCTTCTTCCTTCGGCGAGCGGACCGTCACCTCGGCCTTCGCCGTGTCCGTCAGCTTTCCGTCCTCCGTCGTGGCCTTGACGACGAACGCGTACTTGCCCGGAGCGAACTTCGCTTCCTCGGTGTCTTCGCTCTCCTCCTTCTCGTCCTTCTTCTTCTCTTTCTTCGGCTGTTTCCACTCGGCCGACAGCTTCAGCGTTTTCTTCTCGCCGGCGGCCACGAACACGCCGCCAATCACGTCGCCGTACTCCTCGATTTTTGCCGTGCACTGCTCCGGACACTGCTGCACGTCCAACAGCACCGTTTCGTCCTGGGTGCCGTTGTTCTTGACAATCAGGTCCAGGCTGAGCGTTTTCGACGGCTCCACCTCCTTCCGCGGGTACTCGAACGCCACCACAATTTCCCGCTCCGGCTTCGACGCCTTCTCCTTCGACTCGTCGGCCGCCCAAAGCGACCGAGCGGGAACCGACACGAGCAACAGCAAACCGGTCAACGCAGCCGTTCGCAAAAGTCGTGCTTGCATTTTCCCGTTGCTCCTTTCCTTCCAAGCCTTGTCCGTCAAACGCTCGTTCCGTTTTCCCGACCCGTCTGGCTCCCGACGTCGTTCGCACTTTCCACCCGACGCCGCTTCGAGCCACACGCTCGTGTCGCGCCGGTCCGGGCCCGCTTTCCACCTGCCACGGCCCGGACTGCCGTCCGCTCGCCAGCCAGCCGACCCACACGGTCCGGCTGCTGAACGGCGACCCGCCGGACGGATGGTTTCCCGGACCCGACCACCCGACACCGCTCTTCACGACACAACGGCCGTCTTCGAACCAGACGCCGCCCGGCGAGCGGCGACTCCGTCCCAGGCCAGACGCCGAACAGGCTCGCCGCGCGCACGCCAACAACCCGCACCCGGAACTCGAACACTCAGCCGTCCGGCCAAGCCTGGCGTCTTCCACTGCGAGGCCGTCCAACCTGCAGACGCCTGCCGGACCACTCCCTCAGCGTCAGTCCGCCGACAACGAACCCGCCGCCGGCGACTGCTGTGCACGTCACGGCTTCGTACGCTCGCCCTGGCGTTCCGTGCCAGACCCACGAAGAACTCCAACGCGAAAATTGAAACCAAAACAAACTCGGGTTTCAAGTGACCACTACCCCGCGGACGGTGCCGACTTCTCGGCCGCGCGCGAGACGTCCGCCCCGTCTGCGCTGTCCGTTTACGACAAACCGTTGGCAGCCGTTGGAACTTTTCCGCGGCAGCCGTCCTCTGCGGCCGGTCCAGTCTTGCCAGCGGCGGCTCAGCGTCGCTAGCTTACCGACCAAAACCCACCACCGGTCGGGGTCGCCGGTCGCGGACCCTCGTGTCAGCCTCGACGCCGCGTGCTGCAGAGCCTTTTCTGGGCAAGAGCGAACCGAAAGCGAGAAACGGAATGAAGCGAGTTTTCGTCGTCACGTTTGAGCGACTGAACCCCGTCTTTCTGGGCTGCTACGGCAGTTTCGCGGGCCGAACGCCCGAGCTGGACCGGCTGGCCAGCCAGTCGGTCGTGTTCGACCAGCATTTCGGCGAGAACTTCGACCCGCGTCGAGCCAGCGACGGCTGGTGGACGGGCTGCTACACGTTTCCTCGGTCGCTCGGCGAACAGCAACGCCTGGGCAGCTTCCTGACCGAGCTGCGACGGGCCGGCGTTGCAACGTGCCTCGTCTGCAGTCCGAACGTTTCGGGACGGGCTTTCGCCGAGAAAACGTTCGACACCGTCCACGTGCTCAGCCGGCCGTTGGAACAGGACGAGGTCGGAGCCGAGGCGGTCGAGAGCGTGTTGCAATGCTGGAACGAACAGCGGAAACACCAAGCCGTGCTCCTGTGGCTGGCCCTGGACGGTCTGCCGGCGTGCGTGTCTGAGTCGACCGACAAGGAGGCGGAACCGCTGGCGAACCAAACGGCCGGTCGCTCGGAAGGTTCAGCCGGTCCTGACGGCGTGTCCGACCGCAACGGCACGACGCACCGGGCCGACGCGGCTGGACCGGACGACGGGCGGAGCGGCTCGAGTGAGACACTCGCGCACGCTGCCGCCGGTTCTGGGCCGGACGGCGTCAACGACGGCGAACCGGACGAGGACGCCTGGGCGCCGTCGGGTCGCTTGGCCCTGGACCGCCTGCTCGGCTCGGTCGACTCGGTCGAGCGGCTGGCCAGAACGCTGCAACACACCGACGCGCTGGTGGGACGACTTCGCTCCGAGCTGGCCGAGCCGGCTGCGGCCGAGAACGCCGAGGGCTTCCTGTGGGTGGTGGCCGCGGCCGGTGGGGTCGAAATTCCCGCCGCCACGCAGTTTCGCGGGTTCCGTTTGTTGTTGAACGAGTCGGTCGTCCGAGGCCTGCAGCTGGTCTGGCTGCCCGACCGGCCCGAACTGTGCGGCCGGGTGCAGCAGCTGGTGCAGACGGTCGACCTGGGGCCGACGCTGCTGGAGTGGTTCGGCGTCGGTTCGTCGGGGCCTTCGGAAGGCCGGAGCTGGTTGCCGCTGCTGCTGGGCCGGTCGAGTGAGTGGCGGCAGTTCATTTGCCTGGGGGCGGGGCTGGAGGAAGTGGCCATTCGAACGGCCGACTACTACCTGGTGACGGACCGCTGGCAGCTGGTCGGTCCGCAGACTCCGGCGGGAGAGGCCGAAGGTCCCGCCACCCCGGCGGTCGGCGCGGAGGCCACACCGCCCGAGTCCACCGACGCCGTCCACGACGACCCCGTGGCGCTGGCCGAACTGATTGAGCAGGCGGAGAAGTACTGCCGGCTGTTCGTCAAGCCGGACGACGTCTGGAACGTCCACGACGTGGCTCAACAAGCTCCCGAAGACGTGCTCCACCTGCGCCGCTTGCTGCGAGAGTTCATTCTGTCGAAGCAGGGGGACGCGTCCGGCGGCGGAGCGGTTCGGTGAAGGGCCTCCAGCTGAAAGGCGGACGCCGCTAGTCTTGGTCGAGCAAGTGCAGTCGCAGCAGCACCACGGTCGCCTCCCAGCGGTCGTCGCGTTTTTCGAGCATTCCGCCTACGACCAGCGTCTTGTCCGGCGGTGCGGTCAGGGTGGTTTCGAGCAGCGTGACGCCGACCCACGGGACGCGAGACACGACTTCGTTTGTCTTCGAGTAAACGGCGGGCGTTCCTTCCTTTTCCGGCCCCACGCCAGACCGCTCCAACTGCAGCTGCAGCGTCACCGAACCGTCGTCGCAGACGGTCGGCGTGACGTTCAGCTCCAAGCCCACGTTTCCGAACTCGACAAGGTTGCTGCGGCCCGCAGGCGTGACCGTCACTCCTTTCACGCGTGGCTGCCGACGACCCACGTTGATGCGAGCCGACTGGCCGCTGGTCGTGAGCACGACCGAGCGTGCGAGGACACGCAAGTTCTGGCCGGGCAGTCTGGCCACGAGCGAGTCGATTTCTTCGTCAGCCACCTGACTGAGCACCTTGCGCAAGGGCTGCAGGTCTTCTTTGTCCAAAAGTAGCTCGACGAACAGGACGTCGACGGCCAGTTTGGCGGGCGGGCGGTCGAGCTGACTCAGCGTCTCGGTCAGCTGGTCGACCTCTCCTTCCGTCCCGCTCAGAATCAGGCTGTTCGACGCCGAGTCCGCGGTGACGGCCAGTCCACGTCGACCCGTCCCGTCGGCCGCCAGAAGCTCCTGCACCAGCTTGCTCAACCGCTGGGCCGAGACGTGCTGCACCCGGTAGACCTTCCGCACTCTCGGCTGGCAGTGCTGCGAGGCCCTTGCCGCCGACGCACGGACGACGGGGGTGGCCGTCTTTCCCGCAGCTCGGGGAACGGCCGTCCCGCCACGCGAACGTGTGAGTTTGGCCGGCTGCGACGTGGTCTTTGCTCGCTGGCGTAGTTCCGGCTTTCTCTCCTGGGCCCCGGCTACGGCGGCCACGACGAGCAGCACGACGCCGACTGCACCTCTCAAAAGCAGCTTCGACATGACTTGCCCTCCCAGTGCTTTCGGACCACGAACAGGGGAACCGCACGGCGGCCACGTTCCCCTTCGCCGCAGTGACACGCGTTAAGAGCTTGGCGGCGCAACGGACTGGCCGTTCGCTCCGCGCTCGTCCGCTCGAGCCGGTTCCGCCCGGCCGCTCAGCCGTTGCCGCAACTCTCCAAGACTGCGACGGAGCGCGACGGCCGGCCACGCCACAGGCCGGAGAACCTCGTGCGAACTTCATTGTCCGCCTGTCGAATGGTAGTCGCAAGTGCAAAGCCGCAGCCTCGGGCGGACGCCAGGCAAGCGCCAGTGCGTGGCACACGACTTGCTCAAGCGTGGGAGCCTCGCTTGAGACCGCCGCTTAGGAACTCGGCGGGCAAAAAAAAGCCCTTGGTCTTCCAAGGGCCTGTTGCGCTCGCTGTGAACCGTTTGCTTTTCGGCTTTCTCTTCGAGAAGCTGCCCCGCATGGATTCGAACCATGACTACCTGATCCAGAGTCAGGCGTGCTACCGTTACACCACGGGGCAAGTTCCGTCCGGCAAAACGACCCGCTCAGCGGGCTCTGTGCTCGACGCAAGCAAATCTTAGTCACTCGACCGGCCTTCGCCAAGCCCAACGCTCGGCCCGTCCAGCAGCGGGGCACGCAACGCGCTTTGCGAACGCGTCTGCGACGGCGTCCGCGAGGGAGCGTGACGCTCCGAAGGGACGCGGTCCTCCACGTCCGCCGCTGGCCACGCCAAGAAACCAGACGGCAAAGCCGTCCCCCTGTCGCTTTTGCCCCGGTGGGGGAGAAGGTGCCCCAGGGGTGGACGACGGGGAGCCGCGTGCGTCCCGGGGGCGGCCGAGGTCGGGGCCGGAGCCTCCGGTCTGAACGGTCTCACGTGAAGGCTGAAACCGGCTCCCTGACAATGCTCGCTTCGCGAGCCACCCTCTGCCGCAAGTGCGGGAGAGCGGATTTCAACAGGCTGTCCGTCGAAATCACAAAGTCCGTCGTGCGCCGCAGCAGGGTGCGTCGTGCCCCAACGCTGCTCTGCGCACAGACCGTTGTCGGCCGAAAAAGGTCAACGAGGTTTCGCATTTTTTCCCGGATGGCCGCGTTCCGTCGCGTCCCGTGCCACGCGTCCCGAACTCGGAATTGCGAAGCAACAGCGGCCGCGACGGAGCGTGGCCGTTCGGCGCAGGTGCGCCAGGCAACCAAGGGAGAGCCTTTGGGTAGAACGTTGAGGCGATTATTCTCCAACCAGTACGCTGGTGCGAGTTTGTTCGGAACGCCGAAGGTCGTTCGCTCGAGGCTCGCTGGCGCGGGGAAACTGGTCTGGGGAACGAGGTTGCGGTAGATTGAGAAACGTGAACCGCCGGTTCAGTCGGCCCCGTCCGGCCAGTCTGGCGGGTTCGACCAGTCCGGCAACTCCGACCTGTCTGACAGCGGAGAAGCAGCCATGTCAGACGACCAGCTTCCCCTGTTGCCGCACGGTGGCTACCGCAAGCTGCGAAGCTACAAGGTGGCTCAAGCGGTCTACGACGCCACGGTTGTCTTCTGCAGACGTTTCTTTCCTCATGACCCGCGCATGCGAGACCAGATGATTCAGGCCGCTCGCAGCGGCGTGCGCAACATCAGCGAAGCCAGCGGCGCAGCCGCGACGTCGCGAAAGGCCGAAATGAAACTGACGAACGTGGCCCGAGCCAGCCTGAACGACGAGTTGCTACCGGACTACGAGAGCTTCCTTCGTCAGAACGGGCTGCGTGTCTGGCCCAAAGATTCGCGAGCGGCTCGTGCCATGCGTGAGCGGTTGCGGCACGACCGCGTGGAGAATCTGCCGCCCGCCCCGCCAGGCACCGTCCGGCTGACCGGGCTGGAGGGGTTGGCGGAATTCGTAGCAAAGGCTCCTCCGGAAATCGCTGCGAACGCGATGATTTGTGCCATCCATCAGGCCGCCTACCTGCTGCGTCGCCAGATCGAAAGCCAGGCGCGGCAGTTCATGGAAGAGGGTGGGTTCACCGAAAACCTATTTCGCCGTCGCGTCGAACGGCGACGGAAGCACAGAGGCCTGTCCGGGCAGTCGGACTAGTCAGACCAGTCCGACCGGTCTCAAGGGCCCAGTTTCGAGGAAAGCGGGTGTCGGGTCGTGTAACGTTCTGAAAAAGACGCTCCGTGTGAAAGGGCAGGGCCATGAAAAACGTCAATCAGTGGCTCGGTTTCGCCGTGACGGTGGCGATTGGAATTGTCTGGCAGACGGCGGCGGTTTGGGCTGCCGAGACGACAACGGAATGGAAAGCCGGTGCGGCGTCGGTGGTCATTACCCCCAAGCAGTCCATGTGGATGGCCGGCTACGCCGCTCGGAACAAGCCGTCCGAGGGCAAGGTTCACGACTTGTTCGCCAAAGCGCTGGCGCTGGAGGACCGGAACGGCCAACGGTTGGTGGTCGTCACGGTCGACTTGATTGGAATTTCGAAAGAGCTGCGGGCGGCCGTGGAAAAGGCTGTCGCAGAACGCTACGGCCTGCCGCCGGAGTCGCTGCTCATGAACGCGTCGCACACGCACTGCGGACCGGAAATTCGCACAGACGTTCCCGACCGCTACGGCCGAGTATTCGAGGGCTTCGAACGCAACGTTCAGTACGCCGACAAACTCCCGGCGCGTCTGGTGGACCTGGTCGGGCAGGCCTTGCACAACCTGCGGCCCGCTCAGTTGCTCTACAGTCACGCTCGGTGTGGCTTTGCCATGAACCGACGACTGCCGACCGAGCGGGGCGTCATTAACAGCCCGAACCCGGACGGTCCCGTGGACCACGACGTCCCGGTTCTGCAGGTGAGGGGGGCAGACGGCAAGCTGCGAGCCGTCCTTTTCGGCTACGCCTGTCACGCGACCACTTTGAGCTTCTACCAGTTTTGCGGCGACTACCCGGGGTTCGCGCACCAGGACTTGGAAGCAGACCACCCGGGCGTGACCGCCTTGTTCCTTCAAGGGTGCGCCGGCGACCAGAACCCTTACCCACGTCGCAAGCTGGAGCTGGCGCAGCAGCACGGTCGGGCTTTGGCCAACGCGGTGGAGGCGGCCTTGGAGACGAAACGGGTTCGCGTGGTCCACGGCCCGCTGCGGTCGGCCCTGGAATGGGTGACACTCGAGTTCGCCCCGCCGCCTTCGCGTGAAGAACTCGAGCGACAAGCCGAGTCGAAAAACAGGTACGAGCGGGCTCACGCCCGACGGTTGCTGAAGCAACTGGAAACCGAGGGCCGAATTCGCACCCAGCACGACTTCCCCGTGCAAGTGGTCGTGTTCGGCAACGACCTGACGCTGATTGCTCTGCCCGGTGAGGCCGTCGTCGACTACTCGCTGCGGCTGAAGCACGAGCTGCGGGGCGACGTGCGGTCCACCGTCGACGGCCCGCCCGTTGTTTGGGTGGCCGGCTACTCCAACTACGTGTTCGGCTACTTGCCCAGTCGCCGGGTGCTGGAGGAAGGTGGCTACGAGGGCGGAGGAGCCATGCGGTACACGGCTTTCCCCGGTCCGTTCGCTCCGTCGGTCGAAGAGCGGGTGGTGGCGAAGGTCCACGAGCTGTTGCGACGTGTCGGCGCCGAGCCGCGAGCGCAGAAGGGCCAACCGCAGTGAGCGTTTTCAGCGAGCCGCGCCGGCCGGCCGGAAGCCCACACGCCGCCCGGCCAACGTCCGACGCGGCTTGAGTGGAACATCGAACGGCGGGGTGTGCAAGAGCCCGACGCCGGGCACCAGCAGGCTGACCGACAAGCTGCCCAGCGGCGCCAGTCCCGGCTGCGTCGAAGGCAGCGGACGGGGCAGCGGCAGCACGACGACGGTCGGCACGGGCTGGTCGGTGTGTTCGCAGCGCCGGCCTGCGGAGAGGCTCTCGGGCGTGCGGCCGGCTCCGGCTGAGGACGCCGCTGCGTCTGACCCGGGCGGCTCTAGCCAGCGAGTCCACTGCGCCAGCCGTCGGACGCGCGGCCGACGAAGCGCCACAAAGCGGCGTGGTCGACCAGTGCGGTCGAAGGCAAACCACTGCTCGCCGACGTCGGCCTCTTCCTGTTCGAGAGACCACAGCTCCACTCGTAACTGTCCCCGGACCGGCACCGGTCGGCCGTCTGCGGTGACCGTCTGCAGACGAAGCCGAATGGCATTCCAGACCGGTCGGCCGTCGGTGCTGACGGGACGGGCCTCAACCCGCAAGGCGGCAGCGCGAGCAACCGGACGTTCGGCAAAGGACGGACTGCCAGCGAGAGTGAGCGCCGCCGGCGCGGCGGAGGAGGTCCGACCGTACACGCAAGAAGCGGCTGCGTTCTGCGACTGGCGCGTCGGCACGACGGTCCCGACGACTTCGGCCGAGGTGGGGCGAGCCGGTCGAGCCTCGGCAGCCTGCAGCTCGCCGAGCGAACAGAAGCCGAGCCCGGCCAGAAAGGAAATGGCCAGTCCGAGCCGAATCACTTGCGGGGACTCCTGGGACACGTCGTTTCGGCCTTTGTGGCTGAAAAAAGCGGCGAGACGTTGTGGAGACGCTCGGTTCCGTCCGTCGTGCAAAAGGCGAGCCGGCCACGGGCGGGCGTGGACGAGCCGCCGACAGCAGCGTCCACAAACCGTGCCTGCGAAAGGGGGAAGCGAGCGTGGAGTCGGGCACAAGTTCCGCCGCTTTGCGCGGAACGCGCTCACCCCCGTTGACAGCCGGCTGGCGGCGGCGTTTACGTTTCTTGACAGCTTGCGGGTGGAAGGCGTCTGCGCGGGGCAGTCGTTCGGTGAACCACCTCACGGCCTCCGAGAGCTGAAAGGCCGGCTCCGCGGCCGCAGTGACAGCCGCGTTACGCAGGCTCGCTGCTCGCGTCGCCAGGCCGGCGCGGTTTGAAGGCCTCTTCCCGGTCAGGTGGAAATCTGACACAATTACGGCCGGTGTGGCCGTCCGGTGCGACCGACCGTCGACCCTTGTGTCCACACGAACACGAAGGCGAGAAGTCAGAAATGCCGCTGAAACTGACCGAACCCATCGAAGAGCCTCACCTCAACCTGACGCCAATGATTGACGTCGTGTTCTTGCTCATCATTTTCTTCATGGTTGGGACCCAGTTCACCCAGCGCGAGTGGCAGTATGACGTCGAGCTGCCCAAGGTGTCTGACGCTCAGCCCTTGACCAGCCGCCCGGACGATTTGGTTGTCAACGTGCTACGCGACGGGACGATTATTTTGGACGGGGAAGCGTACACGCTGCAAAGGCTGGAGCAGCGGTTGCGGCAAGCCCGTCAGAACTACCCGGACCAAGCGGTCGTCATTCGCGGAGACGCCGAAGGACGCTACCAGGCAATCATGGACGTCCTGGCGGCGTGCCACCGGGCGAAAATTCTGCACATTTCGCTGGCCAATCGGCTGGAGAGACGAAACGAATGACCCTGGCGGCGTTCGGAATCGCGGGGCGGTTGAGCGGAAAGCTGGGCGTGTCTCCCGAGCTCGCTCACCAAATCTTGCTGGCGATTCTGTGCGCCGGCCTGCTAGCGGCTACGGTTCACTTGGTCGTCATGTTGGTGACTCGTTGGGGCGAGCGGTCACCGACGTGGCAGGCCTTCATTTTTTCGCTGGTCGTGCACCTGACGTGCGGCTTGGGGCTGTTGACCGTCGAGCTGCCGGCCCCCGAGCAACCGCGGTTGGTCGAAGAGGAACCGATTCAGATTGAGCGGGTGTTGCTGGAGGAGGAAGAAACGAGACCGTCGGACCGACCGGGCGGCGCGTCGCCATGGGAGTCGCTGCCGGAACCGGTCGGACAGAACTTGAGCCGCGTCGAGCGGCCGAAACCGGAGCTGCCACCGCTGGTGCCGGAGCGAGAGCAGGTCGAGGCCGACCGACTGGCGGAGGCCGACGTCCGCGACGTCGAACCGCTTCTGGAAGAACCGACGGTCCGTCCGGAGCCGGTCGAGCTGAACGCCGCAATGCGGGAAGTCGAGGCGGCTCCCTTGCCTCGACTCGACGAGCAGACGGCGGAGGCGCGGCCCGAGGTGGCGGCGCCGACCGTGTCGACGGTCCGGCTCCCCCACGGTCCCGAAGGGCTTCTGCCGCCGACGCCGGCTCGCCGAGCGGCTCGCGGGACGGCCGACGTGGTCTCGGCCGACACGAAGTTCGAGCCGCTGACTTCGTCGCTGCCGGCCCCGACCGACGCCGTCGCTCACCTCCGTCGACGGGCTTCCTCGGACCGCGTCGTCCAAAGTCGAATGCCCGCTCCCAGTTCGCTGCAAGAGTCGACGGTCGGTCAGGAGTCCGAAGGCGGCGCGGGACCTGCCGTGGGCCGAACCGAAGCGTCTGCGACCTTCACCCGCCTGCGAACCAAGTCCGTCTTCGGCTACGAAGGCGAAGCACTGCCGACACTGTCGGCGGAGCGAGCGGCGAGACCGCTGGAGCCGTCCGCTCGCCGTCCGGTCGAGCTGGGCGAGAGCGTTGCCGCGTTGGCCCCGGTCCACGTGCCCGAGCCGCGTTTGGTCGAACCGACCAGCTCGACGGCACGCCCGGGCGGGACGGGCAAGGTCCCGGCGACGTACCGGCTGCGGCAATTGGCCCGTCGGTCCGAAGTTGCCCGCCAGTACGGCGGCACCGTGGAGTCGGAGCGAGCGGTGGAGCTCAGTCTGCAATGGCTGGCTCGCCACCAAGACCCGGTCGGCTACTGGGACCCGGACGGCTTCGTCGTTCACTGTCCGCCGGACGACGTTTGCGGCGGACTGGCCGGTCGAATCCGAATCGACTCGGAAGGAATCGACCGCATGAACGCCGGACTGCGAGCCGACACGGGCCTGACCGCCCTGGCGCTGCTGGCCTTTCTGGGAGCGGGCTACACACCGCAGGAGGGCCGGTACGCCGACACCGTCGAGCGGGCTCTGCGGTGGCTGGTCTCGCAACAGCAGCCGGACGGTTTCTTGGGCGGCAGCGCCAGCCGCTACGCTCGAATGTACTGCCACGCCATGGCCACCTACGCGCTGGCGGAAGCCTACGGAATGCAGGCCGGTCGAGCAGAAGCGGCTTGGCTCCGAGACCCTCTGGTGCGAGCTGTCCGTTACACGCTCGACTGCCAAAACCCCGTCGACGGCGGCTGGCGGTACGTTAAAGGCCAACGCAGCGACATGAGCATGTTCGGCTGGCAGCTGATGGCTTTGAAGAGTGCGGAAATTGCGGGCCTTCCCATTCCCGAGCAGAGCAGACGGCTGCTGTGGAAGTTTCTGCGGGAACGCAGCTTGGGACGCTACGGCGGTTTGGCCGCGTACCGGGTGACGCAGCCTCCTTTGCCGCCCACGCCGTCCATGACCGCCGAGGCGCTCTTCTGCAAACAAATGCTTGGCATTTCCCGGACGGACCCGGCGAGCATGGAAGCCGTCGCGTACTTGCTTCAGAACTTGCCGCGGCGGTCCGAGTGGAACCTTTACTACTGGTACTACGGCACGCTGGCCATGTACCAGTTTGGCGGGGAGCCGTGGCGGCGGTGGAACGCAGCGTTGCGCGACCTGCTGGTCGCCGAACAGCGGAAGACCGGGCACGCTGCCGGCAGCTGGGACCCGCTGCCGCCGTGGGGACCTTACGGCGGCCGAATCTACTCGACCGCCCTGGCGACGCTGTGCCTGGAGGTTTACTACCGCTTCTTGCCGCTGTACCGCTTCGCGCCGCAGTCGTCCGGCCGGTGAAGCGCCGACGATCGACACGCCGCGACGCCCGAACCGGCCGCCGGCGGGGCCGCCGTTGACCTTCGACGGCGGAACGGTAATCTGGTCGTCCGGGAAGGACGAAGCGGACGACGATCTGTGTTTTGTGCAGCGAGACTTTGCGTCTGCGCGGACTTTGGGTGTTGGTGAGGGAGAAGCGAATGGACGTCCGGAGGCGGACTGGCGTTGGTGTTGTTGGACTGGCGGGTCTTTTGGCGTTGGCCGTTGCGGTGGCTTACCGTGCTGACGCGGACGACGGTGCGAGCCCCGACCCGTCGGAAGTGCTGGTGGTCGTCAACGGCCAACCGGTGACGGAGGGGGACGTCCAGTTCGTGCTCCGGTCTCGGCAAGTCCCGGGGCGGCTGCGGGCCGGGCTGCACGACAAGATTTTGCAACAACTGGTGGACCAGCGTCTGCTTCAACAGTTCCTGGCCGCTCGCGGCGTCACAGCCGACCCCGTGGAACTGGAAGTCAAGCTGAAGGCCATTCTGGAAGCGTTGCGGCAACAGGGCGAAGACCCCGAGCAAGTGTTGCGTTCGGTCGGTTACACGGTGGACCGGCTGCGTCGGGAACTGGCCCTGCCATTGGCGTGGCAGAAGTTCATTCGTCAGACCGTGACGCCGGAGCAACTGCGTCGCTACTGGCAGCAGCACCGCGAAGAATTTGACGGCACGCAGGTCCGAGCCGCTCAGATTTTCCGCAAGGCACGGAGCGACGCCGAGCGAAGGGAGGCCGAAGCGTTGCTGACCCGGGTCCGTTTCGACGTCGTCGACGGACGGCTCAGCTTCGCCGACGCCGCCCGAAAGTACTCGCAGGCTCCCAGCGCCGCCCAGGGCGGCGACCTGGGGTACTTCGAGTACCACGGACCCATGCCGCCTCAGCTTGTTCGGGTGGCTTTCTCGTTGAAGGTGGGTGAGGTGAGCCGGCCGTTCCGGACGCCCTTCGGCGTCCACCTGCTGACGGTCACCGACCGCCGTCCCGGACAGCTCAGTTTGGAGGACGTGCGCGACCAAGTGCTCAAGCAATTGGGCCAAGAGGTCAAACAAGGGCTGGTCAAGCGGCTGCGGGCCAAAGCTCGGATTGTCTGGAAGAACGCAACGCCTGCTCCAGCCAACCACTCTTCGCGGGAAGCACGGTCTGGTCGGTCGGGGGGCAGCGGTCTGTAAGTGCCTTTCGTGGCCCAGACGGCTTGTGGCCAACGACGTCTCGACTTGGTCGGCAACAACAGCGGCCGGCAACAACAGCGAGTGAGCGAGGAACCAGAGAATGAACCGGCAATGGAACTGTGTTTGGAGCGGTGCGTTTTTGAGCTGTTGTTTGCTCACGGCCACAGCGGTGTGGTCCGTTTGGGCGGCGCGAGTTGCGAACGCCGGGGAGCCGCCGGCCGTCTCGCCGCCTCGTCCTTGCGGTGCCGTCCCGTCTGCCCGACAACTGGCCTGGCACAAGCTGGAGTTCTACGGGTTCTTGCACTTCACGGTGAACACGTTCACGGACAAGGAGTGGGGCTTTGGAGACGAAAGTCCGGACGTGTTTAACCCGACTCAATTCGACGCCCGGCAGTGGGCTCGAGTCGCTCGCGACGCGGGCATGAAGGGCCTCATTCTGACCGCCAAACACCACGACGGCTTTTGCTTGTGGCCCAGCCGGTACACGCACCACTCCGTTCGTTACAGTCGCTGGCGCGACGGAAAGGGAGACGTGGTCGGCGAGCTGGCCAAGGCGTGCCGGGAGTACGGGCTGAAGTTCGGCGTGTACCTTTCGCCGTGGGACCGAAACCACCCGGACTACGGCCGGCCGGCGTACGTGGAGTACTACCGAAACCAGTTGCGGGAGCTGCTCACGCAGTACGGACCGGTTTTTGAGGTCTGGTTCGACGGGGCCAACGGCGGCAGCGGCTACTACGGCGGAGCCCGCGAGACCAGACGAATCGACCGTCGGACTTACTACGACTGGCCGACCACGTGGCAGCTCGTCCGGCAGCTTCAACCACAGGCCGTCCTGTTCAGCGACGCCGGACCGGACGTCCGGTGGGTCGGGAACGAGCGGGGCTACGCGTTCGAGACGAACTGGCTGACCATTAACCGCGAGGGGCTCTACCCGGGATTTCCGGGCTACGCAAAGAAGCTCGCTCAAGGCGACCCGGACGGACGGGACTGGTGCCCGCCCGAGGTCGACGTTTCGATTCGTCCGGGCTGGTTCTACCACCCGAGCCAGGACACAAAGGTGAAGTCGGTCCAGCAGCTCTTGGACATTTACTACAAGTCGGTCGGCCGCAGCGCGAACTTGCTGCTGAACGTTCCGCCCGACCGTCGAGGCCTCATTCACGAGACGGACGCGAAACGGCTGCGCGAGTTCCGCCGGGTGCTGCACGCGACGTTCCGGACGGACTTGGCCCGCGGTGCTCAAGCCACTGCGTCCAACGTGCGAGGCAACGCGAAGCAGTTCGGCCCGCAAAACGCTGTGGACGGACGGTTCGACACGTACTGGGCCACCGACGACGGGGTGACGACCGGGTGGCTGGAGCTGGACCTGGGCGAAGCACGCCGGTTCGACCGAGTGTTGCTGCAAGAGTACATTGCGTTGGGACAGCGAGTGCACCGGTGGCGGGTCGAGGGACTAGCCGGCGGCGAATGGAAGAAGATTTGCGAGGGAACTACGATTGGCTACAAGCGAATTCTGCGAGTCCAGCCGGTCGCGTTCCGGAAAGTGCGACTGGTCATTCTGGAAGCCAAAGCGTGTCCGACGATTTCGACTTTCGCTCTCTACCTGTCGCCGGATCACCAGTGAAGCGCTACCGGCGGGCCGACTTGGCGGCACGGGCGGTTGCGAGCGGCAGCCAGCCTCGGTGAACGTGGAACAAATTCCGTGCAAGCGCCAAAGGCCTTTGAGCGGGCCGCGCTTAAGGGGCAGCAGGGTAGGCACGGCGTCTGAGGGGGCGTTACTGCTTGTCTGCTTCGCGCTGGGGCTCCTGCTCGCCACGGCGACGTTAATCAAACACGTCTTCGAGCCGGTCTGCTGTAACGAAACGCTCGCCCCAACGCAAGAGCTGCTCCGAGTCGGCCGCCTTCACCCGCTCGCGCACCTGCTCGCTCAAGCGGCCAAACTTCCGCTCCAATTGGCGCAAGAACAGCTCCGCTTGGCCTTTCTGTTGGCCCTCACGCAGGCCTTCTTCTCGCCAC
>CAYSAG010000008.1:8831-40171 GCA_964428935.1 uncultured Planctomycetaceae bacterium | reverse complement strand
TCGTGACTTTGATTGGCTTGATGGTTGGCCGGGCGGACTGCTCACCACATGCGGCTACTTCGAGCCGCTGTTGGCATTGCTGGACCACGCGGTGGCGGAAGGCTTCGTTCGTCCCGAGCACCGTGGACTGGTCGTGGTGGCGGACGACCCGGCCACTTTGCTCGACCGGTTGCTGCACCACGAAATGCCCAAGGCGGCTCTTTGGCTGCGGGAGGGAGAGACGTGACGGCCACGCCAGCGGCCGAGCTTCTCGGTGCGGAACGTGCGGGCCTACTTGCGGCTTGCACGCCGTCCGGACCCCGTCGGCTGTGCGCCGACAGACGAAAGTTGGCGGTGGCGAGTGGCGGAGCGACGGGCTTCTGCGCGGCGTGGCGAGGGCCTCGCAACGTGCCGTCTGCTCTTCGAACGTGACGGCGGTCAAGCACAACGTCGGTTCAAGTGCCGGGCTCGAAAAAACCGGTCGCTCGCCCAGTCGACCCAGTCGTCAACCACACGCTCCCACTGCACCTCATTGACCAGCTCGTGGTACAGCCCGGGGTAGAGTTTCAACGTTTTGTCGCGGCTGCCGACGGCCTGTAAGAACGGTTGTGCGGCCGCCGGGTCGACAATGGCGTCGTCCGCCGCTTGGCAAATCAGCAGCGGGTGCGTCAGCTTGTCCGCCTCGTCCCAAGCCGCCGCCAGAGCTTGTTCCATTTGGAAAAACCACCCCACGGTGACGCTGCGGTGAATCAGTTGGTCTTGGTCTCGCTCGGCCTGCCGCCGCGGACAATGCGTGAGCAGGTGCCGAGGCACACGGCTGCGAAACCGGGTACGTGGAGCGAGCCGAAGCAGGAGTCGGCCGAGCCGGTAAGTGAACGGGTCAATTCTCACCTTCACGCGGAGCAGAGGCGACAGCAGTGTCAGCAGTCCCAGTCGGCGGGGGCGAGTTTGAGCGTAACGAATGGCGACCAGTCCGCCGAAACTGTGCCCGCACAGGAGCACGTTGGCCGCGCAAGGGCAGAACAAGTCGAACAGTCGGTCCAGGTCGTCCAGGTACAGCTCGAACCGCTCGACGTGCGTTGGAGTGCCGCCCGACCGTCCGTGGCCGCGCTGGTCGAACAGGACGACGTTCCACCGCTCGCGGCTCAACTTTTCGGCCACGTGCTGGTACCGCCCGGAGTGCTCACAAACGCCGTGGAGCAGGACGACGGTCGGACACCCACACCCGGAAGTTCGGTGTCCGCAGCCTCGGACGAAGCGAACATGCAGCGGCGTCCCCCCGGCTCCGCTGACGACCATTTCGGCGACGTCCATGCCCGGAAGCTCCTCGTTCAGCGACTCGGCGGCCGGCCTGGAAGCTTGGCGGCTCGGTCCAGAGCCTGGCCGTCCGTGGCAAGTCCAGCTCTGCAGCGGCTCGAGGGCCGCTGACAGTCAAACACAGAACCCGGCTCTTGCCGACGGCCGACGTTGCTTTGCAGGCGGTCGAGTTGACACAGGCCTCGCGCGCGGCGTGTCCGGTGGCCGTCGGTGTGCTTGTACCTTCGGCCCCTACCTTCGTGAATATCGTCAAAGCCGACACATGAAGTTCAGAGCGTTTGGAGAGGGGTCGCGAACGGGCGTGTCGTGTTTTCGGTCAAACAAACCAGGCCTGGGTCGAAAAAACAACAAATCCTCGCAGAAGTTGTTACACTAGAGGCGTAGACGGAGCCGGCCAGAGGTCGCTGTGACGCTCTGGCGAACGAGCCGGTCGGTGTGTTTTCGGGCAAATGGGGTTTCCCACTGGGTTTCCCGTCTGGACGCGTTTGCCAACTCCGGAAACTCACTTCCTCACGTTTCAGAAACCGCGTCCGGTCAGCACGAAGGGAAGAGGTCCTGTCATGGAACAGCCACACCTCGCACGCGAAATCATGCGCAAACGTCTGATTACTCTGGCTCCCGAGCAGCACGTCTTGGACGGCATTGCTCTGTTGTTGCGTTACAACATTTCCGGGGCGCCGGTCGTCGACGAGCAAGACAACTACCTGGGGGTTTTTTCCGAGAAGTGCTCCATGCGGGTCTTGAAGGTGACGTCCGACTGGGCTCACCGAACGTTGCCGCATTTGCCCGACGTCCGCGCCCGGGACTTCATGGTGACCGACTTGATTACCCTGCGGCCGGACATGGACGCGTTTGAGGCCGTTGAGGTCTTGATTCGGCACCACATTTCCGGCGCGCCGGTCGTCGACCAGGACCGTCGGTTCCTGGGGGTCTTCTCGGAGAAGACGAGCATGAGCGTGGTGCTGGCCGCTGCTTACGACCAAATGCCGACGACGCGGCTCGAAGCGTTCATGAACACCGACCGCGGCCGGATCATTCCGGAAGACATTGAGCTGATGGCTGTGGCGCAGATTTTCATCGACACGCCGTACCGGCGTCTGCCGGTCGTCCGGGACGGGAAGCTGGTCGGCCAGGTGTGCCGCCGAGACGTGCTGCGAGCTCAACACCACCTCTCGAAATTTGTCCGAGACCGCGAACAGGCGCTGCGGGCTGACCGCGAGCAGGCCGCAGGACCGGGAGCCCCTCCGGAGGATTTGGCTGACCCAGAAACGTTCTGCATTGCCGCGTTCATGGACCGCAAAGCCCTGACGATCACGGAAGACACCGACCTGCTCGACATTGCCCGCATTTTCCTGCACACGCCCTACCGACGGCTTCCGGTTCTGCGGGACGGGAAGCTGGTGGGACAAATCAGCCGGCACGACGTGCTGCGGGCCGCCCATGAACTTTCGGAGGTGAAGTCGCGTCCGAAGCGCTGGCAATCGCTGTTTCTGAGCGCTGTGGTGGAGCGGCACGAGTCGCCGCTGGCAGAATGAGCGCAAGGGACTGTCGCCGGGACCGGCTTCGACGCGCCGAGGGAATGTCCGAGCGGCGTGCCGAAGCGGCGACCTGCCGACCGGCAGCGCTCGGCTACTGAACGCGGCGGACCGTCCGAGCAACGGCCTACGGCACTAGGCCTCGCGAATGCGCCTGAGCACCTCGTCGACCACTTCTCGAGACGGAATCCGGACCTGCTCCAACGTGTCGCGGTCTCGCAAGGTGACGGTGTCGTCTTCGAACGTCTGGGCGTCGACCGTAATGCAGAACGGCGTCCCGATTTCGTCTTGACGGCGGTAGCGTCGGCCGATGGCTCCTTGTTGGTCGTAGGCACAGACGACGCCCGCCTCTTTCAGCTCAGCGTAAAGGGCCGCTGCCTTCTGGGGCATGCCGTCTCTTTTGACGAGCGGGAACACGGCCACTTTGATGGGAGCAATTCGAGGGTGGAACCGCAGGAAGACACGCTTCTGAGGACGCCCCTTCTCGTCCGGCTGCTCGTCTTCGCTGTAGGCTTCGCAAATGAAAGCCAAGGCAGCCCGGTCGGCGCCGGCCGACGGCTCAATGACGTGTGGAACGTAACGCTCGCGCGTTTGGTCGTCGAAGTAGGTCAGGTCCTTGCCGCTGCCGCGGTACTTGGGCTGTCCGTTTTCGTCGGTTTCGATCACGAAGTGGTCGCCCTGACGGACCAGCTTGCCTTCCATGTGGGACCGGAGGTCGAAGTCGCCACGGTGAGCAATCCCTTCCAGCTCGCCGTACGACCCCTCTGCCAAAAACGGAAAGGCGTACTCGATGTCGGCCGTGCCCACCGAGTAGTGCGCCAGTTCTTCCGGCGAGTGGTCTCGCAGCCGCAAGTTCTCGCGCGAGATTCCCAGGTCGAGGTACCACTGGTAGCGCCGGTCGCGCCAGTAACGGTACCACTGAAGGGATTCGCTGGGGTGGCAAAAAAACTCAATCTCCATCTGTTCGAACTCGCGCGACCGGAACGTGAAGTACCGCGGCGTAATTTCGTTCCGAAAACTCTTGCCGATTTGCGCAATGCCGAAGGGAATCTTCACGCGCGAGCTGTCCAGCACGTTCTTGAAATTGACGAACATGCCTTGTGCCGTTTCGGGTCGCAGGAAGGCTTCGCTGTCTTCGTCAGCGACGGCTCCAACGTACGTCTTGAACATCAAGTTGAACTCACGCGGCTCGGTCAGCTGACACTGGTCGTGCTCACCGGGCCGCTTGCTGGGCTTCAGCGGGCACTGCGACTCGTTCAACTGGTCGGCTCGAAACCGGGCCTTGCAGACCTTGCAGTCGACCATCATGTCGTGGAACAGGTCGTAGTGACCCGAACACTTCCAGACTTGCGGGTGCATGATGATGGTCGTCTCCAAGCCGACCATCGAGTAAGGCCGCGGCGCGCCGGCTGGTGTCACCAAGTCGTTGTGCTTGACGACCATGTCCTGCCACCACGCCTCGCGCACGTTGCGTTTCAGCTCGACGCCCAACGGCCCGTAGTCCCAGAACCCATTCAGACCGCCGTAAATTTCCGACGACTGGAAGAGAAACCCTCGGCGTCGGCACAGCGAAACAATGGCGTCCATTTGCTTTCTCATGGTCGTGGCTTCCTTCTACTGGTCGTCGCTTCCTTCTGGCGTCTGGTCGGTCCGAAACGCAAAGTCGATCATTTCAGAGGCCGCCGCAACAGGACGCTGGCCGACCGTCAGCGCAGTCGGACACGTCTGGCTCCCGGTTGCCGTGGGCGTTCCACCCCGCGGCCTTTCGTGTCTGACAAACCTGACGAGCGTCCGAAGTTGTTGGCCGTCCAACGGG
Organism: uncultured Planctomycetaceae bacterium; assembly: GCA_964428935.1. Classification (GTDB taxonomy): domain Bacteria; phylum Planctomycetota; class Planctomycetia; order Planctomycetales; family Planctomycetaceae; genus JAADHY01. The sequence goes on along the minus strand of CAYSAG010000008.1, from coordinate 35,524 downwards.
GACCGTTCCGAAGGGCCTGCCGCGTCCAAAGGCCCGACCGATGTCGCGGTCTAAGCGACACGCCAACGGCAAGCGAGCGTCGACACGTGTGGGGACCGCCCTGAAGGCGGCACGGGCCGTGGTCGACCAACGCGGCAAGCTGAGCAGCGAAGTATAAGACCTGTGGACGACGCTGTGCAGGGTACTGAGCGTGCCGAAAGGAAGGACCGCGCTTGCGGAAAGGCGGCGAGGGGCAGAACGCTGGCGACGAATGGACGCGGAAGCCGCGTTCGGTGTCACTGCACGCTCGGGACGACCCCGACGGTCCGTCGCGGGACGGTTTCGGCCAAGTACTCACGCAACAAGGCCTCGGCGTGTCGGTCATCGAGCAGTCCGGCTTGCACGAGTGTTCGCTTCAGTGCTCCTGGGTCTTCCTTCTGGCAGGCCAGCAGGTAAACCAGTTCGGCCTCTTCGAGAAGCCCAAGCCGGACGGCGGCCGTGCCGAAACGCTCTCCGGTTTGCCGCTGACGCTCCAACACCTGCTCCACTTCCGACCGGCTCAGGTAACCGAATCGCTGAGCCAACTCGCCAATGCGCTCGGGACGTCCCTGGCAGTGTGGGAGCAGCTTCGAGACGGTCGGCACGTCGAAAATGCCGCGGTCAACCAGCCAGCGGCTGAAGCGAGCCTGCGTGACGCGTTGCAGCAGCACCCGCTCGGGTTCCTCAATCAGAGACCGAATGCGCACCTGGTTGCGTCCGTTTTGCTTGGCCTCGTACATGGCCCGGTCGGCCGCTTCGACCAGCCGCTCGGCCAAATCCCTTTCCTCGCGTCCAGGCAGCGCAATGGCTCCGCCAACGCTGACGGTGACCGGAAACGACTGCCCATCGAATTCGAAGCTGGCCTCTTCCACCGTCCGCCGCACGCGCTCGGCCAGCGCTCTGATTCCGCTTTCGGTCGGCTGGTGGACAACGACCGTGAACTCCTCGCCGCCGTAGCGAGCGACAATGTCCGCCGAGCGGACCGACCGGCTGACCAGGTGAGCCACTCGCTGCAGAACGCTGTCTCCGCAGCGGTGGCCGTAGGTGTCGTTGATTCGCTTGAAATGGTCGACGTCGAGGAACAGCAGTCCGACGGTGGTTCCGGCTCGCTGAGCCTGAGCGATTTCGCGTCGCAAGGTTTCCTCGAAAAAACCTCGGTTGTAGACGCCCGTCAGCGGGTCGTGGACGGCTTGCTGCAAGAGCTCTCTGTTCTTCAGAGCCAACTGTTCCTTTTCCCGTTCCAACCAGCGCTCCCGCTGCTTGGCTTGTTCGCGTTCCAACTGCGCTCTCATGGCCAGTTGAGCCAGCTGTTCGTTGGCTTGTGCCAGCAGCTCGGCGGGCGACGGAATCTGCGAGGTGTTCAACGAGAACAGCTCGCCAGCCTCGTCGATTCGCGTGCTCGTCTGCTCGATGAACTGGTGGAGCTGTTCTTCGGAGAAGCCGTACAGCTCTTTGGTGAGCAGTTTCGCCCGCTGCAAAGCCCTGCCCTTACCGTACCCACAGAAGTACTCGCCGAAGGCCGTCCCGACGGCGACGGCACGGACCAGTTCGAAGTGGGGGTCGTCGGCCTGCTGTTGCAATTCTTCCAGACTGGCGTGGTGGAGCGCCGCAGCTCGGACCAACGGGTCCGGCAGCTCCCATTTTTCCATGAGCACGACGCCGACTTCGACGTGGTCGCAGCCCAATGCCTGTCGTTCCAACTCCAGCAGGCAGTGCAGGCCGTCCTGAGCGGTTTGCAGGAGCGGCGCGTACTGCTTGGCCATTGTTTTGAGCAAGGCCAGGTGGCCGAGGTCGGCCAGCAGTCCGGCCAGAAAGTACTCGCACTCGACGGCGGCTGCGGCGTGCTGCGAGAGCAACTCGCTGGCCGCCGCCTGCGCGAGCGACTGAAGCCAGTAGCGTTGGTAGAACTCGTACATGGGCCCGGCCGCTGCGGAGTCGTCGACCAGCGAGAAGCCGAGGGCCAGTGAGGTGACGACCGTGGTTCCGAGCAGCGGGACCGCTCGTTCGATGGACGTCACTTTCGAGCGAAAACCAAAGTACGACGAGTTCGCGGCCTTCAGGATTTTCGCACAAATGGCCGGGTCCGACCGAATGGTCTCAATGACCGTGCGAACGTCCGTCTCTGGGTCTCGCGCCAGCTGCAGCAACCGGACCGCCACGGCTGGAAGACTGGGCAACTGCGAACTTCTCAGAATGCTGTCCGGGACCGTCATTGCCTGTTGCCTCTGCTCAAAAGACTGCCGACGGGCTTGGTCAACAAGCCCCGTTTCTTGCAGACATTTCGCCGGGCCAAACAAGGACGACGTTCACCGGCCGAGCCGGCGTGGGCGTCGCGGAACTGAAAACCGCTCTTTTGCAGACCTCGCTTCGAAGTGAGCCCCGCGGACGCCGACACCGGCCCGCGGACGGTTGCAGCGCCCGCGGTGGGTGAGCGTCTGCGAGACTGGCTCGTCAGAAATGTTCGGGAACGGGAAAGTGGGCCCCTGTGCCCAAGCGGCTCGAACGGCCAGGTCCGGAGCCGCTGGCGGGCGAGGTCCTGTCGCCGGAACGCCCCGTTTCGCCGTCGAGCCAGCGTTTCGGGAACCCGCCGGCTCCACGAAAACGCCCGGACGCGGGCCCAGAGAAGAATAGGTCACCGTTTGGCGGTCGTTCGCCAAGTGGCAAACATTCGGAACCGCGACGAAGAAAGGGAGAACTTGCCCGGCAGGCCGCGCGGAATTTGAGGAACCGTCGGGTCGTGGCGAATGGTCAGCCTTCTGGCTCGGCAATCTGCCTCAAGTAACGAGCCAACTGCATTTCGACGGCCAGCAGCCGTTGCCACTGGTCCCACTCAATGACCACGGGTTTTTCCGGCTTCGCCGGCTTGTTGGCTTCTCGCGCCGTCTGAATGACCTCCAACAGCTGCTCGTGAACGGAGGCGAGCAGGTCGCTGAGCTGTGCGCGCTGGTCCAGCGACAGACGCTGCGGTAGCGGAGGCGGACCGTCGGGAAACAGGAAGCCGTCAATTTCCGGAATCTCCTCCGACTCGGCCTTTTCGCTCCCTTCGGCCTGCTCGGCACGACGGGACGGACCTCGCCCCTGTGAGTGCTCCTGCCGTTTCCGTAGCAGAGCGGAAGCCAGACCCAGCAGTTGGTCGGCCGCTTGGTGGTCGCGCTGACGCAGCTCGTCGATTCGTTGCTGAATCTGCTCGGGACTGCCGTAGAGCAGCAGGCAGCGGCCAATCGAAATCTGGTCGCCAACTCGCAGCACGTGAACTTGGACGGGTCGCCCGTTGACCCGAGTGCCGTTGGTGCTGTCGAGGTCTGTCAGAATGATTTGCCCCTGCTGCTCTTGGATTTTCAAGTGGTAGCGGCTGACCCGTTCGTCTTGAAGCTGAATGGCATTGCCCTCCTCCCGACCCACTGTGAACGGCGTTGGAATGTCGGCGTACACGAGCCCGCGTTCCATGCCGTCCAGAACCTGAAACGTCAGTTCTGCCATGGCCCCGTCTCTCAAAGTCAGGAATGAATCGATCGGCGAGCCAACAGACCGCTCCGCGACGGTTTTCATTCTACCAACTTCGTGAGCCGGCACACGCGGCCGGAGCGGAGGCCCTTTCGACAACTCCGCCGGTTCCAGAGTTGCGAGTGCTGAAGCGGAATCGGAGCCGTTCCTCGCGCTCGGCAGTGGGCGGGCAAGCTGGTCGGCGGGGGCGGAGGTCGGCGTCCGGTCGGTTGCAGCGAGCAAAGCGGTGGTGGACGTCCGAAAGGCCGGTCGGTTGCGACTGGCGGCGAGTCTCTGGTAGTTTGAGGAGCGTCTGATGTTTCATGTGCGGCCGGACAGCGTGGTCCGACGCCCGGCGCTGTCCCAGCGCCGCCGCGAACAGGGCGTGGCGTGTCGCGCTGGCCGCACGCAGGAGTCACGGTGGTGTGCTGTACGGTCTGTTCCCAGAAAAATTTTCACGTCCGGCCGAAATTTTCGTTGAAGCTTGCCGGGCTGCGGTGTTAGAATGCTGAAGCCGTACAAACTAACGGAATGGTGCGGAGAAGGTAAACTGGTCGGGTCGGAGCGATTGATCCGAGCGTCGCTTGCATTGGAGTGAGGCTAGGGTTAGTTTGGACAGAGTGAGGGTAGAAAGGCCGGAACAGGCAAAGCTGGTGGGGCGCCATGCCACGTTTGGTCGGGGCAGAGAGGAGCGACGCTGAAGTCTGCCACGTCGGGCGGCGCGCCAGCGGAGAGGCACCAAGTTGAGGGGGGAAAGCACCATGAGACGCTTGCGTCGAGTTGGAGTGGTTGGGCTCGCGGTGGCCGTTCTGGCAGCTGGCGCTGCCTTGTTCGGGCAAGACGAGCACGCTTTTGACGTGCAGGCTCAGAACGGCGTGCTGCGCGGACTTGTGCAAACCCGGCTGCAGTCGGGTGGCATTGTGCCGCAGGCGGGCATGTCCGTCTACTTGCTGCGCGAAGGTCAGGTTGTTCAGTCGGCCGTCACAGCAGCCAATGGGCAGTTCGAATTCCACGCCGTTGGGCCGGGGGTCTACAGTTTGGCTGGGTACGGCGAAAAGGGACTGTTCGCCTTTGGCATTCGAATCGTGCCGGATTCCGAAACCCAGGCTGGGGTGAAGCAGGTGAGCACGCTGGCCGTGCCGGACGAAGACCACCCAGCGGTGTTTCGAATCATTCAAGAGGAAATGTCGGGTGCGGTGACGGTGCCTCGGCTCAGTCAAGCTGCGGAGGCGTTGAGGGAGGCGCTGGCTGAGCAGCCGACGGCTACGGCAATCAGTAGTGCGAAAACCGTTGTGGTTCCTCCGTCCCCAACGGTTTTGCAACGACCGGTGCGTCTGGGCCCGAACGGAGAACTGCGTGGTCGGGTCCACTTGCTGGGAGCCGAGCCTGGGACCAGCGCAGAAGGGTTGAGCGTTTTTCTGATTCGGCGCGGCGAGACCGTGGCGCGTGGGGCAGTCGGTGCGGACGGGAGCTTCAGCCTGCCAAACGTGAGTGCAGGAATTTACTCGGTCGTCGTGGCCGGCCCCTCCGGGTTTGGTGCGGTGCAGTGTGAGCTGGCCCGAGCGGTTCGAGCGGCGGAAGGTGGAACTGTTCCTGCAAAAGCCGCCTCGTTCGCGCCGCAAGGGGAAACGGATGTGTTGACGATTGGCCTCGTTCCACCTCAGGACGTTCAGACCTTCGTCAATTCCTTGCCACCCGGCGTGTTCGGAGGCTTGCAGGCCCAAGTGCCGCCGCCCGTGGTTTTGCCCAGCGTTCCGCCGCCCCTCCCGTTCGGTGCGGGCCCAGGCGGCGTTTTTGGCGGCGGCGGGGGTGCTGGCATTGGAGCCCTCGGTGCTCTAGGGTTTGGCGTTGGCATTGCCGGGTTGGCTACAGGCGTGGCTGCGCTCAGCCAGGAAAGAGAGGTGGTCCGAGTCAGCCCGTTCTGAGGCTCGCGCGGACTGGTTGAAAGGGGGTGCGGCCGCACGAAGGGCACGTTAGCGGGTCCGAGACGTGTCAGGACGGTGAAAAAACAAGTGGTTGCTTTCCGAACTTTGACAGCCGCGGTGGTCCGACTGGGCCTCGCGGCTGTTTGCGTGTTGCCAGCGTGGTTTGTTGCGGGAACGCCGCCGGAGCTACAAACGGCCGTGGCCGTGTTGGTCTGCGTTCTGGCCGTCGTGGGCGGTTTGCGCGTCCTGGCCGGTTTCACACGTCCACGCTTGCCGTTCTTGACGCTGTTGGTGCTGGCGGGAGCCTGCTGGGGAGCCTTCCAGTTGTTTCCGCTGCCGTCAGCGTTGACTGCCAAAGTCGCCCCGCTCAGCTACCGGCTGTGGACGCGGCTGACCGACCACGACTCCTCGGCGACACAGGTCGGCCAGCCTCCAGGGCGAGACCCGTCTGACGCTGCGAGCTCTGTCGACGGCAAGGCCGACGCAGCGGCGTCGCCTGGTTGGTCTGTTTCTCTTTACCCTTGCTGGACTCGGCGAGCCATTTGGTCGCTTCTTTTGTGCGCGGCCCTCGTCACATCGGCCTCGACGGAATTCGGCGACCCGTCTGCAGCCAAGTGGCTGCTGGCGGTCGTGGTGGTCAACGGAGCCGCACTGTGCGTACTCGGTTTGGCTCAACAGCTGAGCGGGACAGACAAAATTTACGGTTTCATTCCGTTGCCGCCGGACGGAGGCTCGCCCTTTGGACCGTTCGTCAACCGCAACAACGCCGCTGGGTTCTTGAACATGTGCCTGGCCTGCGCCGTGGGAGCCGGCTGGTTGGGGTGGCAAGTCGGCGGTTCGTCGTCGGAGGGCCGTTCCCGCTCGACGTGGCGCAGTCCGCTGCGGTTTTCGGTGCGAAGGCGGCTTGTCGAGTTTGCTGCTACGCTGACCGGCTCGAAGTTGTTCTTCCCGGCCGCTGGCGTTTTCCTGGTGGCCGGCATTGCTTCCAGCTTGTCCCGAGGCGGCACGCTGGCCATGCTTTGCTTGTTGGCGACGGCAGCGGTGGTCATTGTCGGTCGCCGGACGGGGCGTGTCTGGCTGGTCTTGCTGTTTGCGGTTTTGGCTGTTGGGCTGCTGTCGTGGCTCGGACGCATTGACCCCATTCACGAACGGCTGAGCACGTTGCGCGACGTCGAGCGCGCCGGAGGGGGCCGGCTGAACCACTGGTCCGACTCCCTGCGACTCTTCCGTGACGCTTGGCCCACGGGAATGGGCTTGGGCACGTACCGGTTTGTCTACGTGTTGGCGGAGCGGCACGCCATTGACGGCTGGTTCTACCACGCCGAGAACCTTTTCGTCGAGACGGCGGTCGAGCTGGGCGCGTTTGGCGTCGCGTTGCTGCTGGGGGCCATTTGGCTGGTGGCGCGAGCGGCCGTGCGGTTGCTTCGGTCGGAGCGGGCCGAGGCGGTTGCTTTGGGTTTGACCGCCTGCACGCTGTTGGCTGGCCAAGTCGTTTCGGGCTCGTTCGACTTCGGCCTTTACATTCCGGCCAACACGTACTTAATGGCCGTGTTGTGTGGAGCCGTCGTGGGAGCGGCCATTGGGGTCCGCGGGCAAACCAGCGACCAGTTTCGCACGGACGCGGCCGTCTCTCCGCCCGACAGCCACCAGCCGCAGCAAGGGACGTCTGAAACGCAGGCGGCCGGAGGCGGGTCGGCCGGCCGCGACGGCCTGAGCCACTCGCCGTCCAAACCGTGGGGAGCGCGTCTGGCCACGACGCTGACGCTGTGTCTGTTGGCCGTCGGCTCGGCTGTCGGCGCGTACGAGCTTCAGGCCGTCAGAGCACTGAAGAAAGTCGACCGGCTGCTGCGAGACGAGTTCGCGAAGGGCGACGTCGAGGTTCCCGCCGACAAAACCCGACGCATTCGTCGTTGGCTTCAAGACGCTCTGGCCGTGGCTCCGGACGACGCCGAGGCTCACTGGAGACTGGCCGAGTGGTACATTCACGAGTTCCGTCGGCAAGCCGTCGACCGGCTGCTCGAGTCGCGCCCGGAGCTGGGTTCGCGAGACAAGGCCTGGCCGCTGACCGACCTGCTGAACCTGCACCGGCTGGTGCGTGAACTGGAGCGGTTGGGCGACCAGCAAGGCCTGCGGTCCGTGCGGGAAAGTGAAGCCGTTCTTCAGTGCCTTCGACCGGCTTGGCGCGAGCTGTTGGAGGCTCGACGTCACTGCCCACTGTTGGCCCGGGTCCACCTGACGCTGGCCCAGCTGGACGCGGTCCTGGCCGACGGCTCGCACGAGCTCGACCACCTCCGGCGAGTGGTTCTCACCAAACCAGGACGCATTCGTCTGGTCTTCACGGCCGGACTGGTGGCTTGGCAGTCGGGGCAGGTCGAAGCGGCGGCTGAGCTTTGGCGACACTGCTTGAAGTTGTCGAACCGTGTCGACCGAGTCGTCGCAGCCTTCGTCCAGGCCGACCCGCGTCTGGCCGCAAAGCTGGACGTGCTCGTTCCCGACGACCCGGCCGTGCTGGTCCGACTGGCAACGCAGTCGTTCACGAACGAGTCGGCTCGGTCGATTCGCGAGCGGTTGCTTTCGCGGGCCACGAAGTTGCTGGAAGCGAAAGGGGGGGCGTTGTCGGCCGAGGAGCACCAATTGCTGGGGGTCGCTGCGGCCGGACTCGGGCGAACGTCCACGGCCGACCGCCACTTTCAGGCGGCTCTGGCAGAGCAGCCGGACAACGAGAAGTGGCGACGCCAGTACGCGGACTTCCTCCGGCGGCAGCGTCGCTGGGAGGAAGCGGTTCGGCAGTACTACCTGTGTCGGCTCGTCTCGAAAACGCCCGAACTGTACGACCGACTGATTGCGGAAACGCGAAAAGAACGCTCGGCGGCGCTTCGCGAAAAAACGGCAGGCCAGCCGTTTGGAGACGGCGACCGCCAACCGTGACGCTGACAGCGGCCGGCCGCTGAAACGCCGACCAGGCGTCGAAGCACCCAGCTGCGGTTCCGCGGTGACTCCACCACCGGTTTGCCCGTCACCAGCGTTCGCCGCGCGCACCGCCGTGAATTCGCGGTTGGTTCTTGGGGCGGTCCGCCTTGCGGAATGGGGACCAGCCGAAACCCACTGCCGGAACGAAGCGCTACCCGCAGGCGCTGGCCTCGCGGCTTCCTGCGTGAGCCGAAGGCGCTCGCGTCGGGCGGCCACACGCTCGGGTTGGCGTGTTCGGCTGTCCCGTGTCTCTTTCGTCTGCTCCTGCCCTCGCCCGTCGAGTCCGCAGCTTCTTTGACGTGCGGCTCTTTTGCTTCGGCCAAGCCGCTCCGGTAGAATCGCCGAGCGACCTGTCGACTGCGACAGGCCGACGTTTCAACCCTGGGGGCGGCCCACGTCCCACCCGCTCCACAACAGCCAGCCGCAACCACCGGCTCACCACAGTCCTCGCTTTGAATACGGAGAACTCAAACCGAATGGTTCCGGCGGCGAGCGGTGCTTGCGGCGACGCTTTGGGCCCTCGACCGGTCGTCCCGGCAGCAGTGGTTTTCGAGAACGAAAGGGGGAGGAGTGACAAAGTCTAAATTCAAGTCGGTTGGACTCGTCGCCCGTCTTGGTCGCGGAACTTTTTGCGGACTGCTGGGCGCAGCGCTGCTGACCGGCTTCAGCAGCTTGCTCCCTCTGGAAGGGCTCGGACCGCACGACTGCCGGGCGGCCGACTGGCCGACTTACCGGCACGACGCGGCGCGGAGTGCGGTGACCGACGAGCCGCTCCAGTTCCCCCTGGTCCGCCAGTGGACGCTGGACGGCCCCGCGCCGCGGCCCGCCTGGCCGGAGCCTGGCCGCGAGCTCAACCGGCTGGCCTTCGACTACGTCTACCACGTGGCCGTTGCGGACGGCACGGTCTTCTTCGGTTCGTCAGCGGACCACAAGGTTTACGCTGTCGACTTGGCGACCGGGCAGACTCGTTGGACCTTCTTCACGGAAGGGCCCGTTCGGTTCGCTCCGACCGTCTTCCAACGCCGCCTGTTGGTCGCTTCGGACGACGGCTGTCTTTACTGTTTGTCGGTCGACGACGGCTCACTGCTCTGGAAATTCCGCGCCGGCCCTCGGGACGAACGGGTGCTTGGAAACGAGCAAATGATTTCTCGCTGGCCGTTGCGTGCTGGCGTGGCCGTTGTCGACGGAACGGTTTACTTTGCGGCCGGCATGTGGCCCAGCGAGGGCGTGTTTCTTTACGCGTTGCGTCCCGAGGACGGCTCGGTCGTCTGGAGCAACGACACGCTCGGCCAACAGTACCTGCCGCAGCCTCACCCGCCGTCGACGGCCATGACCGGTGTCGCTCCGCAAGGCTACCTGGTCGCGGCCGCGGAGCGGCTCTTCGTTCCAACGGGTCGAAACGTGCCGGCCGCTTTCAGCCGAACGGACGGCCGAATGTTGTACTACCACAGTCGACCAACCACTTGGGGAGACCGTTGGGGCGGCAGTTGGTGCGCGCTGGCCGGCGGTCTTTTGTTCAATTGGCGTTGTCACGTTGGGCCGGACACCGAACCACAACTGGGCGAGTACCAGCCGGACCCGAACGACGGGGTCGTCGCCTTCGACCCCGCCACAGGGCAGGTTCGGCGAGACTTTCCCGGCAAGCTTCACGTTGTCGTCGACGGCGGCACGCTGTACGCGACCGGCAGCGGAAGCGTGACGGCTTACCGCTTTGCCGAATGGGCGGCCGGCGTCTCGGCCAAGAAATGCACCCAGTGGTCCGCTCCGGCTGGCCGAGTCTACGAGCTGATTAAGGCGGGCAACACGCTCGTGTTGGGAGAGGCGGACCAGGTCGCGGCCGTGGACGCCGAGACCGGCCGAGTGCTGTGGCGGGAAAAGGTCGACGGGCAGGCACGCGGGCTGGCCGTGGCGGACGGACGGCTGCTGGTCAGCACAACGACCGGAGACATTGTCTGCTTCGGGCCGCAAAGACCGAAGACGGCCGCAGACCGGACGACGCAAAAAGCCAAGAAAGCTGCAACCGGCCGGGACGAAACCGGCCAGCTCTCCGCCGCGCCCACGGACTCGGCCGCCGGTTGGGTGCAACGCCTGCTCCGCTCCACCGGGAAAACTTCGGGCTACTGTTTGGCCTTGCCCGCCGGCGACGGTCGAGTGCTGCTCCAGTTGGCTCGGCAGTCACACTTGACCGTCTTCACGCTGGAACCGGACCGGGAGCGAGCCGAGCAGTTGCGTCGTCGTTTTGACGCCGCCGGCCTGTACGGAACGCGTCTGGTGGTGCACGTCGGAACGCTTCGTTCCGTCCGCTACCCGAACTACTTCGCCGACTTGGTCGTCTGGACGCAGTCGCTGGACGGCCTGGCGGCGAAAGAACGCTCGGCAGCCGGGCGCTCGGCCGGCGAAGCAACAACGTTTCCAGCGGCCGAGCTGTACCGAGTGCTTCACCCGGTTGGCGGAGTGGCTTACTTTCCGGTCGACGGACCGGAGGCTGCGCGGCGTGTCCAACGTACGCTCCTGCAAGCGGGAGTCCCGGACAGAGAGGTCCGCGTGGAGGACGGGGCAGTCCTGGTCGTCCGCGGTCCGCTGCCCGGCTCGGACAACTGGACCCACCAGTACGCCAACGCCGCCAAGACCGGGGCCTCGAATGACCGCCGGGTCCGCTTGCCGTTGCGAGTGTTGTGGTTCGGCCGCCCCGGGCCAGCTCGAATGGTTTCCCGACATTGGAAAGGCCCCGCTCCGTTGTGCGTCGACGGTCGCTTTTTCGTCATTGGTCAGGAGAGCGTTCTGGCCGTCGACGCCTACAACGGCCGACAGCTGTGGCGGCGCGACTTCGCCAAAGCGGGACGCTTCCCGGTCCACGTCACCGGCAGTAACGTCGTGGCAGACAGCCAGGGCGTGTACTTGGCCACGGGACGCGAGTGCCTTCAGCTGGACCCGGCCACCGGTCGCACGGTCCGCAAGTTCCAACCGCCGCTGGAACGTTTCGGCTTGACCGCGAAGCAGGCCGCGTCGTTGGTGTGGAGCTACCTGTCGGTGACGGACGCCGGTCTGCTGGGCAGCCTCGGGACGGAACGAGAAGGGCGGTACTTTTTCCTGCTGGACAAGCAAGGGCGGGTCCTCTGGACGTACACGGCGGCTCGTCCGGTCAGCAACAACGCGGTGTGTGTCCAGGGCGGTCGCGTCTTCTTGTTGGAACGGACGGACCCGCGGCGCGTCGAAGCGGCCCGTCGGCGGGGCCAGTCCGTTCCGGACTCGTGGCAACTGCTCGCGCTGGACGCACGCACGGGAAAGCGGCTGTGGCAGACCGAGCAGGGCGTGGCTGGACGGAGCGAGCTGTGGAGCAGCGACGGGGTGGTGCTGGCAACGGGCGGCGGAGCCATGTCCGGCTACGACGCTCGCACCGGCCGGCTGCTCTACCACCGCCGCGTCAACATGCGTCGCTTTCCGGTCATTGTGGACGACACGGTTTACGCCGAGCCGGTGGCCTACGACCTTCGCACCGGGCAGCCGAAGTCGCGGCCAACCGGCTTGACGGGCAGCTCGACTTGGACCTTCGCCCGCTCCTACGGCTGCGGAACCTTGTCCGGCTGTCCCAACTTGCTGCTTTTCCGTTCGTCCACGTTGGGCATCCTCGACCTGGCCGGCGACACCGGCGTGCACAACTTCGGCGGTGTTCGAGCCGGTTGTTTCATTAATGCCATTGCGGCTGCCGGACTGGTGCTGGCGCCGCCGGCCGACGCTGGCTGCACCTGTTCGTACTCGTTCCAGACGACCGTTGCGTTGGAACCGGCCGAGCCGCGCGAGCGGCAAGAGGACTGGGCCGTGTTCTACACACGGCTTCCCAACGCCGAGCTGCAGCGTGTGGCGTGGAACTTGGGAGCGCCGGGCGACCGTCGTGACTCCAGCGGCCAGTTGTGGCTCGCCCTGCCCCGCCCCGACACGCCCCAACGCCGCCGGGACATTGCCCTGCCCTACCGCTTTGAGTTCGCCGACGGCTTCGGGCCGTTCCGTCGCAACAGCGAGCTGCGGCCAGTGGGGGGAACGGACCGTCCGTGGGTTTACACGAGCGGGTTGCGGGGCTTGCGACGAGCGGAGTTCGACCTGCGGTTGTTCGACCGAGCGGTGACGGCTTGGCCTGTCGAGCAGGCTCCACGCGTGGACGGGCGGCTGGACGACGCCTGCTGGGACGGCTACAAGCCGATCCCGGCCGGTCACAACACGGTCGCTTGGCTGCGCTACGACGACCACGCTCTCTACGTCGCGTTCCAGAAAGCGGGCGGCCGCGAAGGGCAGAAGACGCAGCACGAGCATTCGAAGCCGGCCGGGCCGGACGGCTCGTCGTCCGACGGCTCGGACGAGACGGACTTCCCGGTCTGGCAAGAAGAGTCGTTCGAGTGTCTGCTGAGTTCGCTTCCCGACGGCCGCGACGCACCGGCGGACCGGTGTCTGCACGTGGGCGTGTCGGCCACGGGCCGTCGCTACGACGCCTTGTGGGTCTATGAAACACCGCCGCTGCCGGCTCTCGACCTGCCCCCGTGTCGCGCACAGGTCGACGGGGACCTGTCCGACTGGAACGGGCAAGGGCTGCAGGTGCAGTCACTTCCCGGCCCCGGTGGCACGTTCCTGGCACAGAAGGACTTCGACCCGACGGTTCGGGTCGGGTGGAACGAAAAGGGACTGCTGGTGGCCGTGGAGGTGCAAGACGACAGCGTGCGCGGCGCGACGGACCGGAAAACGCTTCCCGTCAGCGACTGGGTCGCGGTCTACGCGGCGGACGAAGCGGGACGAGCTCCGGCTGTGCGAGTGACGGTTTCGCCCGACGGCTCCAAGCCGAACGGCGTGGCCTTGTGGGCGGACGCGGGCAAGCGGCAGCGTCGCACCAAGTCCGCGAAGACGGCACGCCAGCGAACCGTTCCGGACGTCGAGGCGGCCGGGAAACGAACGGCGACCGGCTACCAGGTCGAGCTGCTCGTTCCGTGGTCGACGCTCGGCCGAGCCGGTTCGTTCCGGCCGGCACCGGGAAGCACATTGGCCGTTCAAGTCGTCGTGCAGGACGGCGACGCGAAGGGGGAGCGGTTCCGGGCGCTGTGGCACCCGGCTGGGACTCCGGACCGCGACCCGAACGCGTACCAGGTCTTTCGCCTGTCGGCGGGAGCCGGTCGAACCGTGCAGTTCCAGCGCAGCCGCAAACCGGACCGCTCGGGAGTCTACTCGGCGGTGTCGCCGCTTCCGTGGCCGGTCCGCTTGCCACCGCTGGGAGCGCACGGCGAAGACGCGTCTTTCAACGCTCCGTGGCGAGGTTCCGTGCACCGCGACGGCGGCCGGCTGTGCGGCGAGCTGGTCATTCCGTGGAAAACGTTGTCGGCCGCAGGCTTGGACCGCAGCCGGCTTGCGGTTTGCGTGACGGGCCGCGGGCCGCTGAAGCAACCGCCGACGCTGGGGCAAGGGTTCGAACGGCTGCTGGTCGTGCCACGCTCGGCCGCCCAGCCGCAGCGGCTCCGCGTGCGACTGCACTTCGCCGAGCTGGACGGAGCCGAGCCGGGCGAACGAGTGTTCGACGTCCGACTGCAAGGACGGACCGTTCTGAAAAACTTCGACGTCGTCGCGGCGGCGGGCGGCCTGAACCGACCGGCCGTTCGACAGTTCGACGTCGTGGCCCGGCGGGCGCTGGTGGTCGAGCTGGTCCCAGCGGCTCAAAGGCTGACGCGTCGGACGGCACCGGTCCTGTGCGGAGTGGAGTTCGAACGACTCCCTGCCGGCGACGAACCGACCGGCCGCTGAAAACCACGGGCCGTCCGGCCGAAGGTGCCGCAAGACAGGAGGAACAGCTCATGAACCGAAAAAATCTGTCCGTTCGACGAAGGGACTTCCTGCGACGTACGGTCGCGACTTGCACGGCTCCGCTTTTTCTACGGTCTTACGCTCGCGGAGCCGGCCCGAACGACCGGATCGTCATGGGAGCCATTGGAATGGGGGGCCGTGGCCGCTCGGACCTCGGCAGCTTCCTTCGGTTTCCCGAGGTCCAGGTGGTGGCCGTGTGCGACGTCGTGGCCGAACACCGCCAACTGGCCAAGAACATGGTCGACAGGCGCTACGGAAACACGGACTGCCAGTCGTACGCCGATTTCCGCGAAATCACTCGCCGGCCAGACATCGACGCTGTCTTGATTGCCACGCCGGACCACTGGCACGCAATCATTTCGATTGACGCCATGAAAAACGGCAAGGACGTTTACTGCGAAAAGCCCGAAACGCTGACGATCCGCGAGGGGCGCCAAATGGTGACGGTCGCTCGGCGTTACGGACGCGTCTTTTCCGGCGGCAGTCAACGGGTTTGGGGCGACTACAATTGGTTCCACAAAATGGTGCGTGGGGGAGCCATTGGCGAGGTCAAAGAGGCATGGGTGAACGTGGGCGGGCCGTCGGGGCCGTGTTACTTGCCGCCGGTCGAGACGCCGCCGGGGGTTGACTGGGACCTGTGGCTGGGCCCCGCTCCGTGGCGACCTTTCCACCCGAACCTCATTCGAGGCGGCTTTCGCCCGTACCGTGACTACTCCGGGGGTGGCATGACCGACTGGGGCTGCCACACGTTCGGCGGAGCCCTTTTCGCTTTGGGACTGCACCGGACCGGCCCGGTCGAAATCATTCCCCCGGACGGAAAAGACTTTCCGCGGCTGACGTTCGTTTTCGCAAACGGCGTGCGCATTTACCACGGCGGAGGGTGGGGCGGCATTCTGAATTTCCGCGGCACCGAAGGCGAAATCTCCGAAAAAGGTGACCGCACCGGCCGCAAAGCCAAACCGCCCGACATTTACATTCCGAACTACAAGGGCCGCGGAGGAATCTTCGGCGACTTCATCCACTGCGTGAAAACGCGCGAGCTTCCGTTCCGCGACATTGAAGTCGCTCACCGCACGGCTACGCTCTGCCACCTGGGCAACATTGCTTACTGGCTCAACCGGCCTCTTCGCTGGGACCCGGAAAAGGAGGAAATCATTGGCGACCCCGAGGCCAACCGCTGGCTCGACCGTCCTAAGCGCGAGCCATGGTCTTTGACTTGACAGGCAGGGTAGAGCCGGACCGGTCCGACACGAGGCCGGCTACAGCAGACGGACGCGAACCCGACGCGTCGACAAAGTCCCTGCCAGCGCGACGGGCTAGCATGTCACGTGGCGTGTCCTGCGGCAGCGGTTGGGCGAATCGGAGCCACCGCAGCTCCGACCACACCGCAAGGCGACCAACGAGCCCATTGAAGAAAGGCGAAGACATGTTGACCAAGTACGCTGTTCGGTTAGCCGTACTGCTGACGCTTGTCTGGACGACGGCCCCCGCGACCAGCGCTGAACGGCAGCAAAAGCAGCGACAGTCGGCGCAAGAGCAGCCGGAACAACAACGGCGACTCTTGCAGGAGCTGGACACTGCCGTGCAAGCCGCGTTGAACTTTCGGTACGGCCAAAGCTCGGCGGCGCTGCAAAAGATTGAAGAGATTGTCTTTCACCTTTCGCCCGACTCGCCCCTGCGGAGCCAAGTGGAACAGCGTCTGATTGCCGGGCTCGAAAAGTCGACAACGAACGACGCTCGCGCTTTCTTCTGCCGCCAACTGCGAGTGGTGGGCACGGAACGTTGTGTTCCGGCCCTGGAAAAACTGTTGACCGACCCGCAATTGTCGCACATGGCCCGTTACGCCTTGGAACGCATGCCAGGGGAAACTGTCACTGCGGCGTTTCGTCGCGCGTTGCCCAAGACGTCGGGACGAGTGCAGGCGGGAATCATTGAGTCGCTCGGCAACCGACACGACCAACGGTCCGTGCCAGCTCTGGCGGAGCTGTTAGAGTCGGACGAGCTGGTGGTGGCCCGAGCGGCGGCCGTCGCGCTGGCGCGGATTGGTGCTTGCGAGCCGTTGTTGGCTCGACTGCAGACGGCTGAGGGACGTCGAGCCGTCGAGCTGCAAAACGCTGTTCTGCAGTGCGCAGAGACGCTGGCCTTGGCTGGACAGACAGCTCGGGCCGAGAAAATCTACCAGGCTTTCTACCAGCGGTCCGACAGTGAGCGGCTCCACTTCGCCGGCCTCCGTGGCTTGGTCAGCATTGGAGGTGCAAAGGCCACGCAGTTGCTCACTAAAACGATTCGGTCGGGCAACGCCAAGGAACGGCGTTTCGCCATTGCCCTGGTCGGCCAATTGGCCGGGTGCGGCGACACGCAACAGTTGGCCGGGGTGGTGGAGCAGTTGGAGCCGGAAGAGCAGGTCCTGTTGGTTCGAGCCTTGGGCGTGCGCGGCGACCCGGCTGCGGAACCGGCTTTGGCCAAGGCCGCCACAGCCGACAACGAACCGCTTCGGCTGGCAGCTATTGAGGCGCTGGGTTCCGTCGGTGGAGCTCAAACGGTCCCCCTGTTGCTTCGACTGGCCGCGCACGGAACGGAACAGCAGAGGCTTGTCGCTCGCGCCAGCCTGCGGCACCTGAAAGGCGACCGCGTCGACGCCGTACTGGTGGAGCAACTGAGCCGGGCGCAGCCAGCGGTCCGCGTTGAGGTCCTGCACGCACTGGCCGAACGGCGAGCGGCGGAGGCGGTGGAACCGGTCCTGCAGGCGGCCACCGACCCCGAGCCGTCCGTCCGCGCAGAGGCCCTTCGCACGCTCGGCGCTCTGGCTCGCTCGGAGCACCTACCTGCGCTGACCCAACTGGCCCTGACTCGCACCGAGCCGGCGGAGCTCGACATGGTCCTGCAAACGATTGGGCGTGTCTTCCTACGGGCCTCCGACCGCGAACAGTCTTGTGCGCCTGTGCTAGCCGCCCTCGAGAAGGCTCCCAAGTCGAAACGGCCAGCTCTGATTCGCGCGTTGGGAAAGAGCGGCGCCGAGTCGGCTCGACGCGCCATTCGGGAAGCGCTCCACTCGGGCCAGCCGGACCTCGTTTCGGCCGCCGTGCAGGCGTTGGTCGACTGGCCCGACGAGCGAGTCGCCGGAGACTTGATTGACGCCGTCGCGCTGGCGCCGACACCCGAGTTGAAGGACTTGGCCGTAAGAGGTTACCTGGCTCTGGCCGCTCGTTCGACCAACCCAACACAACGCTACCGACAGGCCATTGAGTCGCTCGAGCGGTTGGAGGACAAGAAGCGGGTGTTGGAGCAGCTGGGTCTGACGGCGGAGCGTCCCGAGGCGCTGGCCGTGGCGTTGAGCCTGCTGGACAACCCGCAGTTGCGGGCCAATGCGGGCGTGGCGGCCGTACGAATTGCATGGCGGGTGCGACGGAAAGACCCCAAACGCGCCTCCGCCGCACTGGAAAAGGTTCTGGCAAAGGTTCAGCACCCGGACGTGCGTCGGCGAGCACGTGAAGTGCTCGACGCGCTCGACATTTACCGCGACCACATTCTCGATTGGGTTGGCGTCGGGCCCTTCACCGAAAAGGGCAAGGACGGTCGCGGCGTTTACGAGACGGCTTTTCCGCCCGAGCAGGCACCGGACTCGGTTCGGTGGAAGAAAATCACCAGCGGCATTGGCAATTGGAGCATCAATCTGGAGGCGACGTTCGGCTCGCTGGACTTCTGCGCTGCCTACCTGCGAACGTTCGTCTGGTCTCCGACTGACCAGAGCGTTCAGTTGGAGTTGGGCAGCGACGACGGCGTCAAAGTGTGGCTGAACGGCAAACTGTTGTTCGACCGGTGGGCGGAGCACGCCGCCGAGCCTCGACAGGTGGTCGTGCCGGCTCGATTGAAGAAAGGCTGGAACGACCTGATGTTGAAGGTCGTCGACCAGCGAGGCGGCTGGCAGGTCGGTTGCCGAATTCGGCGACCAGGCGGCCGCCGGCTGACCGGCCTGAAAGTCCAGTCGCAGCGCCCGGCGCAGTGAAAGCCGAAGTGTGCGAGCTGACGCGATTTCAGCGTGGGCATGCGAAGGCCGCGGCGGGTCGGCGGTTCTTTTTCGAAGGACGCCGATGGCCCGAGCAGCCGAAAGTTGTACTCGGAGCTTCGGCAGCAGAAGCTTCGGCCCCTAAAGAGCGTCGCTTTTTTCCTGTGACGAAACAACGGTGAAGGAACGGGCAGTCATGAGCGGGAACGGGTCACTGCGGCGTTTGAGCTGGAGACGCTTGGTTTGGGCAACGGCGGTTGTGTCGGGAGCGGTTTGGGGGGCGACGTTGGTTGCGGCAAGGGGGGCGCGGGCTGTCGCGGCTGCTCCGCAGTCGCCCGCCGTCACCGTGGCAGAGCTCGGTCCGCCGACGTCGACAACGAGCGAAGACGAGTTCCCGGCGCTGGGACGCGACGCCGACGGCCGGCTCTGGCTGGCGTGGGTCTCATGGGACGGAACGCAGGACCGGCTGCTGGTGAGCCAACTGCGAGACGACGGCTGGAGCGAGCCGGTCGTGCTGTCCGAGGCGACCGGTGACCACTGGTGTCCGGCTTTTGGCCGCGACGGCCAAGGCCGACTCTGGCTGACCTGGGCTCAGAACGACGACCAACGCTCGAACTGGAACCTTTGGGGCCGGTACTTCTGGCAAGGCCGCTGGTCCGAGCCCGTTCAACTGACCGACGACGCCGGCACGGAAATGCGTCAGCAACTGGTTTGCGACAGTCGGGGCCGACTGTGGGTGGCCTGGCAGGGAGTGGCGGACCGGGCCTACGAAATTTTTCTGGCCGAGCTGACTCCGCGCGGACTGGTCGGCCGACGGAACGTTTCGGAAAGTCCGGCCAGCGACTGGGAACCGGCGGTCGCCGCGGACGCCGACGGGCGGGTGTACGTCGCTTGGGACAGTTACCGCTCGGGCAGCTACGACATTCTGCTGCGCTGTCTGGACGGTGACCGGCTTGGGCCCACCCTGGCTGTGGCTGCAACGCCCCGCTACGAAGCCCACGCCGCCTTGGCCGTGGACCGGCAAAACCGCGTGTGGGTGGCGTGGGACGAAGCCGGGGCGAACTGGGGGCGTCACACGCCGTCGCGGCAACGACTTCACAGCAGCCGGGCTCTGGGACTGTGCTGCTTGCAGGGCAACCGCGTGACCCGACCGACTCAGCGCCTGTCGTCCGTGTTGACCGGCGAGCTGGCTCGGTTCTGTGAGCTGCCGGAATTGTCCGTCGACGCCGACGGCCGGCTCTGGCTGGTCTTTCGTCACCTGCACGACCTGACGCCGCCCGGTCGCCGCCCCAACGGACGTCCTTACCAAAGCCGCGGCATTTGGAACCCGTACGTGACGGTGTACCAGAACGGGCGGTGGTCGACGCCGGTCCGACTGCCCACCAGCAACGGACGAAACGACATGCGTGTCTCGCTGTGGCCCGGCTCGGACGGCACGCTGACCGTCGCGTGGGCCGAGGACGGAAGGCGACCAGAGCGAGCCGAGGAGCCGGTCAACCACAACGTCCACGCGGCCACGCTGCGGGTTGCGGACGGGACGCGAGCCAGCGTCTCGCTGCCAACGGAGCCACAGGGAACCGCCCCCGTCGTCGACGGCACGGCGGTTCCGCGAGCTCTGCCTCGGCAAAACCGACCGACCCTCACCGCCGGCGGCCGACGGTTCGAACTGCTCTTCGGCGACACACACCGTCACACCGACATTTCCCGCTGTGCCATGAACTACGACGGCTCACTGATTGACACCTACCGCTACGCCATTGACGCGGCTCGACTGGACTTCCTGGCCATTTCGGACCACGACCAGGACTTGCTGAAACACCGGTACGAACGAAAGCAAAGTCCGCTGCAGGACTACGCGTGGTGGCGCTCGCAAAAGTACTGCGACCTGTTCTACATTGCCGGACGTTTCTTGACGCTGTACGGCTACGAGCACGGCGGCTCCTTCTTGAAACGCGGCGGCCACAAGAACGTGGTTTACTTGAAACGAGGCAACCCGTGCTACGAGGAAGACGCTCCCGAGGACCTGTTTCGTGTGTTGCAGGGCAAAGAGGTGGTCGTCATTCCACACCAGTTGGCCGACGGTCCTTCAGCAACAGACTGGCGGAAGTGGAACGCGAACTTCGAGCGGGTGGCGGAGATTTTCCAAGCCCGAGGTTGCTACGAGTTTTTCGGCGCGCCGCCGGCCGTGCGTGTGACCCGCAAGGGCCATTACCTGTGGGACGCGTTGGAACGGGGCGTGGACATTGGAGTCATTGCCAGTTCGGACCACGGACTGGTCCACAGCGCTTACGCGGCCGTCTACGCCGAGGAGTTTTCGCGACGCGGCGTGCTGGAGGCCTTGCGAAACCGACGGTCCTTCGGCGCCACCGACACACTGGTCTTGGACTTCCGGTTGCAAGACCACTTGTTGGGCGAGCGGGTCCGCGTGGACGGCACTCCGACCTTCACCGTCCAGGTCCAGGGAACCGCGCCCGTCAAGCAAGTCCAAATCGTTCGAAACAACCGATTTGTGTACACGACGCGACCCGGTCGAGCGGAGTGCGAATTCCGGTTCACGGACTCGGAGCTCCAGCCGGGCCAGTCCGCGTACTACTACGTGCGGGTCCAGCAAGAAGACAACCAGTGGGCGTGGTCGTCGGCCATTTGGGTCGAGCGGCGGTGAGGCGGAGAAGGTCCGGCAGTTGGAGGCTGGCAGGCTTCCGTGCGGGCGGCCTGCCGGCCAGGAAAACACGGCGGTCCGAAGGACTCCGGAAGCCGCAACGGAAATCAAGAACGGACAACGGGACCAAGACAGAGCCATGCGCGACGAAGCACTCATTCTCACCAAGCACGGCATGGGCAGCGGGCCGGACGAACTGTGCCAGCTGCTGCTGCAGAAGTTCTTGCAAATCCAGGCCGAGTCGGACAGCGTGCCCAAGTACGTGTTGGTGTACTCCGACGGCGTGCACCTGGCCGTCGAAGATCACCCGGTCGCCGGTTGGTTGCGGCAACTGCTTCAGCGTGGCACGAACGTGCTCTTGTGCACGACGTGCCTGGAGTACTTCGGCCTGAAAGACAAGCCGCTGGTCGGTACTCCCAGTTGCATGAACGACATTGTTCAAGCCATGCAAGCCACGGCCAAGCTGATTTGGCTGTGACGGGGGGCTTCCAACCCCAGCGACGCCGAACGTCGAACTGTAGGGGCAGGCCTTGTGCCTGCCCTGCGGTGGCGCAGGATGTCGCGGGACGCGAGGGACCGCGTCCCTCCGACGCGGACGCGTCGAAATGCGTTTCCGCGTACCGGAGGGCCACGCTCCGTCGTGGCCGCCGTCGGTTCGGAATTCGGAATTCGGGACGCGGGACGGGTGAGGCGGGACGCGAGGCGGGCGGTCACGTGGCTGTCGTGGCCGCTTGACGCTTGGGTAGACACTCTGTCAAGGGGCGTTAACACCGGCGTGGGAGGAGTCGTTCGCTTGGTCGCCGCTTTGCAACCACGTGGAGCTTTCGCAAGTTTTTGTGGGACAAGCACTTCTGAAGCTGAAGTCTTCGACGTTCCTGAGCGAAAGAAGGTCCGGTCTGCGAACCGTGGCACAGGGTGTGCTCCACCAGCTCCGCCGACATGGCCATGTCGGGGAGACGCACGAGGTGTTTCCCGTTTCGGGGGTGGTTGACCCTGACCGCGAACAGGGTCGGCCAGCTGGACAGGAAGCTGGCGTGTCGGTTGTCTCTCTCACTCTCTCACAACTCTCTTCTTTCAGGTTAAGGGGACTCAGGAATGTTGAAGAAGCTGTTTCACGACGAGGCCGGTTTTGTTGTGTCGGCCGAGCTGGCGCTGATTCTGACGCTGCTGATTTGCATGGCCGCTGTCGGCTGGAGCGCGGTTCGTATTGCGTTGGTTCAGGAGCTGAACGACTTGGCTCAGGCAATCGGCGCGATTGACCAGAGCTACAACGTGCCGGGTCTGTCGAAGGACCTGGAGTACTGCGGCTGCAAGACCGCGTGCGCGGGCTTCAAGTACGAGGACGAAATTGACGCCGGTGACACCACGCAGGTCAACATTGTGTGCTTCGGTGTCGACGGCGAGGTGGGTCAGTAAGACGACTCCGAGCCCAGACCGAAAACACGCTGGTTGCTTGTCGTAGCAGCCAGGCTAGCTCACGACGGGTCGCTCCGCGGAGCGGCCCGTTTTTTGTTGGGAATCTCCGGCCGACACGAGGGCGGAGTTGACTGTTGACGACCGTCGGAGACGCGGGGCGGCAGGACCGCTGGCGAAAAGTGACGCTGGCGAATTTGTGAAGAAGGTGTCCGGGATTGTAGGGACAGGCCTCGTGCCTGCCCTGCGGTGGCGCAGGACGTCGCGGGACTTGAGGGACCACGTCTCTCCGATGTGGATGCGACAGAGCGCGTCCCTCTGACGCCGACGCGTCGAAATGTTTTCCGCGTACCGGAGGGCCACGCTCCGTCGTGGCCGCTGACGGTTCGCGTCTCGAAGGGCAGCTTCACGAAACGCGTCCGATCGCTCCAAAGCCGCGAATTCCTGAAAAAAGCAACGAGCGAGCTTCCGAAAGCCCTCAATTAGTGGAAGTTGCGCGACGCGACGGGCACGTCGCGGACCAGGGCGGCCAGGTCTTGCAGCTTCCAAACCACCACGTGGACCACACCCGCCTCGCGCTGCAAGTGCCCCCAAGCCAGGAGAGCGGTCGCTGTGTGAGCGACCTTCCGGTGCCGTTGCCAAACCTCCGGTCGCACAATCAGGTTGACCAGTCCGGTTTCGTCTTCCAGGGTTACAAAGGTGATTCCGCCGGCTGTTCCCGGACGTTGTCTGAGCAACACCAGGCCGGCGACCTTCACTTGGACGTTCGGCGGCAGCTGCTTCACTCGCTCGGCGGGGAGCACGCCTTGTCGTTCCAACCACTCCCTCCAGAACGCCAGTGGGTGTCCTCGCAACGACAAGCCGAGGCTTTGGTAGTCGGCCACCACTTCCGCTTGAGCGTTCATTTTCGGCAGCGTGACCGGTGCCTCCGGCCACTGGTCGAACAAAGGCTGAGGGTTGTGGCGGGCCAAGGCCTGCCAGTGGGAGTGGCGTCGGTCGAGCTGGAGAGAACGAAAAGCGTCGGCTTGAGCGAGTTGTCGCAAGGGGCCGCTGGTGAGTCGGGTTCGGCGGACGAAGTCGTCGAAAGAGCGGAACGAGCCTTGTCGACGGGCTTCCACAATTCGTTCCGCGTGCTTTGCCGACAGTCCTTTGACCATTCGGAAGCCCAGTCGCAGAGCAAACTTCGTCGGCTTCTGCTCGGCTGGCGTTTTCGAGTGGAGTCGTTGTCTGTTGGTCTCGCTGGCAGAGCCCGCCGGGCGGCTGGTCTGAGGTGTGTCGAGCGGCTCGAGCGTGCAGTCCCAGTGGCTGAACTGAACGTCGACCGGCCGGACCTCGACGCCGTGTTGTCGAGCGTCGGCCACAAGTTGGGCTGGTGCGTAGAAACCCATGGGTTGGCTGTTGAGCAACGCCGCTGTGAAGGCGGCCGGGTAGTAGTGTTTCAGCCAAGCGGAAACGTAGACCAGCAGAGCGAAGCTGGCGGCGTGGGACTCGGGGAACCCGTACTCGCCGAACCCGCGAATTTGTCGAAACACCTGCTCGGCAAACTGCTCCGAGTAACCGTTGGCCTTCATTCCGTCGATGAGTTTCTGACGGAAGCGGTCCATCAGTCCCGGCCTTCGCCACGCCCCCATGGCCCGTCGCAATTGGTCGGCTTCGCCTGGGGTAAAACCGGCCGCCACCACAGCCAGCCGCATGGCTTGTTCCTGGAAAATGGGAACGCCGAGTGTTTTGTGGAGCACGGCCTTGACCTTTTCGTCCGGGTACTCCACGGGTTCCTTTCCGCTTCGCCGCCGCAGGTACGGGTGAACCATGTCTCCTTGAATGGGCCCTGGCCGGACAATGGCCACTTCAATGACCAAGTCGTAGAAACAGCGGGGCCGGAGCCGCGGCAGCATGCTCATTTGAGCTCGGCTTTCAATCTGAAAGACGCCCACGGTGTCCGCTCGGTCAATCATGTCGTACACGGCCGGGTCTTCGGGCGGCACGGTAGACAAGGTCAACCGCCGTCCTTCATGCCGCTCAATCAACTCGAAACACTTCCGAACGGCCGTCAGCATGCCCAAGGCCAAACAGTCGACTTTGAGAATGCCCAGGGCGTCCAGGTCGTCCTTGTCCCATTGGACGACGGTCCGGCCGGGCATGGCTGCGTTTTCAATGGGCACCAGTTCGCAGAGTTGGTCCTGCGTCATGACCATTCCGCCGACGTGCTGCGAAAGGTGCCGTGGGAAGCCAATCAGTTCCTGCACCAGCGTGAGCAGTTGTCGGCCCAGCGGTGAGTGGGGAGCGAGTCCTGCTTCGGCGAACCGTTGCGA
The DNA here is from genome assembly GCA_964428935.1 of uncultured Planctomycetaceae bacterium. Taxonomy (GTDB): domain Bacteria; phylum Planctomycetota; class Planctomycetia; order Planctomycetales; family Planctomycetaceae; genus JAADHY01. Next base: position 10,900 of record CAYSAG010000008.1, on the reverse strand, counting down.
CAGCCCTTCGGCGTTGTCGAAGTTTTCCAGGTTCTTGGCCAACGTGTCGACGCAGTCCAGCGACAGCCCCAGGGCTTTGCCCACGTCGCGAACGGCCGAGCGAGGTCGGTAAGTAATGACTTCGGCCGTCATGCCCGCCCGCTCGCGCCCGTACTTTGCGTAGATGTACTGAATGACCTCTTCGCGACGCTCGTGCTCGAAGTCGACGTCAATGTCCGGAGCTTCGTTTCGTTCGCGGCTGACGAACCGCTCGAACAACACGTCGATTCGGTCCGGGTCCACCGACGTAATGCCCAAACAGTAGCAGACGGCCGAGTTGGCGGCTGAGCCGCGTCCCTGACAAAGAATTCCCCGGCTGCGGGCAAACCGCACCAAGTCCCACACCGTCAGGAAGTACGACTCGTAGTGCAGCTCCTCAATCAGTTTCAGTTCGTGCTCAATGAGCTTCTTGACCTTCTCCGGCACCCCTTGCGGGTACCGCTGCCTCGCCCCTTGCCAAGTCAGCTCTTTCAGAAACTGAATCGGCGACTTGCCGGGCGGACACATTTCCTGAGGGTAGTTGTAGCGAAGCTCGTCCAGCGAAAAGCGACAACGCTCGGCCACTTCGACCGTCCGCTCGACCACGTCCGGTCGCTCGGCGAACAGTTGCCACATTTCCGCCGGCGGCTTCAAGTAACGTTCGGCGTTCGGCGGCCGTCGGTTTCCCAGTTCCGCCACCGTACAGCCCAGTCGGACAGCCGTCAGCACGTCTTGCAAAGCCTGCCGTTGAGGAATGTGGTACAGGACGTCGTTGGCTGCCACCAGCGGAACGTTGGCCCGATCTGCCGCCACAGCAAACTGACGCAACAACCACCGGTCGTTGGGACCGAGGTGGAGTTCGGCCAGAGCGTAACAACGGTCGCCGAAAACCTGGCGGAATTGCCGCAGCCACGCCGTCGCCACTTCAAGTGCTTCGTTTGGTCGAAGCCGGTCGGCCGTCGGTTCGGTTTTCCGCTTGGACCGTCGAGCCGTTCGGTCTGACCGAAAGCAGTTCCGTGTCCCGAGCGGTTCCGTGCGTTGCCACACGACGACGTCCCGCTCGCCCTTCCCTTCCCCCAAAGCCGTTCTGGAGCTCGTCGCGACTCCTTTCAGACCGACTTTCCAAACCGGCTCGGCGACCGGTTCCAACCACAGGTCTTTCAGCACGACGCAGGCCAACAACCCGTCGGCGTGCTCGGCCACGTCAGCGAACGACAGGCGACACTCTCCCTTCGGAGCTCGCCGGCGGCCGCGCGTAATCAACCGACAAAGCCGTCCGTAGCCGGCCCGGTTGGTGGGCAGCAGAACGACGCGGGGAGCGTCCTCGGGAGTGACTTCCGCTCCCACCAGCAGCTTCAGCCCCGTTTCTTTGGCCGCCACGTGAGCTCGCACCACACCCGCCAGACTGTTGCGGTCGGTAATGGCCAGAGCCGTGTAGCCCAGTTCCGCCGCTCGCAAGACCAGCTCGTCTGGGTGAGACGCACCTTCCAAAAACGAGAAGTTCGTCTTGCAGTGCAACTCGGCGTAACCGGACGAACGACCGTCGGACCGGTCCTCCGGTCCCTTCGCCGCTTTGGCTCGGACCGGCCGCACAACGGACACTCGTTTGGGAGGCGGCTGCTCGGGCATGAGTTGTGCTCCGTCCGCTCGTTACGAACAACGCGTTGGCAAAACGCTCACCCGACAGCACTGCGGAACACGACGCTCCGTCGTGGCCGGCCCAACAGACCACCTGTCACGGACGCAAGGGACCACGTCTCTCCGGCGCGGACGCGTCGAAATGCGTTTCCGCGTGCTGGAGGGCCACGCTCCGTCGTGGCCGCCGTCGGTTCGGAATTCGGAGTTCGGCATTCGGAATTCGGGACGCGGGACAGGTGACGCGGGACGCGAGGCGGGCGCGCCAGCGTTCCAACCGTAGGGGCAAACCCTTGTGCCTGCCCGTCCGAACCGTAGGGGCAGGCCTTGTGCCTGCCCAGTGGTGGCGCAGGACGTCGCGGGACGCAAGGGACCACGTCCCCGTGACGCGGACGCGACAAAGCGCGTCCCTCCGG
>CAYSAG010000008.1:0-8731 GCA_964428935.1 uncultured Planctomycetaceae bacterium | reverse complement strand
ACGCGGACGCGACAAAGCGCGTCCCTCCGGCGCGGACGGCGCGTTCCCGGACGCCGGAAGGTCCCTCCCTGTCCGGGCCGGAGCTCAGTCGAACACGCCGTGCAGAAACCACTGTCCCGAGTCGACGTCGTGGAACAGCCACACGTGCCGTCCGTCCGACAACTCGGCTCGAAAGTAGTCCCGACGGACCGGCCGGTGACGCCACCACCCCGTTTCGATTCGTTCCGGTCCCCAACTTCGGGCCACTTGCCACGGGCGACCGTTCAGCCACACCCGCAGTGGGGCTCCTTCGGGAACCACCGACACCACTTTGACCGGCTCCGGCGGCTCACGCAGGAAGAGCGGCCGGTTGCCGAAGACCAGCGGGCTGCTCGACACGCGGTCCGACGCCGGCGGGCTGGTCGAGTTCGACAGCGAGGAGTTCGACGTCCGGGGGCTCGGCTGGGGCGAACGCAAACGGGCCGACCCGGAGCCAGGACCGGCTCGGTTCGTTCGTAGACGGCCTTCCCCGGCGGCGGCTGCGCGGCCGTCCGAGCCGGCTGCTGTGTCGGTCGAGGCCAACACGGGCTCGTACTCGACGGCCAGTTCCGGCTGAGCGTCCGGCTGCAGACGGGGCCGAAGCACGCTGTGCGAGCCGAGTCGGTGAGCGAGCCGGTCCAGCAGTTCAGCCCACCGTCGCCGTCCTTCTCCGTCGCTGGACGAACAGGACAGGCCGCAGTCGGAGCCGAAAAGTGTTTGCTGGCGGTTGGGCAAAGGAGCTGTCTGCTCGACACAAACCCGCACCGAACACACCGGCGTGTGCGTTCGTCGCCGTTCCAAGTGCAACGAAACCAACTCCAGCCAATGCTCCACCGACACGCTCGGCTCCACGACGCCGACGCAGAACGTCTCGCTTTCCGTCTGAACCGACGGGTCGCCGGCCTGTCGGTGAGGGGTGTCGACCGTTTCGGCTTCGCCGGTCAGGGTGACCCGGAGCCGCAGCAGCCCCACGTGCGGGTGTGGTCTTTTCCTCACGAGCTCTTGCAGCAGCTCTCGCACAACCGCCTTCACCGCCCTCAGCTCGTCGACCGGGTAGTCGAAAACCCGCGTGGCTTCCAGCGGTTCGGGCAACGGAATGGCCTCCACGGGTTCGGGTGTTCGTCCACGGAGTTGGTCCAGCCGGGTGAGCAGCTGGGGGCCGAAGCGACGTCGCAAGCTTTCGCGCGGCAGGCGTTCGAGTTGTCCGACGGTGTGCAGGCCGAGCTGGTGGAGCGTTTGGGCGGTGGAAACGCTCAGCCGCAAGGCTTCGACCGGAAGTCCGCTTAGCCGCCGAGGGCGTTGCTCCACCGTCGCTCCCCAGTGTGCCAGAGCCCAAGCGGCACCGACCGTTCCGGCCAGTCCCAGTCGGCTGGAGAAACCCTTTTTGTGCAACGCCACGGCGACGCGTCCGGCCAGCCGCCATTCTCCGCCGAACAGGTGCGCGCAGCCGGTGACGTCCAGCAGGAGCGAGTCCAGACAGCCGTACGGGTCGTCCGTAAAAGGTTCCACGCCCACCCACGGAGTGAACCGAGTGCAAAGCCGAGCCAATTGCCACAGCGCCGCCCGGTCCGCCTCCGGCTCTTCCGCGAAAAAGCAGGCCGCGTGGTGGGCCGGGCTGGAGGAGAGCGGGTCGGGGGCGACGGTCGGGCGAGCGACGTCGGCTGGCGTCGGCGGCTCGCTGCCGAGCAACGTCTGAGCTTCGGCCAGCGGCATTCCGGGCACGACGCCGGCTTCCAAAGCCCGCTCGCAACACGCCACCACCACCGCACCGCTCCCGCTCCGTCGGTAAACCACGCACGGCCGTGTGCTAAGCTCCGGCCGCTCCGCTCGCAGCCGTTGCACGCGGAAGTTCGGCAGCCAAACGCACAGAACCCGTGGCATGGTCCACCTCCAGATTCAGCGTCACCGGTCGCCAGTGACCACGGCAGTAAAGTCGCGTCACGCGAAGCCGCCGACCAAACTCCGACGTGCACTCCGGCACCGACTGCACCTCAAAACGGACCGCCGCCCACGACGGTTCGACCTTCACCGACGCCGGACGCAACAAAAGCCCCAACCCTCCGGTCGCCTCGGCCGCCAGCTGCAGTCGACGCAGCACGACCGACGACACCCGTCCGACCCGAGCCAACACGACCGCCACCGCCGGACACCGCAAAGCCTGCTCCAGCGCCCACAGCCGGTCCGCCTCTCGCTCGGCCCTCACAACCACCACCTCCCAAGCCGCCGCCCCGCTCCAGCCGACGACCGCCGGCAGGTAAAACCGAGACGACGAGCCCCAGGACGGTTTGGCCGAACAAGGGCGTGTGTCCGGTTGAACTTTCAACCGAGGCCGTTCGTTGCTCGGCAGGCCGCTGTCGTCGACCACCACCAGGCGGTTGGTCCAGGCCCAAGCGGCTCGAGCCAGCAGGACCGCCAGTGTGGCCGCTCCTCGCCCTTCTCCGTCCGACAGCCACTCGACCAGCAGGCCCGCTTCCAACCGCCGGTTCGGGAAAAGCTCTGCCAACGGCCCCAGTTCGGCCTCGGTCAGCGGCCGGCGTGCTTGTGCACAGACCAACCGCACCGAGCGTTCTACCGCACGAATGCGCTCGGCCAACTCGCGAATGCGCTTCCGCCGCCCGTTGGTTCGCTCAGTTGCTGGTTCCATTTCCACGCCGTCGGGCTCCGCTTGTGTCTTGTGGAGCCGCTTTCGGTTGTCTGTTTGGTTCGGGACGCGTCGGCAAGGCGTGCGTGGGCTCATGCGGTTCGTCCTTTTGCCAGGCTCAAGAACGCGGCCACAAGCCCAAGGACGCGGCTACGTCAAAGCCGCCTCTTGCCCGGTTGTTCCAACTCACACCACTCGCCGCACCACGCCCACCACGACTCCCAAAATTTCAACCGAACGACAGTAAATCGCTTTCATGTTCTTGTTGGCCGGTTGCAGTCGAATTCGATTTCCGGCCCGGTAGAACCGCTTCAGTGTCACTTCGCCGTCTGGGGTTCGAGCGACCACAATGTCTCCGTCGCGACAAGTGGACTGCTTGCGGACGACGACCATGTCGCCGTCGGCAATGTGGTCTTCAATCATGGAGTCCCCGCGGACTTTGAGCATGAAGTGGTCGTCGGCGTTGTAGAGAGCTTCGAAGTCGAACAGCTCGGCGTCTTCCACGGCGTCGACCGGCACGCCCGCGGGGACGTGTCCCAGTAGCCGCAGCCCACGCGGACGCTCGGTCAGTTGAATCGACCGGGACGTCCGAGCCGCTCGGGTGATGTACCCTTCCCGTTCCAGACGTTCCAGGTAGAGCTGCACGCTGCGAGGCGACTTCAGACCGACCTCACGACCAATTTCTCGAATCGAAGGAGCGTAGCCTCGAGTCTGCAGCTCCTGCCGAATGAACTCCAAAATCTGCACCGCCCGTTCCGGCAACTCCTTCCTTCGCTCCACGACTCACCCTCCTTTCTCCAACCGGGACGTTTCCGTGCAAACCGCTTCTGGCCCAACCCCTTTGTTCGAGAACCGCTTTTCGGCAGCCCGAGGCTTGGCACTTTGCGGTCGCCCGAAAACATACTTTTGTATGACATACGAAAGTATGCAACACGTTCTCGAGAATCGTCAAGAGGAAGAGACGGGCTTCAGGAAAAGTTGGAAGGCGGTTTCTTGTACACAGTTCTGTTGTTTCCTACTTCTCCTTTGGTCGGAATTTGAGACGAGCCGGGCGGGTTGAAGAAGGGGAAGCTGGCAGAAGACAAGTGACTGCGTCACAATGTGGCCGTCCCGTTCGGGAGCTCCGAGCTCGGCCGCCGCTCGGAGACTTTTGTGTCGGAATCCGTCTTCCTTCCCATTTCGTGGCTGACCGTTCCGAGAAACGTCTTCGTTTCCCGTCGGACAAATTTCCATTGACCTGCGACCGACTTTCAGCAAACTCAATTCAGACGTTCACACGACCGAAACAGTCAACAGCCCCGCCTTGGTGACGCAGCCAGGATTCCTTTCTTGTCAGGAGCCATTCCGTTGAGTGTGGGAGGATCGTTGCCATGACGCCGAACCAAACACCCAACCAACAGACGACGCAAGCTCCTTCAGACAGCCAGCGGCCGACTGGCGGCGAGCCGGAGCAGTACGCTGCTTTGCCAAAACGCTACCGAGACCGTTTTCCTCACGGAGTGAACTGGGTCAATTTTGGTTGGATGGCGTTGATGCACACGGGAGCGGTGGCGGCGTTCTGGTTCTTTAGTTGGCCGGCGCTGGTTGTCGCGCTGGTCCTGCACTGGGTGTCGGCGTGTCTGGGCGTGACCGTGGGCTACCACCGACTGCTCACACACGGCAGTTTCGTCGTTCCACGTTTCTTGAAGTACTTCTTTTCGGTCTGTGGCATGTTGGCGGCTGAAGGAAGCCCGCTGTTCTGGGTGGCGACTCACCGCAAGCACCACGTCCGTTCGGACAAGGACGGCGACCCGCACTCACCGCGAGACGGCTTCTGGTGGTCTCACTTTTTGTGGTTCGAGCCCAAGATGACGGCCGAGGAACTGGACGCCCTCTACAAGCGGTGGGCTCCCGACCTCTACAAAGACCCTGTCCACCGTTTCTTTGACAAGTTCTTCGGGCTGTTCTCCATTGTCCTGGGTGTCGTCCTGTACGTTGTGGGGGAGGTTTTCTTCCGACAAGGCCTTTCCTTCCTGCTGTGGGGACTGTGTCTGCGGACGGTCGTCTGCTACCACTCGACCTGGTTTGTCAACTCGGCCACACACGTGTGGGGCTACCGGAACTACCAGACCGACGACAACTCGCGCAACCTTTGGTGGGTGGCCGTGCTCACTTACGGCGAGGGGTGGCACAACAACCACCACGCTTTCCAGCGGCTGGCTCGGCACGGTCACCGGTGGTGGGAAGTCGACCCGTCGTACTGGGTCATTTGGGCCCTGAAGAAGCTGGGCATTGCAAAGAAAGTTCAAGACGAGCTGCCGAAGGCGCGGCCGGCGACCCGGTGACCGCTGCTGTCGCGACGGTGGTCCGCCAACGAGACCTTTCGGTTGTTGTCTGCAATGCTCGACGCGCTGCGGAACGACCACCCGGCTGACGCTGCTCGGACTTGTGCCGGCGACTCGGCGCTGCCCGGCCTTTTCACTAAACTTCACCGCCGGTGGGCCACCGAAACAGGTGGGACGAGAGTGAGTCCGCTGGGTGCTGCGTCGGCTCGGACTGGGACGCTGCCGCTGTGACGCCGCGAGTGGTCTTCGTTCGCCCGGAGACGGCGGGTCTGAGGCGGCGGTCACGAAAAGCGGGCGGACAACGCCTCAGCGAGACAAATTCGGACGGTTGTCGAAGGAAGGAGGAGCACAATGCCATTGATCGCGTTGCGTCCGTTGTTGGACCATGCTGCTGAGAACGGTTACGGCGTGGCCGCGCTGAACGTGAACAACATGGAGCAGATTCAGGCGATCATGGAGGCGGCGAGGGAAACGGAGTCGCCGGTGATCGTTCAGGCGTCACGCGGGGCCAGGAAGTACTCGCAAGACGCGTTCTTGCGGCACTTGATGCTGGCGGCGGTCGAGCTGTACCCGGAAATTCCCATTGTCATGCACCAGGACCACGGGAACAGCTTCGAGACGTGCAAGAGCGCAATCGAAAACGGTTTCACGTCCGTCATGATGGACGGCTCGCTGCTGGTCGACGGCAAGACGCCGTCGACGTTCGAGTACAACGTCGAGGTGACGCGGAAAGTGGTCGAGTACGCTCGGCAGCGAGGCGTCTCGGTGGAGGGCGAACTGGGATGCCTCGGGTCGCTGGAGACCGGCCGCGGCGAAAAGGAAGACGGCCACGGGGCCGAAGGGGAACTGACGAAGGAACAGTTGCTGACGGACCCGGAACAGGCCGCCGAATTCGTCGGCCTGACGGGCGTCGACGCGCTGGCCGTCGCAATCGGCACCAGTCACGGAGCGTACAAGTTCTCGAAGCCGCCGACAGGTGAAGTCTTGCGAATCGACCGAATCAAGGAAATCCACGAAAAACTTCCCGACACACACTTGGTCATGCACGGCTCGTCCAGCGTGCCGCAGGAACTGGTCGACATCATTCGCATGTACGGCGGCTACATGAAAGAGACGTACGGGGTTCCCATTGAGGAAATCCAAGAGGCCATCAAGCACGGTGTCCGGAAAATCAACGTCGACACCGACAACCGGCTGGCCATTACGGGAGCCATTCGGAAAGTGCTGACGTGCGAACCGACCAAATTCGACCCGCGCGACTACCTGAAGGCCGCTCGCGCAGCGATGAAAGAAGTCTGCAAGGAGCGAATGATTGCTTTCGGCCAGGCCGGGAAGGCTCCGGACGTGCTGAAGAAGGTCAAGCCGTTCGAGCCCAAAGCGTAGCGACGCGCCACCGGAGACGCGGCCGGGAATGCAAAGAGCCACGCCGAGCGCTTGTGACGCGTCGGCACGTACCGGCTTCCGCCAAACTCGGCAGCAAGACAACGGCCCGCGCGCCGGACGCGGCGCGCGGGTTTTTGTTGCGCGAGACGCCGTCACTGCAGCTCGACGACCACTCCCTGGTAGGCTTCCACTTTCGCCAGCGTGACGTGCAGCGTCTCGTTCTCGACGCGGTGCTCACACGGACCCGGCACGAACAGCCGTACGGCCTTCACGCCGCGGCCCGCCGGAATTCGAATGCGAATGTGGACGTTCTTCACGGGCGGCAAGTAGTACGCGTTTTGCATGGGGGCCTCAAGCTTGCAGCCGGTCCAGTTGACCAGGTGCAGCACGCGGACGTTGTCTCGGGCCGTCATGTTGGCAATCAGTCCCGACGGTGCGTCGATCTGGTACGGCAGGCCGTCCGGGCTGACCCACTGGACGACGTCTCGGACAAGGTCGGCCAACTGCGCCAAGTGCGTTTGGCGGTACATGGCACCGACCGGGCCGGAAAGGTAAGCCGCCTTGCCTTTGCCGTAACGAGCTACGACGAGCCCCGGGAAGAACGGCTTCCTGTCGCCCAGGACGACGTCGGCCACGACACGTCCACCCGGTCGCACGGCGACCGGCTGGTAAGGCGTCGCCGGCAGCAGGTCGTCGGCCAGCGGCCGACTGAGCACCGACTGGCCCGGTCGAGCCTGAAGGTAGACGTCCCACACACCGCCGAAGACGCTGGTGGCGGCGATTTTTTCCTTGGCCGCCGCGTCCGGCTCGACCGGCCGAATGCGAGCCACCCGACCGAGCGCGAAGTCCTTGCGGCGACGGCCCGCTTCGTCGTACGACGACGTGGCGTACGTCAGAACCAGCCCGCCCCCCTGCCGCACGAACTCCTCGACGGCCCGCACTTGGCGGTCGGTCAGCGAGCAAACGTCCGGAAGGTAGAGCACCTTGTAGCGTTTCAGTCGCTGCAGGTCGGCCAGGTCTTCTTTCAGAAACGAGGTGACTTGAATGTGCCGGTCCAGGCAGGCGGCGAAGGCGCCGGACGTGTTGAGCCGGGCGTCGTAGTTCCACAAATGGCCGCGTTGGGCGTGGCCCGGCGGGTCCTGGTCGTTCGAGACGACCGCACAGAATGGAACGGAGCGGAAGCCGGCCACGTACTTTTCGTTCCGCGCGAAGACCCCGAACGCTTCCCGAACCGGTCCTCGGGCCTCTGGGTGGTCGACGAAAAAGTACGTGTGGTAGAGCGTGGGTGAGCCGCCGAAGGCCATGGTGGCGTAAAGGTGCTGACGCTGTCCGTACCGGTAGAAGCCAATGCGAGGGTAGCCGTGGTAGGCGTCGCTGTACGGCCAGACGGCCAGTCCGTGCGACACGGCCAGACTGGTGCCCTCCACCCGCTCCAACATGGTCCGCGACATTTCGTACAGGAACGCGTCGCTTTCGTCGACGATTCGCGGGTCCGTGAACCTGGCGTTGCGAATGAACCGAGCGTGGTTCAGGTTGAAAATGAGCGGAATCTTCTTGTGTGAGCGAATGATTCGCTTCGTCTGGCGAAAAATCTGCACCAACTGCTCGCGGTACCAATCGTGGTAGCGGCCAATGACCTGCCGCTCGGCCGCCGTGTATTGATTCGCGTTCTTGTGGTAGGGAAGTTCGAGTCCGGTTGCTCGGCGAAACCCTTCACGGCATCCCTCGCAGTAGCACACGTACGGCGGACGAAAACGGTAGAACAACTTCCAAGCGTCGAAGTAAACGCCGTCCACGTCGTAGCGGGTCACCAGTTTCTCAATCAGGTCGAAGAAGGCCGCTCGGTAGCCGGTGTTCCAGCAGAAAGCGGCTCGTCGCGTCCCCAGGTCCCAGCGGACGGGAATTTGGCCGTCCGGCGTGGCCCGGTACGCCCACTCCGGCTTGACAATCTCGGCCGCAACCGACCCGCCGCACCGCACGTACGCAACCACGCGAATGCCTCGCGGCTTGCACGCAGCAATGGCCTCGGCGAGCAAGTCGCGACCGCCCAGGTCGGGAGCGGTCCCGAATTGAGTCCCCGGAATGAACCAGTAGTTCCCGGACGTGGCCATGCGCAGCGTGTTGGCGTGCATGTCGACCATCGTCTGGGCCAGCTTTTCGGCGTCGAACTCGATTTTCGGAAACAGTGGGTACGTGTAGCCGTCGACAATGAAGACCCGCGCGTGCCTGAGCCACTCAAACTCGCCTTCGGCTTCCGGGGGCGACGCCGTCGCAAGACAGAACCGGCCGAGCACGACGGCGACCGCCACCACGACCCAGAACAGTTTCCGCGAACCTTCGGCACCGAGCATTTTCACTCCCCTTC
>CAYSAG010000007.1:17466-40531 GCA_964428935.1 uncultured Planctomycetaceae bacterium | reverse complement strand
AGACTTCGGCCTCTTGTACAAGAAATCTGGAAATCCCATACCGAAAGAGCAGCTCAACCGCGGATGGGCCGTCGACTTGTCTCCGGTTTCACTGCCGGGACCAGACGAGGCTTCGCCCCCCGTTCCGGTCACCAAGCTCTTTGATGCGGGTGCGGACGAGCGTCACCTGATCCTGGCAACAATCGGCTCTGGCTTCGTCGTGAGCCCCGGCTTCATCGTGACCGACATCGACGTGGTCCGCCGCGAGCCCCTTGGGCAGGTGGACGTGCTGCGAACCTTGGACCTGACGGACCCCGAAAAACCGCGCGTTCTGGACTGCGAGCTCGTAGCTTACTCTGCGCCGGACAGTTTGGCCTTGTTGAAATGCGAGCAATCGACGGCTCCCCCCATACCAGTGGCCGCCGAGGGGCCGAGAGTGAACCTGCTCGTCGTCACGTTAGGTGCCGACTGGAACCCGGAGTCGGCTGACTTGGTCGGCTTCGGTACAGCGACTGTGCTTGGCCACCTGGAATTGGGGCGGTTCGAGATTTTCGGTTTGGACTCCGAATTCCCCTTCTACTTCCGTGGCGGCGCCGTTTGTGACAGCAAGGGACGCGTAGTCGGCGTTCTCTCCTCCCCCGAACTCCTAGAGGACTGTTCCCTCGTCGTTCCAGCTTCGCGGCTGTCCAAGTGGCTGCAGAGTTCTCTGCCCGACTGGAAGCCCACAGAAACGCTGGGGTCCGACAAGGCACCCGCCGAGTTACATGCGGACTATCAGAAATCCATTGTTCCGGTTTGCGGTTTCTGGGAGGACCACTTCCGCACGGCGTCGGCCACGATGAAGCGGGCCACATTCGAAGGCGACACGCTCTTCTACAAGATTTGCTGTCGCTGCTTGGGCCAAGGGCAAGTAGACTGTCCCAAGTGCGTCGACGGGAAAGTCAAGACGCCGGTCCGAGTGCCCGTCGCGAGGGACCCGCACACAGGTCATGTGGTCTACCGCACGGTGTTCCAACCCAAGCCGTGCGGACACTGCCACGCCAGTGGCAAAGTGACTTGCAAGAACTGCAGCGGCACGGGCACCGAGCGGGACCTTTGATTGCTCAACCCGCCAAGCTGGGGCATCGGGCGCCGCACCGACCGCACTCCGGAATACATGCTGCCCCCGATCCGCCGTTGGGACGGTGCCGACGGACACTTGTGCCAGCGACGCACGCAGGCGCATTCCCGCTTCGTCGTTCCGCGCGCGGCGGCTGCGTGCAGCGGCCCCTCGGCAGCCAGAAGTTACGAGCACACGCTTCCCGGCGGCCAACCAGCGGTGCGCAAGGTACACACTTGCAGCGTACTTCCCGCTGCACAAACATCCGTCTCACTGGGGCCGAGGCGACGATCACCCTTCCGCACACGGGACCGCAAGGCCTACGCCACCACAACGGCCTCGCTGCTGGCGTGACAGTCCCACTCGAGCTGCGATACACTGGACGGCGGCTGGCGGGCTCTGTGCCGCGATCGGCCACGCCTTGCCGAAACGAGCTGAGGTCCGTCGTTGTACAGGACAGCTCGGGACGTGAGGACTGGCGACGTCAGGCTCGGGCCCGAGGCCAGGACTCGCTCGCGCTGGCCAAAAAGAAGCGGATTGACAGGAGATTAAGGAGACGCCGTCATGCAGCTGAAGCGAGGGTTCGGAGTTCTGTACTTGACCCTGACAGTGCTGGTCTGCGCAGCCGTTGCTTCACCGCCGGAATCAAGAGTCGTGCCGCTTGGGGCGCTGGACCTCACGAAGATGGTGAGCGGCTGGGGCAAGCCTCGGGTCGACCGGTCGGTTCAAGGCAAGCCGCTTTCCATTGGGGGCAAGCGGTTCGAGCACGGTGTGGGGACCCACGCGCCGTCGACTCTGTACGTCGAGCTGGACGGCCGGACCGAGCGGTTCGTCGCGTGGGTCGGTGTGGACGACGAAACGGGCGGACGCGGCACCGTTCGGTTCCTCGTCTACGCGGACAACAAGCTGGTGTTCGACAGCGGAACCATGCGGGGCGGACAAGCTCCGAAAAAGCTCGAGGTCGAGTTGACGGGCAAGCGGCACGTGCTGCTGATGGTCACCAACGCGGGCGACGACCGACACTTCGACCACGCGGACTGGGCAGACGCGTACTTCGTCGTCAACGGGGACCAGCCCAACGCGGTCCAGCGGCCGTTCGTGCACGAGAAGCCGGTCTTTCTGACTCCGAAGCCCGGCCCGGAGCCGAAAATCAACGGGCCGCGGGTTTACGGTTGCCGTCCTGGCCGGCCGTTTCTGTACCGAATCCCTTGCACCGGGACTCGGCCCATTCGGTTCGCTGCCGACAACCTGCCACCGTCGCTTTCTCTGGATCCCAACACGGGCATCATTCGGGGAACGGCTCCTCGTCAGGCCGGCTCGTACGTCGTGACCCTGAAGGCCCAGAACGAGCGGGGCAGCGACTCGCGGCCGTTCCGCATTGTCGTCGGCGACACGCTGGCCCTGACGCCCCCCATGGGGTGGAATCACTGGTACACGTTCTACAACCACATCACCGACCGGCTCTTCCGGAAAGCAGCGGACGCCATGATTGCCTCGGGCATGGCCGACTTCGGCTACCAGTACGTCAACATCGACGACTGCTGGGCCGTCAAGTTGGGTTCAGAGGACCCCATGCTGGGCGGGCCAGCGCGAAACCCCGACGGCACCATTCGACCAAACAAACACTTTCCCGACATGAAAGCCCTGTGCGACTACATTCACAGCAAAGGGCTGAAAGCGGGCATTTACACGTCGCCGGGGCCGCGGACGTGTGCGGGCTACGAAGGCGCGTACCAGCACGAAGAGCTCGACGCACGAACCTTCGCCCAATGGGGCTTCGACTTCCTCAAGTACGACTGGTGCTCCTACGGCAAAGTCGTCCAACGCCGGCCGCTGCAACTGGACGACCTGAAGCGACCGTACAAGCAAATGGGTGAAATCCTGAAGCGATTGGACCGCGACATCGTCTACAACCTGTGCCAGTACGGAATGGGCGAGGTGTGGAAGTGGGGCGCTGAGGTGGGCGGCAATTGCTGGCGGACCACCGGCGACCTCGGACTCCACCCCGGCGACCGGCTTCCTGGTTTCTTCCGCATCGGTCTTCGCAACGCTCAGCACTGGCCCTACGCCAAACCCGGACACTGGAACGACCCGGATTACATTCTCATTGGCAAGGTCGGCAACGCGAGAAAAAGGGACGAGCCGCCGAAGCCGGTTCGGCTGACTCCGAACGAACAGTACGCCTACATGTCCATGTGGTGCCTCATGGCCGCTCCGCTCATTTACTCCGGCGACATCACTCACCTCGACCCCTTCACCTTGAACGTGCTGTGCAACGCCGAGGTGATTGAAGTCGACCAAGACCCGCTGGGGAAGCAGGCCCGGATTGTGCGTCAGTCTGAGACGGAGCTGGTCTTGGCCAAGCCCATGGAAGACGGGTCGCTGGCCGTCGGACTGTTCAACCTGGACGAGACGCCTCGCGTCGTGAAGGCGTCGTGGGAAGAGCTGAAGCTGACCGGACGCCAGCGTGTACGCGACCTGTGGCGACAGAAGGACGTGGGCACGGTCGAGGGCCAAGTGGGCGCCGAAGTGCCGCGGCACGGCGTGTACCTGGTTCGCCTGTGGCCGGTGCGTTGAGTTTTCCCGGTCTGGGTGAACGGGGCCGCGAGCGCTCAGTGACGGTGGGCCTCGAGAAAGCGGCCCCGTTTGTCCCAGACCACAGGCCGCTCTGTTCCGTCAGAACTGGCCCAGCGGAGTGCCGTCGTCGCGCGTGCCCAGGTTCCGCCAAACCGACAAGTCGATGCTGTCGGAGAACGAGCGGACGGAGCCGTCCATGAGAAGCCCCTGGACGGTTCCGGCGTGGTAGCTTCGAGCGGTCACGACGGCGTAGGTCGGCGACGAGCAGCCAGCCCAGGACTCGCGGCAAGAAGTAAAGTCGACGTCGACAATCTCCCCGCCGCGGTCGAACGGAACCACCGTGTTTGGAGGGAAGGTCACGGTCAGGCCTGTTTGGTGCGCGACCCCGTCGACCCACTCGGTGTGGCCGGAGTCGGCTTTGAACTGGCCGCCGTAGGAGGCCACGTCTTCCGGTGAGGCCGGCGGTGCGACACCCAAGCCGGACGGGCTGCCGCCGTTGCGAAGGTACGCCTGCCAAGCCTTGACTTCCGACACGCCCAACGTGTTGGACAGCCCGTCCCGGTAGTCGCGCGGTCGAAGGCGGCTGTTCGGTGCGAAGGCTCCTCGGCCAATCCGCCCCGTCCGTCGGTCAAAAACGAACCAAGGGCCTAAGTTGACGGCGTAGTTCAAGGGGTAGTGCGTCAAAGGCCCGTCCGGGCGAGCTCGGTCGTTGACTTCGTCCGGGCAGAGGTAGACGGGAATGCGAGCGGAGGTCACCTCCGGCTGCGACTCGTAGCCCTCTCGCCAGTCGATTCGTGCTCCCAAGTTGACCTGCTCCAGGAAGGGCAGCAGACGGGCCTGAGCGGACCAGCCCTTGTAGGCCCCGGCTGAGGCGGCCGGAAAGCAGCCGGAGGGCGGAAACGCGCCGTGGGAGTCCAGGTAGTTGTGCAGAGCGATTCCGATTTGCTTTAGGTGGTTGCGGCACTGCGTTCGCCGAGCTGCCTCGCGAGCCTGTTGCACGGCAGGGAGCAACAGGGCCACCAGCACGGCAATGATGGCGATCACGACCAGCAACTCAATGAGCGTGAAAGCGTGGGGCACTGTTGGTCGAGAGGAACCGGGTAGGGCTTTCGAAACAAGCTGGACCGTGCGACGGTTCATGTTTGGTACCTCCCTCGATCAGAAGCCAACTCAGTGATCAAAGAACAAGAGCGAGCGCCGACCTTTGGGGTGCTTGGCCGTCTCGCGAGCCGCTCGGCGGGTGCCCGTGGACCGAGTTGGGTTTGGACTGCACGGCCAATGCCGCTCGTTACCAACGGCTCGTGCGACGGCCGCGTGGGGCGCCGCCCCAAAATGCAACTGAGACTGCGTCTCAATCTAATGCTCAGGCGGCTGCAAGTCAACCCAATTCGATCGGTTTACAAGGCGAACCTGTCGGGCGGTCCGAGCGAAGACACGGCGGCCGACGCGGGACGCGACGTGCCGGCCTGCCGCGGCCAGCCAGCCAGAGGTTCCGACCGGTCCAGAATGAAACGAGGGGCGTTTGAACGGTAGGCCAACGAGCGGGACGGGCCGACCGGTGGACAGCCCTGTGTGCCGAGGCGGGTCGGTGAGCGAAAAGGAAAGGGGCCGGCACGGACTCGTGTCGGCCCCGGCGCTTGTGGTGGGATTGCCGGATCGAGTGACCGCTACTGGGTCACGTACAGGGGAACCACGTCGATGGCCATGTCACCGCCGTCGGGGAAGACGGCGAACCAGAAGTTGTAGTAACCGGCCGGCAGGGTTCCGTTGTAGAGGTTGAAGTTGTCGACGTCGAGAATGGGGAAGTCCACCAAACTGGGGTAGAAGCCCGGGAACCAGTCGCCGGTGAACGGGTCCCAGTAGTACCAACCCCAGACCGTGCTCGCCACGATCCACCAGTCGGCCGCGACGCCGTCCTGGTCTCCCGCGGTCACGGTGACGTCGACCGACACGTTGTCTGCCGGAGTGAGAATGTCGAGGTCGTCATTGCCGTTGATGGTCAGGTCGACGCCGAACGGCTGCTGCGGTACGACGAACCCCAGCTTCTCCATTTGCTCGGCGGTCAGCGGCGAGCAGAAAAGCATTTGGTGGGCATCCCAGGTGTCTTTGCCGATCGACGACCAGTTGTTGCTGGGACCGACTGGGTCGTGCGGGTCGCCGTCGTAGGTGATGAAATCGAGCCGGAAGGTCTGTTCGTAGTCTGCCGGTATTGGGACCACGCCCTGCAGAACGGTCAACGTCTTTTGCTCGTCGTCCCACCGTGCGAAGTGAATCTGCCCAGTCTCGTTGTACTCGGTAATGGCGGCGTTCGAGCCGTTCTGGTTGTGGCAGTCCGAGCAAGTTCGTCCCTGAGGCATGATCGAGTGCGGCGTGTAGGGGCCAATGGCCACAAAAGCGTTTCCTTCGTAGGTCAAGGATTGGAACGACGCCGGATGAACCTTGCCGTCTTTCTCTCGATTGACCAGGAGCACGAATCCAAGAATTGGCTGCTTCGGCCGTTTCTGGTGCGCTTCTACAACGCTTTCGAAGTGGCAGTTGTAGCAACTGACGACCGTCTGAGCGTGGCAGGCCGTACAGTGCAACTTTCCTTGGTGCGGATCGTAGTTGTCGTGGTTGGCCGGCAAGGGCATGCCGCCTTGTCCGTGGCAGTTCTCGCAGTCTGCGTCGATCGCGCCCGGTTCCATCATCGAAGCGTACGCGGTGCCGTCACCGTGAACGTCGCCGCTGGAGTGGCAGTCCCAGCACACCATGCCCGCGTCACGGTGCACGTCCGGCAGCCCCAACGCGACCGCTTCCGTCTTTTGACGGCCATGGCAGCTGTAGCACTGGTCTTGGCTGACACTGAAGTTGTCGTTGACGTTGTGGCAGTCGACGCAGCTTGGCGTGTAGTCCTCGCCGTACGCGTTCCCCGCGGCGTCCGTCGGCCCGTGGCACTTCTTGCAACCAACCTGCTCGATCGGGATTCCCGTCAACGCTTCGAAGCCACCGTTTTCGCCGCTGTACCACAGGTCTTTTCCGTCTCGTGTGCCGTGCAGGCTGGTGGCGAAATTGGCTGGCTGCGCCCAAGCCAACGCCGGAAACGCCAGGACGCCCACGGCACACCACACCCAGAAACCACTTCGTCTTCTCATGGCCGATTCCTCCAAAACAAAAAAGTCTGACCCGCGCCCCAAGAACTCCCACTTACGCATCTGCCCGCGTTGCCTCCGCTGGCCTGCTTACGCAGTCCGACCAGTCCGCCCGGCCTGCCCTGCTGGGGACGATGGCCGTCCGACGGGGTTGCCCCCGACCAGGACAGACCGTTGGCTGGCAGACTCGCCGCTCCGCTCCACGGGGCCAGCGCCGTGGTGTGAATCCACCATTTCGTGTCACGAGGCTAAACCACGGCCAAGGCGAGTTCAACAGGGTCTACTGCTATTTCAATAAAACATTAGAAAGTTAACAGACCTATCAGACCTGTCGGTGCAATGGGAAGGAAGAGCTGCGGACAAAGGCGCGTAAGTCTATGTGGCCACTAGGGAAGGGTCGGCCGCATCGGTCCAGACAGGAGCAGAGGTGCGCTCCTCGGCGCCTGAGCGGATTCAGCGAAAGGGGCGTCAGCGAGCCAGCGTGCTGAGTCGCTTGGGCGGGGGCGGCATCCGTGTGCTGGGTCGCAGAGGCGTGCCGAAATGGCTAGTCATCGTCATGGACGGGCGCACATATATGAGAAGCGTAGTGGCAGGATGCGGGTTGAGTGGCAAGGTCGGAGGCTCAGTGTGACCGGCGCGGCTCAACCCATTGCCCTCGCCCGACTTGGGACGCCCACGTGCTTGGAACATGGCAGCGGACCGCGGAACGCTGAAGTGCTCCGCCACCACGGGACTGCCACCGCGCTTGGTCCGGTGCACAGTGACAGTGACGAAGCACACGGCCGGTCCCGAGCCGACCGGCCGTGTCTGCGTGGTCGTCGCTTTCCGCATTGTCCTCCGCCAGCTCCAGCGACCGCTGACCAAGACGCAAACCGACGGAAAGACCGCTCCACTGGACAAACAAGCCGAAACGTCCTTACACTTTCCAGTGCAAGTATTCGGCGGGGAACTTCCACGGCTCTCGGTACTCGGGCACCGACAACCGAGTCGCTTCCGGGTCGTCAACGATCTGCTCAGTCTTCGGATCGAAGTGAATGGTTCGATTCAGCTTCATCGACAAGTTGGCCAGCGAAATGGCCACGTCGATTCGGCTGTGGTAATCGACGTTACAGCTCGGCTGGTCTCCCGACCGGATGCAGTTGAGCCATTCGCGTTCGTGTCCGGGGGAGGGCGGAATCGACTTTTCGGGCGGTGACGGGTCTTCCAGCATTTTGCCTTCCGGCACCACCTCGTGCATGGAGTAGTTCGAGTAGAGCGTGCCGTTGACGCCGTGGAAGTAGATGCCCAGCCGTCGGGCTGGCTTGCCACGGCCAAAGTCGAAGCCGAAGCTGTTGACCAAGGACATCCACCAAGTCATGGTGAACTTGGGGTATCGCCATAGGACTTCTTGTGTGTCGGGAGCGTCACCGACGTCCTGGACGACGTAGCGGCCGCCGAAGCAACTGGTCGACAGCGGGTAGTCCAGGTTCAAAGCCCAGTAGGGCAGGTCGATGATGTGTGGAGCCATGCCTGGCGTCCAGCCGCCGCTGAAGGCCATGAATGAGCAGTTCGTGTAGGCGCTCTTCACGATCAGCGGGTTGTAGGGGCGCATGGGGGCCGGTCCGACCCAGAGGTCCCAGTCCAGACCTGCGGGTGGATCGCCGTTCGGCTGCTGACCGATTCCGCCCACGCCTTGGTTCATGACGTTGAAGGTACGAGCCACACTGATCGGTCCCAGTTTGCCGCTTCGGACATATTCAACCACTCGGCGGAAGTTCTCGCTGGCGTGAATCTGTGTGCCCACTTGGCTGATGATGTTGTGCTTCTTGACGGCAGCTTTCAGTGCCAGTGCTTCGCCGACGTAAAGTGTCATGGGTTTTTGCACGTAGATGTGCTTGCCCGCGCGGCAGGCATCGATTGCGATCAGGCAATGCCAATGCGGGGGCGTTGCAATGATGACGCCGTCCAGGTCTTTTTGGGCCAGCAGTTCTCGGTAGTCGTGGTAGGCTCGGGCTTTGGGAGCGAACCGTTGAATGGCGTGCTCAAGGCGGTCTTTCCAGACGTCGCAAATGCCCACCGCCACGACGTCGTCGTACTTCAGGCAGTTGGACAGGTTCGCGCGTCCCATGCCACCGGCTCCGATCAAAGCAATGTGGAGCCGTTCGCTGGGGGGCGTCTTGCCCTCGCGCCCCAGCACTCGAGCCGGCACCACGGCGGGTGCTACAAACAGCAGACCAGACCGGACGGCCGTCGAAATGACTTGACGTCTGCTAAAATTGCGTGCCGAAAGGAATTGCCGTGATAGTCCCAAGGCGTTCATGACCCACCTCCGTCAACCGTTGAGCTGTCGACCGTACCACATGCGGCAGTTCAGCCTCCCTTCTTGCGAACGCGGGCGTCCCCGTCCGAAATCCACGCGAGGGCCCAATCGTAGTCACGTCTTCACTTCCACCGTTTGTTTAAGCCAGCCGAGAGCCTGTGATCTACTGCGTGCCGAGAATTGGGCGGCTCAGGTCCGATGCTGTCGCGTCCCGCGCATACTCTGGTTGGTTCACGACTCCGCGTCGATCAGAATAACTTTGACGGGCACCGCGGGGAAATGGCGTTTGAGCCGCTCGATGTCGTAGACCAACTGTTCCCCGTAGGAGACCCCAGTCGACATCCGACTCTTTAGAGCATGGCACGGCACAATCTCCACTCCCACGTCAGCCTTATTCTCGTTGAAGAAGTACTGGAACTTGGCCATGTCGTAAAACATGAACGCGTACTTCCCGAACTGCACCTCCACAAGGACCTTGCCTTTGACGAAATCAATCTGCTTGAACGCGCCTGGTATTCGGATGGAGCTGTTTGGAATCGTAATGGAGTACGTGTCGCGCAACTCAGTGTATCCCCGTGATCGGAACGCCGCCCGAAACTGCCTGTTCATGTCCGAGGGCGAGTAGAGCAATCGCCCTCTCATGCTCTTCTCGCGGCTCACCTTTAACCGTCTGGCCCGAACTCCCTGAATCACTTCACGGATCTCTTTCTCCAAGTCGGGATATCGGACTGTCAGGATTTCAGCGCCGCCGAGATGCGAGTACTCATAAACAATTTTCATTAACCATCTCCAACTGGAGTCAAGAACGGCTCCTACTCGTCCTCGAACAGCCGACGCTGGCCCGAGGCCCGACCCAGGCGGACGTAGCGTGGTGGAACGCAGCTAGCAGGGTTCGAGGGATCGTATACAGCGCGCTCCATCGGACGAACACGCAGCTGCCCCCGTTCGGCCAATCTGATGCGCTCTTCCGCAACGCGGACGTATTCCTCGACAATTTCCGACCCAAGGAATCTGCGACGATGCATCAAAGCGGCGATGCCCGCGCTCCCCACTCCCATGAACGGATCGAGGACCCACGCATCTTCGTCGGTCAGGGCCAGAACGAGACGCTCCACCAACTCAACTGGGAACTGGCACGGGTGAATCGTCTTCTCAACGTGGTTCGCCTTTACGTTGGGAATTTCCCAAACGTCACTGGGATTCTTGCCAAGGGGATGGCAGGAAAGCTCACCGCGCTTCGCTCCCTTGTAGTGCTTTTTTCCAGGGTACTTCTGCGGTATCCGGACCGCGTCGAGGTTGAACGTATACTCATCGCCCTTGGTAAACCAAAGGATTACCTCATATCTACCGGAGAACCTTTTCGACGCATGCAAACCGTGGCCGAAGTGCCAGACGATGCGGTTTCGCAAGCGAAGCCCGTGCCTTGCAAAGATCGGATAGAGGACAATGTCCAGGGGGACGATTGACCCGTTCTCGACATAGTTGCCAACCTGCCAGCAGATACTGCCGGCTGGCTTGAGGACGCGGATGCACTCCTTTATCACAACCTCCTGCTGCGCTAAGTAGCGCTCCAAATTGAGGCGCTGCTCGTAAGGCTTCCCGAGATTATACGGCGGCGAGGTGACAACCAGGTCGACAAAGCCAGCCGGGAGCTGTTTCAAGAAAGCAAGGCAATCACCATGAAACAAGACCACATCTGCCGAGGGATCAAAGTGGGACGCAACCCTTAAGCTGCACATATCGGCCCTCACTACTGTTTGCGAGCAGCACACCTAACTCGACACAGGACCACGACTGAGATGCCAACAAGCAAGTACTCCTCGACCGCCATAATTGTAGGGTAGCGAATGATACTCCACGCCGCGGCCGGAACGCGATGAGCAATAGAGGGCAGCAGCAGGAAATTGTCGCTCGCCAATTGGGTGACGGCGGGCGACGGTATCCAGACAGAGCCGCGGTTGGCTCGTCGGTTGATCCGACATGGCGCCTAGGGGGCTGGCCCGGGCGGGAAAAGCGAGATCGGTTGGATTGTCTGGCCAGAGTCTGTCGGGCCTGAGAACAGACGAACAGTATCACGTCCGTTTTCTGTCCGCAGCCTTGCGAGCCGGAAAAGGTTACCGCGCAAGCCGCGCTAAGTCTTGCCAGGACATAAAACTGGGGAACGCGACGCATGGCTGTTAGTTCCAGCCTATCCAGGGGCTCGGGGCTGCACACCATCGACCAGCCACCTGTTTCATCGTAAACCGTCGGTGTAAGATGTGCTAGAGCTTGGCAGCACTGCAATAACTAACTGCCTCTCACTTGCCGCCGATCAGTTCGGCGATTTCCTCGAAGTTTGCTTTCAGGGAACGGTACAGCTTGCCGTAAATCGGGTAGGCCTTGTTGTAGGCTCGTTTGGCCTTCGGGTCCGGTTTCGTCTCGCTGACGACTTGGATCGTGGCCGAGCAAGCCTCGACAACGTCCTTGTAAGCTCCCGTTCCGGCTGCGGCCAGCAGCGCCACGCCGTACGCTGGCCCTTCGACCGCATTGATGGTCACAACCTTCTGTCCGTAGACGTCGGCCTGCATTTGCCGCCACAGCTGACTGCGGGCTCCGCCACCCGACAGCCGAATTTCTCGCACCGGGATGTTCATCTGCTTGATGATTTCCAGGCAGTCGCGCATGGCGTAGGTCGCTCCCTCCATGACGGCCCGAATCAGGTGTGGCCGACCGTGACGAAGGCTCAAGCCGATCCAAGCCGCGCGAGCGTACGGGTCGGCGTGCGGAGTCCGTTCGCCGGTGAGGTACGGTAGGAAGTAGAGTCCCTCGCAGGTCGGCGGAGCCTCGGCTGCCTGAGCCGTCAGCAGCTCGTAGGGGTCAATGCCTCGCTTCTTCGCCTCTTCAACCTCGGCCTGTCCGAACTTGTTGCGGAACCACTGCAAGCTTCCGCCGGCCGACAACACCACACCCATGACGTGCCACTTGCCCCGGACCGCGTGGCAAAAGGTGTGGACGCGTCCCTGCGGGTCGATTTGAACTTCGTCGCTGTGAGCGAACACCACGCCGCTGGTTCCCATGGTGGCGGAAATGACGCCGCGGCGGACAATGCCATTTCCGACCGCTCCGGCCGCCTGGTCGCCGCCGCCGCCCACCACAGGCACGCCCGCAGGAAGACCCGTCTCCTCGGCCGCCGTCTCGCACAACTGACCGCTCACCTCCTCCGACTCGTACACTTCAGGCAGCAACGACGGGTCCAGCTCCAACTTCTCCAGCAGTCGCTTGCACCACTGGCGTTTCTTGACGTCCAGCAGCAGAGTGCCCGAGGCGTCGCTCACCTCGGTCGCAAACTCGCCCGTCAGTCGGAACCGGACGTAGTCCTTGGGCAGTAGGACCTTGACGGTCCGAGCGAAATGGCGTGGCTCGTGGTTCCGCAGCCACAGGATTTTCGGTGCAGTGAAGCCGGTCAGGGCCGGGTTGGCGACCATTCGAATCAGCGCCCGACGGCCGCCGGCTCGCTCCTCGATTTCCTCGCACTCCGCCGCCGTCCGCTGGTCGTTCCACAAAATGGCCGGACGAATGACCTGGTGTTTCTTGTCGAGAAACACGCTTCCGTGCATCTGGCCGCTGAGCCCGATGCCTTTGACCTCGGCCGGTTTGATCTGGCCCTCTTTCAGGACGCGACGGATGCTTTCGACCGTCGCCTTCCACCAGTCGTGCGGGGCCTGCTCCGACCACCCCGGTTTGGGACTGTAAAGCGGGTACTCGACGGTCGTCGTAGCCAGAATCTGGCCGTCTTCCCGCATTGCCAGCGTTTTCGTGCCACTGGTCCCGACGTCGATGCCCAGGTAGACGCTCATCCGTTGCCACTCCTTTTTTCCCAATGACACTCGACTGCCCGTGTGCGGTCCCCGGCGAGCCGGGCCGGAAGCTCGCAGCTCTGCCAGCGCCGCCGTTTTCCCAGCGCAGGTCAAAGCAGACGGACGCCGCCGCGCACCGACCTCGCTGGCCGGCGCGGCGGCAGGTCGTGCGTCGGTGCCATTCAACCACAGCGGACGCAGAAATGCAAAAGAAAAGCGCAACCAGAAGCGGCCGAAGGTCGGTCGGAAACGGAGAGGCTACTCCAGCGAGTTGAACACCAACCCCGAAAGCAGTTTGGGGTAGAAGTAGGTGCTCTTGGGAGGCATTTTTTCGAAGCCGGAGGCGATTTCCTGAACGGTTTGCACGCTGGCCGGGGCAACCAGACAGGCCAGGGAGCACGCCCTGTCTTGCAGTGCCTGGACGACTTCGTCCAGCAAGTGCACGTAGCGGCACTCGGGGTTGGCTTCCGGCCACCTTTGCGGCAGCAAGTGTTCGAGCACCAGTTTGTGGAGAACGCTGACGCCCAAGGTTCGCCAGTGCGGGCTGTGGTCCGGCGCCAGCTTTTCCATGGGAGAGGCGTCTTTCAGCTCGGCGACCAGCCAGCGGCCGTCGGCCGTCGTGCCGAAACCCAGCGTCGTTTGCTGCCCGGCTTGGACCAGCTCCCACGCGTCGCGGGCCGCCTGTTCGCCCGCTCCGACCGGCTCGACCGAGAAGTGCTCGCGCAGCACCTCAGCCAGCTCGTCGGTCGTCAACTGTGGCAAGCCCGACACCAGTCGGTGCGTCGGCAAGACGGCCAGACCCGGGTCGCTCATGCCGACGAACATCATGAGGACGAAATTGGCTGGGTGGCGTTCGTCCTTCAGCTCGCCCTTCGAACGCAGCCACTCGCGGTAGTTCAGAGCAGTCTCGTAGCGGTGGTGACCGTCGGCAATGAAAATGGGCTTGTCCAGCAGTTGCTCCTGGACCTGTGAGATGACCGCGTGGTCGGCCACCGGCCACATTCGGTGAATCACGCCCAAGTCGTCGCGAGCTTCAACCGGCGTCGCGCCGGCGACGGCTGGTTCCAGGACTTGCTGGACCTGCCGCTCGGGGTCGGGGTAGAGACCGAAAATGGGCGACAGGTTCATCTTGCAGGCTTTGGTCAGTGCCAGACGGTCGGCCTTCGGGCCCGACAGGGTCTCTTCGTGCGGGTAGACATGTCCGCGGCCGAATTCCTCCAAGCGAAGCCGGGCCAGAAAGCCCGTCCGGACAAACCGGCGTCCCTCCCATTCAAACTCCTGCTGGTACACGTAGAGGGACTCTTCGCGGTCCTGCTTCAGCACGCCCTCGGCTTGCCAGTGACGCAGCAAACGGGCGGCCCGCTGGTAGCGCTGGTCGGGCGACTCATCTCCCGGCTCCGGCCGGTTCAAGATCAGCCGGACGACGTTGCACGGGTGCCGTTTGTAGAGCTCGTCACGCTGCTTCGAGTCGATGACGTCGTAGGGCGGGGCGGTGACGTCGGAGAGACTGCCGACCTGAGACAAGTCGTACCGCCATGCGCGAAACGGATGCACCTCTGCCATCAGCTTTTCCCTGCTGCTCGAGAACCAGGCGACTCTGTGAGAGAACGATTGGAACGCGTCCGGACGGACCGGCTCAAGCAGGCCAGGGCGGAAAGCTCCGGTTGACCGCCCGACGCTGCCGTCCTGTGCCAGGGGCGTGCTGTCGTCCGGCAGCTGGCTTCGCAAACTGGCTCCGAGCGGCTCGACGGTCCCGCCCGGGCGTTTGTTCGACAAGCGGTCCGGCCGTCCGGCTGCGGTCCGCTCACACCAAACCCGAAGCCGTCACGTCGATGCCTTTCAGTCGCATCTTCAGCTCCTCGACGTTCGGCGACACCTCGAACGCCGCGGCCGGGCTGATCCATTCCTTTTCAATAAAGTACAGCAAGCTGTCGTTGAACCGCTGCATGCCTTCGTGACGGCAGGCCGTAATGGCTTGCGGCAGCCGGTCGTCTTCGCCGTCGAGCACCAGCTTCCGGATCAATGGGTTGAAAATCATGATCTCGACGATCGGCACCCGCCCGGGCTCGTCCACAATCGTCTTGATCAGCTTTTGGCCGATGATCGCTCGCATGTTCTGCGACAGCGCCGACCGAATCGCTCCGTGCATCTCCTGGGGGAACAAGTCCAGGATGCGGCTGATGGTGCCGGGGGCACCGGGAGCGTGAATGGTTCCGAAGACCAGGTGACCGGTTTCGGCGGCGTGAATGGCCGTCTCGAACGTTTCGCGGTCACGCATCTCGCCGACCAGCATGACGTCTGGGTCTTCGCGGACCGCGTGCTTCATGGCGACCTTGAAATCGACCACGTCCTGACCGATCTCGCGTTGGTTAATCAGGCACTTGCCAGGCGGGAAAATGTACTCGATCGGGTCTTCAATGGTCAGAATGTGCTTGACCATGTTCTGGTTGATCCAGTTGAGCATCGACGCGATCGTCGTGCTCTTGCCACTGCCCGTCACGCCGGCCAGCAGGATCATTCCTTGGTCGTAGTGGCACAGTTTCTCGATGACCGGCGGAAGGTTCAGCTTGTCGAAGGGCAAGATTTCCCGCTCGATGCGTCGGGCGACCATGCCCACCTTGCCCATTTGCGTCAGCACGTTCACACGGAACCGCCATTCCTCGCCTTCGTACTTGACGACGCGGGCCAAGTCGGTACCGCCGTCTCGGTGGAAGATGTCCAAGTTGCGCTGGTCCATCATCGGGAAGACCAGCTCAATCATTTGCTCTTCGCCGATGGGCGGCATTTGCAATTCGCGTAGGGTGCCCCGAATGCGGAGCACGGGCGGGCGTCCCACCTGCAGGTGCAGGTCCGACGCCTTGTACTTAACCGCCAGCCGAAACAGCTTGTCAATTTCCAGCTCCTTGCCCGGAACGTACGTTGACTTCGTCCACTCGTGAATCTGCACCATATTCGGCTTCCCCTGTTGCTTTCAGTCGTTCGTTTTCATCGTCGGGTCAACAGTCCTGGGCGCGGCCGGCTCGGTCTGCCGGTGAGCACCGCCGCCGGTCGACGCCGCACCGCTTGGCCAGGGCGACCGCGGAGCTCGTCTGCAAATTCACGCTCCACGGACTCCGATGCCGGTCGCTGCGACGTCACCGGTGGTCCGGGTCCAGCCGCACCGGCACGCCTCGCTCGGCCAAGTACCGTTTTGTTTCGCGGATCGAGTAGGTTCCGAAATGGAAGATGCTGGCGGCGAGCGCCGCGTGCGCGTTGGCTTCGGTGAAGACCTGGTACATGTGCTCCGGACATCCCGCGCCGCCACTGGCCACGACCGGAATGTCGACCGCCTCCACCACGGCCCGAGTAATCTCGATATCATAGCCGTCCTGCGTGCCGTCTGCATCCATGGAGGTGAGGACAATTTCGCCGGCCCCGAGCCGCTCGACTTCCTTCGCCCACTCCACCGCGTGCAGCCCTGTCGGGATGCGGCCGCCGTTGATGTGGACGTCCCAGAACTCTTTGCCGTCCCGAATGACCCGCTTCGGGTCAATGTTGACAACAATGCACTGGCTTCCAAAGCGCTTGGCCGCTTGCCGCACAAACTCCGGGTTGCGGACGGCGGCCGAGTTGATCGACACCTTGTCGCAGCCGGCGCTGAGCAGCATGCGGACGTCTTCCAAGGTTCGCACGCCACCGCCCACCGTCAAGGGCATAAAGACCACCTCGGACGTTCGCCGGACGACGTCCAGCATGATGGCTCGACCTTCGTGGCTGGCCGTAATATCCAAGAAAACCAGCTCGTCGGCCCCTTCTTCTTCGTAGCGAGCCGCAATTTCAACCGGGTCTCCGGCGTCGCGAAGGTTCACAAAGTGGACACCCTTGACGACGCGACCGGCATGGACATCCAAGCACGGAATGATTCGCTTCGCCAGCATCAGAAGCTCGAACTCCTGTTTGCCAATGCAAACGGCTGCCAGCCGTGTTTCCCCACGGTGAAACCAGACACGTCCGTCCGAGCCGACTGGCCCGACCCGCTTCAGGCCGCGTTCGCGTGTCCGCCGAACCGCTTCACCAGCGTCACTTCGTTGCCCAATGCGTTGTAATGGACTTCGTCCACGTAGGTCCGCATCAGCAGAATGCCTCGGCCGCCCGGACGAAAGACGTTCTCCGGAGCCGTCGGGTCGGGCAGACTGTTGGGGTCGAAGCCCTGGCCCTCGTCACGCACCACGCACCGAGCCTGCTCCGGCGACAGCTCCACCTCGACAACAATCTTACGCTCGCAGTACGGAGACTGTCGCAGTCGCTCGCGAATCAACGCGTTCAGCTCCCGGGGAGCCAGCTCGTGCAGGCGACTGCCCAGCTCCAAGTTGCCGTGGTACAAAGCGTTCCAAAGCGCTTCTTGCAGCGCCAGTACCAAACGGGTTCGGTCCGTGCCGCTGACGAACGTCACGGTCTGCAGCGTCTGCCCAAGGTACGCGCACAACTTGGCGACGCTGTCGGGGTCGCTGCGCAGAACGAACTTCGCCTCGAAACGACGCAGAAACTGCATCAGCCGGGCCAGGGTCTGCTGTTCCTTCAGCCCGGCGACAAGTTTCTCGACCAACCGGGGCAGGTGCTCGGCCAGCAGACGTTTGGGCACGTAGCCGGCCGCTCCGTGGTGGACGACCCGAGCGGCCACTTGCTCGCTGCCGCGACCCGTCACCAGAATCACTCGGGTCTCCGGGAACCGCCGCCGAATCGCCTCCATCAATTCGCGGCCGTTCATCCGAGGCATCACCAGGTCGGCGACGACCACGTCCGGACGCAACGTCTCCACCAGCGACAGGGCCTGAAACCCGTCCGACGCCTCGAACACCTGCCAGTCTTCGTACTTCTCCAGCAGGCCTTTGATCAATTTTCGGTCGACGGCGGAGTCGTCGACCACTAGGACTTTGGCTTCCACGACCTCTCCTCGTTGCGGTCTGTGGCCGGGCCGGCAAGCCACCGGGACGTCACTACCCCAACACCTCCCCCGCCGCAGACCTCATTTCAGTATAGCGAGTCCACAAGCGGGCGAAACGCTCGCTGGCGCGGTCGGCTTTGCCGGGCCGACCGGGAAAGACACGAGCGACTTGGCGGCGAGCCGGCACGCGGCGGCAACGGCTTGCGGCGCGGCCAGAAGTGCCGGCGGAGCAGCTTGACCGGGTTTCCGGTCGGACCTATACTCGCGCGGCTTCGCGAAACGCTTTGAGGGACGAACGGCGTTGTCGAGTCGGCCGGCGAGGACGAGCACGTACTCGAGGCGTGGCACGCGCTCGCGAATGAGACCTCCACAACGCTTTCCTTCGCGGTCGGCGTTCACGCTGGGCGGACGGTCCGGTTGACCGGCGACGAACGGTCCGACAAACCACGCGGGCGGGCGACCCGGTTGGAGCGGGGCGGCCGGTTGCAGCCGGCAAGCGGTCTGCCGAAGCTGGGCCGAAGGAAAAAAGGACCGGCGAACCATGAAAAGCAAGCACCGGCACGAGTTACAGACGAACGAACTGAGCAAGATTCTGGCTGAGCTGAAGCCGTGGTGGGACCGACACGGCACGACGGTCAGTTGGGGGCTCGTCGTCGTCCTGGCCGTTGCTTTGGGCGTGCTGCTGTGGGTGCGGAGCACGAAGGCCAGTCGAGCGGCGGCGTGGTCGGCTTTCGTCGGAGCTCAGACGCCCGAGGACCTGGAGCACGTGGCGACGGACTACGCGGGCAGCGAAGTGGCCGCGTGGGCGAAGCTGCACGCCGCGGAACGGCGGTTGGCGGAAGGAATGCCGCTCATGTACACCGACCGCAGCGCGGGCAAGGCCGAACTGGAGGCGGCTCAACAAACCCTTGAACAACTGGCTGCCGACAGCGGAGCACCGGACGCGGTGCGCGAGCGAGCGCTGGTCTTGCTCGGCCAAGTCCGCGAGGCTCTTTCCGACGGCAACCTGCAACCGGCCATTGAGGCCTACGAACAGTTCCTGCGGCAGTTCCCCAACTCGGTGCTGCGAGAAAAGGTCGAGCGGCGGCTGCAACTGCTGAAGACCGGTGGGGCTCAAGCCTTTTACGCCTGGTTCGCCAAACAGAACCCGAAGCCAGCCGACTTGGAGAAGCCCAAGGACTTGACCGGCGCAGCCGGTGGTTCGACCGGTCAGGCGGCCGACGCGTCGCGGTCGGCAGGCGAGGCGGCCGAGCCGTCGTCGACGTCGAGCGGGTCGAGCGCCGGACCGCAGTTGACCTTCCCGGCGGCACCGGAACAGCGAAAGGCGGCGTCGAGTGCCGAGACCGGGAAGCAAGCGGCCGGGACGCAGTCGCGCAGCACGCAACCGAGCGGCACGCAGTCTGGCGAGCCGTCGCCGCAGCCAGCCACGCCGGCAGCGGGGGCGGCGCCTGCGTCGAAGCCGGACGTTTCGGAGGCGTCGAAGTCAAACGCTTCGGACCAGCAGAAACCGGCGTCGGCCAAGTCGCAGACCGGGGCGGGCCAGCCGCCGTCGAAGTCGAGTCAGAAAGAGCCGAAGTCCAACCAGAACGAGCCCCGGTCCGACCAGTCGAAGGCGAAAAAGTGAGGTCGGGACAAGCGAAGGCGTGCCGACCAGCCGCAACGGAAAAAACGGGCGGCCCGGGTACGTCGCGGTTCCTTGTGTCGTTGCTTGTCGGCTTTGTCTTTCTGCGTCGGCTTCGGTGCGTCCGGAGGCGGCGCGTTGCTTTTGAGAAATGGCTGACGTTCCCGAATTCTTGTCGGACGAGCCGGTCGAGCTGACGGTGGAGGCTCGCGCGCACGGCTGGCGAGTCGACCACTACCTCAGTCGCCTCTTCCCCAACTACAGCCGCAGCCTGTTGCAGAAGGCCATTGAGGCCGGAGCGGTGCTGGTCAACGGACTTCCCGTCAAGGCGTCTCGACGGTTACGGGTCAACGACTGCGTGACGGTTTGGCTGCCGGAGCTGCCCGAGTACACGGTCCCGCCCGAGGACATTCCGCTCGACATTCTTTACGAAGACGACGCCCTGGTCGTGCTCAACAAACCGCCGGGAATGATTGTGCACCCGGGTCGAGGCAACTACCGAGGCACGTTGGCCGGCGCCTTGCAGTTTCATTTCGACCGGCTCAGCAACGTCGCGGGCCAGTTGCGCCCCGGCATTGTTCACCGGCTGGACCGCGACACCAGCGGCGTGTTGGTCGTGGCCAAGGACAACCAGGTTCACTACCGGCTGGCCGGTCAGTTCGAACGGCGGGAGGTGGTCAAGGAGTACCGGGCTTTGGTGTGGGGCGAAGTGGACTGCGACAGTGACTACGTCGAGACGCACGTCCGCGTCCACTCGCGACACCGCGAGAAAATGGAAGTCTGCCCGCCCGGCGGAAACGCTCGCCAAGCCGTCACTTTCTACAAGGTCTTGGAGCGGTTCGACGGGTTCACGTACTTGAGCCTGTTTCCGAAGACCGGGCGGACGCACCAGCTTCGACTTCACATGCAGTACATTGGCCACCCCATTGTTGCGGACCGGCTTTACGGGGGCCAGAATTGCCTGCGACTGCAGGACGTGGCCCGGAGGGTCGACGTGGGACAGGACGCGGCCTCGGCCGGTGAAGCGGTTGCGTTTGCAGCGGCCGAGTCGGGGCGGGCGGCCGGCCCGTCCGCGGCTCCGTCCGGCTTGCCCGGCCCTCTTCCGGACGTGCTGATTGACCGGCAAGCCTTGCACGCTTTTCGCCTCGAGTTCTCGCACCCGCGAACGGGCAAGCGAATGCGTTTTGAGGCTCCCTTGCCGCAGGACTTCCGCCAAACACTGGAAGCTTTGCGTCGTTACAGGACGAAGACACAATGAAGCTGGCTCGCGTAGACCTGGGCGGCGAAACGGGCGTCGCGGCTGTCCAGGACGACGGAACCCTGGTGCTGCTCGACCTGGGCCGACGGCCGTCGGTGCACACGTTGAGCGACCTGTTGCACGCGCCCGACCCGCCTGCGCTCGTGCGCTCGCTCTGGCCCAGCCGCCCGCAGCCGGTCAGTCCGGACGAGGTGCGGCTGCTGGCTCCGGTCGACCGTCAGGAAGTCTGGGCGGCCGGCGTCACGTACAAACGCAGCCGCGAGGCTCGAATGAAAGAGTCGAAGCAGGCGGCCAGCCACTACGACCGGGTGTACGAGGCGGACCGGCCCGAGCTGTTTTTCAAAGCCACGCCGCACCGAGTGGTCGGTCCGGGCAAACCGATTCGGGTGCGAGCCGACAGCCGTTGGACGGTGCCCGAGCCGGAGCTGGCGTTGGTCGTCTCGCCCGACCTGCGGCTGGTCGGCTACACGGTCGGCAACGACGTGTCGGCTCGCGACATTGAAGGCGAGAACCCGCTGTACCTTCCGCAGGCGAAGGTCTACAACCAGTGCTGTGCGCTCGGCCCGTGGGTGTTGCTGGCCGACGAGCCGCTCGACCTGGAGGCCACCCAAGTCCGGCTGACGGTCGAACGAGCGGGCAGGACGGTTTTCGAAGGAGAGACGCGGTTGAGCCAAATGGCTCGGACTTTCGACGAGCTGCTGGCGTGGTTGGGCCGCGACAACACGTTCCCCGACGGCGTCGTCCTGCTGACTGGCACGGGCATTGTCCCACCGGACGACTTCACGTTGCAAGCCGGCGACTGCGTGTCGATTGAAGTCTCCGGCATTGGTACACTGACCAACCCCGTCGTGAAAGCGACGGTCCCCGGCAGCGACGTCGGCTGACCGGGCAGAGCGAACCGACGGCGCAAGACGCAAGCGGACGAGAAGTCGCAGGCGGCGCCGAAACAGCGCCGGCCACGAAACGGTGTGCAACAAAACGACAGCGGACGGCCTGTCGGCTGGCCGTGTCGAGACGGAAGGAGGAGCAACGGTGTACGGCCTTCGAAGAATTCTGGTCGGAGTGGACTGGCGGACGCGCGGGCCGGAGGAACGGTTCGGGTTGAGCGAGCCGGCCTTCGAGGCGGCGAAGCGAGCGGTGGAGCTGGCGGCTTCGAGCGACGCCGAAGTCACGTTCACGTCGATTTTGGACTGCGTGGACGAGTCGTCGGAGCAGTGGAACGAGCGGGCGGTGGACGAGCGGGTCCGGCCGGAGCTGGACCGGCGTCTGCTGGCCTTGGCCGAGTGGGCGGAGAAGCAGGGGGCGGCCGTTCGGGCTTCGGTCTGTTACGGCACGGCGTGGGTCGAGCTGGTGCGGGAGGTGCTTCGCGAGCAGTACGACTTGGTCGTGCTGGGGGCTCGAGCGGCCACGCCCGACCGGCCCCTGGGCAACGTGGCTTTGAAGGTCATTCGCAATTGCCCGTGCCACGTGTGGGTGCCCACGGCACCGGCCAGCCCTCCGGACCTGTTCGTGCTGGCCGCTACGGACCTTTCCGACGACGGGCTGGACGTTCTGCACTTGGCCGTCCAACTGGGACAGGTGACCGACTCGAAAACCCGCGTGCTGCACGTGGTCGAGCGGGCCAGCGAGGCGGAAGGGGGACAGGCGGACGTCGAGCGGTCCGGTGAGGCTCAAACGGAACGGCCCGACGAACCGGCCGAGGACGGGGCCGGCGGAGCGGCGGCGTCGGTCGAGGCAA
The DNA here is from genome assembly GCA_964428935.1 of uncultured Planctomycetaceae bacterium. Classification (GTDB taxonomy): domain Bacteria; phylum Planctomycetota; class Planctomycetia; order Planctomycetales; family Planctomycetaceae; genus JAADHY01. The sequence continues at coordinate 18,072 of CAYSAG010000007.1, read as the reverse complement.
CGACGGCGGCAGCGGCTGGGGCCGCGGCGAACACCGCTGCGACGTCCCGCACGGCGCCGGCCGGCTCCCACCGGACCGGCTCGTCCGAGCAAGCCGACGGCGGGGGACGAGGCAGCGCGGGCGAGCCGGTCGACTCCAGCGACGGCCCTGCGGCCGGGGCCTCGACCGGCGGGCTCGACCCGACGGCCGCACCCGGTTCGCCTCCAGCGGGCTTCGTCGGAACCTCGGCCTTCACTCCAGCCGGGCCCGTGGCCGACGAAGAGGAAATCCGCCCCAGCGACCCGGTGTTGGCCGCGGCCGCCGACGCTTTGCACGAGCAACTGGCCTGCACCGACTACCGCACGCTGACCTTCGGCGTGCTGCCGCACGTCCGCTACGGACAAGCCGACCAGACCATTCTGCGGGCCATTGACGAATTCCAAATTGACCTGCTGGTGGTCGGCAGCGGGGGCTCGGCCGAGGTTCCCGGCCAGCTCGGTTCCACGGCCGAGGTGCTGTTGCCGCGAGCGCCGTGCGGCGTGCTGGTGGTCAAACCGCGAGACTTCCAGACGCCGGTTACGGCGTGACGGTCGGGCGGGACGCGGGAACCGAGACGCGGGACGCGGG
>CAYSAG010000007.1:0-17366 GCA_964428935.1 uncultured Planctomycetaceae bacterium | reverse complement strand
CCGGTTACGGCGTGACGGTCGGGCGGGACGCGGGAACCGAGACGCGGGACGCGGGAACGCGGGGCCGCGTCCGTTTCCGGAGGGCCGCGCTCCGTCGTGGCCGTGTCCGTTTCCGGAGGGCCACGCTCCGTCGTGGCCGTGTTGGACGCACCCGCGTCCAAGTCAGCCGAACGCGCCAGCGTCGGGCAATTTCGAGGCCCCGCGGAACCAGCGGCGTGGCCGGCCCGAGGTTAGCGCCTGCGCCTGACAAGCCCGAGGCTAGCGCCTGCGGGTAACCGGCCCGAGGCTAGCGCCTTCGGCTTACTGGCCCGCGACTGCGGAATTCGGGACGCGGGACGCGGGGACGCGGGGCGGCGTCCGAACCGTAGGGGCGGCCCTTGTGGCCGCCCACCGGCGCGGCAAACCGCCGGAGACCCGAGCGAACCGCGTTGGTCCGGCGCGTCGGAGGACCACACCGGTTCGTTGTCGTTTCCGGAGGGCCACGCTCCGTCGTGGCCGCGTCCGTTTCCGGAGGGCCGCGCTCCGTCGTGGCCGTGTCGGACAGTGTCGAAGTCAAACGAGACCAACGCCAATGAACCAGCGTCCCATTTACCTGGACCACCACGCGACGACTCCGGTCGACCCGCGGGTGTTGCAAGCCATGCTGCCGTACTTCAGCGAGAAGTTCGGCAACGCGTCGAGCATTAACCACGTTTTCGGCTGGGAGGCTCGGGACGCCGTCGAGCGGGCTCGGCAGCAGGTGGCGGCGTTGGTGGGAGCGGAGCCGCGGGAGGTGGTTTTCACCAGCGGGGCGACCGAGTCGAACAACTTGGCGCTGAAAGGGGTTTTGCGAGCCAGCCGGCCGGGCAGTCACCTGGTCACCACGGCGGCCGAGCACCGTGCGGTGCTCGACCCCGCTCGACGCCTGCAGCGGGAAGGCTACCAGCTGACCGTCTTGCCCGTCGACCGCTACGGCCGCGTCGACCCGCAACAGGTGGCCGACGCCATTCAGCCGCACACGGTGCTGGTGTCGGTCATGTGGGCCAACAACGAAGTGGGAACGCTGAGTGACGTGGAGGCCATTGGGCGGGTGTGTCGAAGTCGCGGAGTGGTGTTTCACTGCGACGCCGCTCAGGCCGTCGGCAAACTGCCGGTCGACTTGCGGCAGGTGCCGGTGGACCTGCTCAGTGTCAGCGCTCACAAAATGTACGGGCCGAAAGGGGTCGGGGCGCTTGTGGTTCGACGGGGCGTCCGGCCGGTTCGGCTGGAGCCGTTGCTGGACGGCGGCGGGCACGAGAACCGGTTCCGCAGCGGCACGCTGCCTGTGCCGCTGATTGTCGGTTTCGGCCGGTGCTGTGAAATTGCTGCGGAAGAAATGCCCGAAGAGGCCGCTCGGTTGCGGCAACTACGAGACCGGCTGTGGACGAGGCTGAGCAACGAGCTGGACGGGGTGCGGCTGAACGGCCACCCGACGGAGCGGCTGGCGGGGAACTTGAACGTGAGCTTCGAAGGCGTGGACGGCGACGCGCTGGTCGCTCAGCTTCGCGGCGTGGCCGTCAGTTCCGGCTCGGCCTGTTCGACTGCCGACCCGGGCCCGAGTCACGTACTTCGGTCGATGGGACTGAGCGAAGCCTTGTGCCGGGCCAGTTTGCGGTTCGGGCTGGGACGCTGGACGACGGCCGAAGAAATCGACCGGGCGGCGGCGGAAGTGGTCGACGTGGTGCGGCGTCTTCGGAGCCTCCGGCCGTCGGGCCCCGCACTCGGCTGACGGGTCCGCAAGCAAACGGCCGTCGCGGGCCGGACGGCTCGGCTGAAAGCGACGCCGACAGACCGGGGAGTGGACAGGTTGAGCTGGGTGGAGCTGATTGGTCTGGCCGTGGCGTTGGCTGCCGACGCGTTTGCCGTGTCGGCGGCGGCCGGAGTGGTCGTGCCCGAGGTGACCGGACGGCACGTGTTTCGACTGGCCTTCCACTTCGGGCTGTTTCAGTTTCTCATGCCCGTCCTGGGGTGGTCGGCCGGACGGCAGTTCGCCTCGACGCTGCAGAGCGTCGACCACTGGGTGGCTTTCGGCTTGCTGGGCTTCTTGGGCGGCCGAATGGTGTGGGAAAGCCGTCGGCCGGCCGAGCTCCGCGACGGAAAAGACCCCACTCGCGGACTGACGCTGGTGGGACTGTCTGTGGCGACCAGTTTGGACGCCTTGGCCGTCGGACTCAGCCTGTCGCTGCTCGGCCTGTCCATTTGGGTGCCAGCCGTGGTCATTGGGCTGGTGGCGGCGGCCTTGAGCACGTTGGGGGTGCTGTTGGCGTCACGCGTCGGCCGGTCGGTGCGCGGAACGGCCGAAGTGTTGGGCGGCGCGGTGCTGATTGCCATTGGACTGAAGGTGCTGGTCGAGCACACGCTGCTGTAGGCAGCTCGCCGGTCCGTGCCACGGCTGAGGCAAGACGCGGGCCCGCCGGCGCACCGAACGAAACCGAAAGACGCGGTCTGCCAAATGAAGCTCGAGCTCGACGACACAATTGCCGCTTTGGCTTCGGCTCCGGGCGGTGCGGCCCGGAGCATTGTTCGAGTGAGCGGTCCGGCGGTGCGAGAGGTCTTGGCGCGGTCGCTGCAGGTGGACGACGACGCCCTTTCCGCCGTTCGTCGACCTCAGCGGGTGCCGGCCCGCTTTGTTGTTCCCGGCTGTGCCGCTTCGCTGCCCGTCGACGTCTACTTGTGGCCGACGCGGCGAAGTTACACAGGCCAACCAATGGCCGAGCTCCACACGTGGGGCTCGCCGCCGCTGGTCGAAGCGTTGCTCGAGCGTCTGTTTCGCAGCGGTGCCCGTCCGGCCGAACCGGGCGAGTTTACGCTGCGTGCGTTCCTTTCCGGGCGAATTGACCTGGTTCAGGCCGAGGCCGTACTGGGCGTTGTCAACGCGCGAACCCAGGAAGAGCTCAGAACGGCCCTGCAGCAGTTGGCCGGAAGCGTTTCGGGACGCGTGGCGTCGTTGCGACAGGAGCTGCTCGAGCTGCTGGCCGACTTGGAGGCGGGCCTGGACTTTGCCGACGAGGACATTCAGTTCATTGACCGTCCCACGCTAGTTGCTCGAATCCAGCGGTGCAGCGAAACGCTCCGTCAGCTCTTGGAAGAAGCGTCCAGCCGAATTCGCTCGACCGTGTGCTGGCGGGTTGTGTTGGCGGGTTTGCCGAACGCGGGCAAGAGCACGCTGTTCAACGCCTTGTTGGGCCGTCCGGCCGCTCTGGTGTCGCCGACCGAAGGGACGACGCGTGACTACCTGGTCGAGCCGCTGGAACTGGAGGGCGTGGACGTCGAGTTGGTCGACACGGCGGGACGGGAGAGCTCCCGCGACCGTTTGGTGCAGACCGCTCAACAGCTTCGCCGTCAGCAGTTGCAGCAGGCCGACCTGGTCCTTTGGTGCTCGGCCCTCGACGCCGACCAGCCGACGCGCCGGCAAGACGAGGCCGAGTGGCGGCGGCTGGCCGAGTCCGACGCGTTGGCCGTCCGTGTTTGGACGAAAAGCGACCGACTGGCTCCAACCGCTCCCAGGCCCGAAGGGCTTGTGGTCAGCGCGGTCTGTGGTGAGGGACTGGACCGTCTGCGCCGCGTGCTGGCGGAGCGACTCACCGGCACCGAGGCGGGCGAGCGGCGAATGCTGGGCACGACGGCCGCTCGGTGTCGGGACTCGCTGGCCGGAGCGGTCGAGGCGTTGCAGCGCGCACTGGAGGCCGCTCAGTCTGACTGGGGCGACGAAGTCATTGCCGTGGAACTGCGCGAGGCTTTGGACGAGCTCGGCAAAGTGCTCGGCGAAGTCTACACGGACGACATTCTGGACCGCATTTTCAGCAAGTTTTGCATTGGGAAGTGACGAGCGGGGCCGCCGTTTCGCGACGCTGGGTCGTCTGGCCGCGGAAGTTGGTTGCGGAAAGCCCGGTTCGGTTGTCGGCGTCGGCAGAGGGTCAATGGGGCGGCGCAGGCCGTCGGCGCGGAAACACCGGTGGTCGGGGCAGTGCGAGACGGCGGCGAACCAACGGCAAGTGAGAAGGGACGAACGGCGTGCAGGGCTCTGGGGCTTCACGGTCGAGCGAACCGTTCCGCCTCGGCCACGGCCAGCTGGTCGCACAATTCGTTTTCCGGGTGGCCGCTGTGACCGCGGACCAGCGTGAACGTGACGTCGTGTTTGGAGAGCAAGCGGTCGAGTTCCTTCCAGAGCTCGGCGTTCCTGATTGGCTTCCACCGGCCTCCCTGACGTCGCCGCCAGCCCTGCTTTTTCCAAGCCGGCAGCCATTCGGAACAGCCTTTCGCCACGTAAGTGCTGTCGGTGACGACTTCCACTCGCGCTCGGCGCCGGAGCGCCTTCAGGCCGTTAATGACAGCCAGCAGCTCCATTCGGTTGTTGGTCGTCAGCGGCTCACCGCCGGAGCCGGTCTTCGTTGTTCCCGTCGGAACGTGGCGCAACAACCAAGCCCACCCTCCCGGACCAGGGTTTCCTTTGCAGGCCCCGTCGGTGAAGAGCTGCACTTCAGGCAACGGTCGCGAAGACGGCTCGGACATGATCCATTCCGCCTGTGCCGAGCGTCGACGTGGGTGCGCGTCAACGCTCGCGGTAAACAATGCGGCCGCGGTTAATGTCGTACGGCGAAATTTCGACGACCACACGGTCGCCGGGCACAATGCGAATGAAGTGCTTGCGCATTTTGCCGGCGACGTGAGCCAGCAGGACGTGTCCGTTGTCCAGCTTCACGCGAAACTGAGTGTTGGCCAACGCCTCAATGACCGTGCCTTCTGCTTCAATGGGTTCTTCTTTCGGCATGAACGTTCTCCTTTTCTCGGGTCCTTTCCGTTTGAGTCGCTGACGTTGCTGGAGCCGTTGAGGTCGACACGAGTTGCGCCGGCCGACGCTCCGCTCGCCGACCGCCGCCCGCCCACCAACACGCTCGCTTCCCACCTGTTTCGGCAAGAAGACCAGCGTCGCCGGAAAGGAAAGCGAGGGCCGCCTCGACCAGACGTCGAGCCCAACACAAGGGAGAAGCCCGTGTCGGCGTACCTCAGGTCGTTGCGGCGTTTTCCGGCCGGAGGTTCGTGTTGGCCAGCGCGACGCTGAGACGGGCGCCGGAGACGGCCCGTCGTTCCGCATTCACCAGCAAGCAGCCCGCGTCTTCACCGAGCTGGTCGGACGCGGACCGCGACAAGCAGCGACGTTTCTCCCCGACCGGCCGACCACCACCAACGCCCCCGCAAACCGCCGCTGCTTTCCCCCAACGCCCACCCCGGCCGGGAAAAGCAGCGTCGGTCAGCGAGCGTCCGTGCAGAATTGTAACGCACGCGTCCAGGCTTCTCCAACGGGAACGCTTGGGGCCGTTCTTGCCCGAAGTGAAGCGGGCGTCTTCACGCTGACGGTGGCGACGCCGAGCTGCTCGACGCCCGGCCGCGCAGAATCGGAGGTTCGCCCAACCCGGCCAGACGGCGCGGACGGTGCGCCGAGTTCGCTGGGCCTGCCTGGACGCCGAACCGTTCGTCGCGTACGCTGGTCTGACTGTCCGGGCGGCGTGGCCGGCCAGTTCGGTCCGCACCGCAGCGTCGTCTTGCGTTGCGTCCGCGAGGTTGTGTTGAGAGCGGCGAGAGTGGGCCGTCGGTCGGAACGGCTCGGCCAAAACGCTCGAGACCTCGCCGCCGTCCCAGTCCGGACCGCCGTCCTTGTGGAGCGTGCTTGGGTTTGCTGTGAGCCATGACCGCGTCGGTTGAGAGCTACTTTTCGCGTCGGGCGGCCGAGCGGAAGAAAGAACCGCGGCTGGTGGCCGTCATTGACAAAGACCTGTGCACGTCGTGCCAAGCCTGTGCGACGCTGTGTCCGGTGGACTGCATTTTCGAAGTCCCCAGTCCCTTCCCGACCGAAAGCTACCACCAAGTCGACACCTCGCGCTGCATTGGCTGTCAGCTTTGCTACCGGGTTCCGCAGGCCAGCAGTTCGCGTTTCACGTTGGCCGTCTGCCCGTGGAACGCAGTCGACCTGTTGGTGAACCCGGCGGTTTCGGCGGACGGGCCCGACCGGCTCTCGCGTCTTTGGCAAGGGGCCTCGGCCGACCTTCCGTGGCAACGGCTGGAAGTGTACGCGTACCAGCTTTTCTTGAGCGGTGAGGTTTGGGCGGCCGAGGGGCTGACCGGCCGCTTCGAATGCCTGCGGCACTTCCTGGCCCCGTGCTGGCGACTGGACGACGGTTCCACGGGACCGCTGGCGTCCCTCGACCGGAGCCGCTCGCCGGCTGTCCGGCTGGTCCGTTCCCCCTTGGCCGAACAGGCGCTGCAGACGGCGTTCGCCGACGCGCGCGAACTGCTCTTCCTGGACTGAGCCGCCGTCGGCTGAAGCGTTGGAGCAAGGCACTCGCTCCACGCAGCCTCCCTTCCTTCGACGGGCCGGACGCTCGGCGCGCCGGACGCGCAACGACCGGCAGCCGCGTCGGCTCGGTCGTGGACTCGGCGTGGCTCTCGGCCCCTCGGGGGTGGTGCTCAGCGGGGCTTGCTCAGCGAACGTCAGGCTGGCTCCAACAGACCACTTGGCCGTTTTCCAAGGAAGCCACCACGCGTCCGTCGCGGTCGACGGCCAGTCCGCCCTTGACGACCAGCGAGGGTAAGTCGAGCCGCCACAAGTCGCGTCCGGTGTTCAGGTCAATGGCGACCACGAAGGCTCGCTGAGGGTCGCGGGCTTCGTGTCCGGCGGCCAGCAGGGCGTTGGGAGCCACGACGAAGCTGGTGAAGCGGCGTCCGGACCGGTCGGCCCAAATGGGTCGTTGGCGCGGGCCGGGCGTGCGCAGTCGCATCCAGCGCGAGGCCGGCTTGACCGGTCGGCGAGCTCCGGGCGGCAACGGCGACAGCCGAGCCAAGTTGCTGAAGCGACTTCCCTCGTAGCTGGCGTCGAACACCAACAGGCTGCGGTCCGGAAGCATGTAGTCCAGCGACAAGTACTTGCCGTAGTCGGGGTAGTACGCGTAGAAGGCCGTGTGGTACTGCGACGAGAGTCCTTCTTTGACCTCGTTCAGGCACCGGCCGGTTTTCAGGTCGAACCGGGCGAATTCGTACACGCCGCCGCCCAGGAACCGCAGTTCGCCGTCTTGGACGAAAAGCTCGCCCTGCAGACTGACGCCTCGGTTCGTCTTTGGGCAGAGACGTCCGGAGCGGTCGTTCTGCCACTTCGGCCGGCCGGTGGCGGCGTCCAGGGCGACGACGTACGTTCCGTCGTAATGGGTCAGGCCAGCGGCCGCGTAGACGGTTCCGTTCTGCACGACCACGCCGCCGGCAACGGGCCAGGTCGAAATGAGCTTGCCGTAGACGGGAATGCGGCGTTGTCCGGGAGCGACTCGGAAGGACCAGAGCCACCGTCCCGTTTTCGCCTCGAAAGCGTACACGCGGCCGTCCGCCGAACCGACGAAGACTCGCCCGTCCGCAACGGCCGGCGGAAAGTAAACCGCTCCGCCCGTGTAGGCCGTCCACTTCAACCGGCCGTCCTCGTCCAAGCCGTAGACCACGCCGTTCCGGTCGGCCACGAAGTAAAGGCCTCCGGCTGCAACCGGAGCTGTGGGTAAGGCGTCGGGAACGGTGAACGTCCACCTTTGCTCCGGCCGCGTCGACGGGACGGCCACCGAGGTGTCCGCTCGGTGCTCGTTGTCGCCCAGGAAGCACGGCCAGTCGTCCGGCTCGACCGACAGCGGCTGGACGCTCAACTGCTCGGCCTGCGCCAGCCGAGGCTCGTCGGCGCCGGGCAACGGAGCGGCGTGGCTAAGACAAATGTGACCGTAAAGCGAAAGCTGACAGCCACACATCCACGGGCCCCAGTAGAGGTGGCCGTCCGAAATGACCACGCCGTCCTGGCAAGGCGGTCGCATGGGAGCAATGTGTTCGGCTTGGCCCGTCCGGACGTCCAGACGCACCGTGCCGCCGGTGGCTCGGTAGAAAATGCTGTCCACGCTGCCGGTCGCCCGCGTGCAGGCTCGACGCATTGGCAGCCGCCCCAGCACTCGGCCGGTTGCGTAGTCCAGTTTGAGACCGGTGAAGGCGTTCGGCTGGTTCCGAACTTGCGGACCGGCCGCGTAAATGGCGTCGTCCCGAAGCACAAGCTGGTAATTGCCGCTTTCCTTTTGCCACAGCAGCTCGCCCGTGTCGGCCTTCACGACCACCAGCCGTGCCCGTTGCGGCCCGGCAAAGAAAACGTACCGGTCCGTGCACTTGACGTACGCCGTGGTCGCGTAGCCGGTGACGTAGTGCTGAGCGCGGCCGTTCGGACCAATCGCCTCCAGCAGCTGCCGGCTGTCGTTTTTCCAGACGACCCGACCGGTCGAGGCGTCCAGACACGCGAGGAACTTCTCGGGGCTGTAGTAGTAAATTCGCCCGTTGCCCATGCACACGCCCCGAGCGTCAATGTAGTCGGCCTCTCGGTGCGACCACAGCACCTTCTTCGTCTTCGGGTCAATGGCCAGGAAAGTGCGACCGAAGCCGAAGTTCGTCTTCGGGTCGCTGTAGTCGTGTCCTTGCCACATGCCCCAAGGCCAGTGGCCGAGGCCGGGAGTCTGCGAACGGACGGTGCGGACATGGACCTCCTGTCCGCCCACCAGAGCGTAGAGCACGCCGTCCACCAGAGCCATCCACTTCCAGACCGGCCCGTCCGACAGCCCTTCGGGGACGACAATTTCGTCTCGCACCTGGCCAGTGTCTGGGTCAATGATCTTGCAAGATTGGTCGTCGGCCAAATACAACGCGTCCGGTGTGGCCACCATTGTGTTGCGGTGAATCATGAAGCCTTCCCGCAACGGCCGTTTCCACAGAATCGTCCCGTTGTAGGCGTTGACGCAAATGAGCGTGTTGAGCATGGGGTTCTGGTTGGCCTTGTGAGCAATGTGGCCGAAGGCGCGGTAGACTTTGCCGCCAGCGGCTACGGTGACCTGCGGCATGGGTGAAAAGAGCGGCTCGGCGAGAAACTGAGTCTGGTAAGGGGCACGAGCTTGCTGGTCGTGAGAAAGCGGGTTGTTGTCCGGACCGTGGTACGGGTGACTCCAGTAGTCGACGCCCTGCGCGGCTGGCTTTTGCAAGCGCCCGTCGGAGAGCAAGGCCGTGCCCAGAGGTCGCAAGACACGCAGCAGTTCCTGCCGAGGCGTCTTTCCCGCAGCCTCCGGCAACACGACCACCCAGTCGGCCAGGTCGTTGGCCAAGTGGACCGAACGAAGCGAGCCGGTTTCGACGAACAGACGCTTCCCCAGCAGCCCCGCCCGGTGAGCCGCTCGGCGAAGCCGCTCAGCCGTCTTCCGGTCGGCCGTCTGGAGGTAAACTTTGAGCTGACTGGCCGCGGCCAGACGGAGTACGAAGGCGTCCGCGTCGGAGCTCGGTCCGACCAGCACCGCACACACGCCCCTCTGGCCTTCCAGTTGATTCAGGCACTGGCTGGTCCATTCCTGCTGAGCGGCTCGCGCCGTCGCAACCAGCGTCCCGACCGCCAGGACGGCCGTTGCCCAGACCGCCCTGTTGCACACGCTGTCGTCTCGCATGTCTTTCCTCCTCCGCTGTTGGAATGACCTTCTCTCTCGGCACCGCCCGCCGTGGTCCAGTTGTGCTGCCAAATGGACCCGCCGTGGAACGGCGCGTCCGACTAGAAAACGCGTCCACGAGTCGAACGTGCGCGTTGGAACTCGGCGAGTGCTCGCGCGGGTGGGAGTGTAACAGAGGGAAGCGGGCGGCCGGTTCCTTCAAGCCTTGGCTGTTGGAAAGCTTCGCCCTCCCAGTGCAAAGTCGCGTCTTCTCGTGAGCAGACGCGGTCTCGGTGTCCTAAGGTGTAGGCCACGGCTTTGGGCTTGGCGGGGGTGCTGCTGAGCCCGGCGACCGAAGCCACGTCACCCATTGTACCCGGCACCTGGCGCGTCACAACCAGACGGCGGACAGCGCCGTCGGCTCGCGACGCCGGCCGGTAATTGACACTCGCCGCCTCGGGGGGTAGCTTAACCAGTTGTGACAGAAGCAGTCTGGAGTTTCTCTTGAGTTTCGTCGGGGCTTCCCGGGGGCCGAGGTCGACGGGAGCTGGTCTGGTTGGTTCACGTTTGCCGTCGGTCCGGTAGCGGTCAATGCAGAGTACGGCCTTTCTGCTCCCTGGATGTCCCTTCGCCGACCTGTGTGTGGGGCTGTGTCGGCTCTGTGACGCTTGCGGCTCGTCGGAACGACTGCAAACACGGCAGCTGGGAGTGGCCGGCGGGCCGTCCAGTTCGAACGACGCGGAGGCTCTGGCGTCTCTTCGCAAGGAAGCGAGACGGGTGTGCCTTTGCAGCCAGCTGAAGGCTACGGGGCGTGTGTCGAGCACGAGAAGCAAGAGTCTCGTTGGCAGCGAATGGGTGCGGCCGCTTGTCTCTACTGGGGACCGTTTGAGCGGGCACTGTTGAGCTGACTACCACTGGGGGGAAGCGTCATGAACGTGTTCCGGTCGATGCTTTCGGAGGTCCTGGGCACCTTTTGGATTTGCTTCTTTTCGATGGCCGCCGTGTTGTCGAGCGCGTCACCGATTAAGAGCGAACTGGGGCTTCTTGGCTTGGCCCTGACCTACGGCCTCGCTTGGGCCGCGGCAGTCTGTTTCTTTGCCGGCGTGTCCAGAGTGCAGTTCAACCCGGCCATTACGGTTGGGCTGTTTGTCGCCAAAGGGACGAAGCTGACGCGAGCTTTAATGAGCATTTTCTGTCAGTTGGTGGGAGCGGCGTTGGCCGCGTTGCTTTGTAACGCCGCGTTTCCTGAAGAAGCCATTCGGACTCGCATGCTTGCCTTGCCGGCCCCTTGCACCTTCGACGCTCTGCCCCAGTGGAATTCGGCCAAGCTCATTTTTCTGTTCGAGTTCGTGCTGACCTTCTTCGTGGTGACAGCCTACTTCTCGACGGTCGTCGACCAGCGCGGACAGCGGCTCAAAATCGGCGCCTGGGGCCTCGGGCTGGCGGTGGCTCTTGGGGTGTTGGTGGGTGAGCGGGTTTCCGGAGCCGTCATGAACCCCGCTCGCTGGTTCGGCCCTGCTTTGCTGCTCATGCAGTGGAAACTGCACTGGTCTTACTGGCTGGCGCCCGTGCTGGCCGGACTGGTCGTTGGATTGCTCTACCGGTTCCTCATGCTCGAGCAGGACATTGAGGTCATTGACGAGGAAGAGGAGCTGCCGGAGTAGCCCGCGCGAGGAAGACGTCGTCCGGCGCCCGTCGGGTCGGCGGCGTGAAGCTGTGCCGAGTGTTGTCGGAGGTCGGCTCGGTCGACGTCGGTTTCGGCGGTTGGGGTGACCGAGGGTCGGAGCGGCTTTCGCTGCGGCCGGCTGCGTCGTGGCCGGCGTCGGTGCCGGAGGCGTTGTCGCGAGGCTCCGGCTCCAGACCCGCCAGCTCCGACAGCCGAGCCGTGGGACTGGCGCTGAGCGCGTCGAGCACCCGCCCCAGGACCAGCAAGGCGTCGCTGAACGGAACGGCTTCGCGCAACCAGAACCGAGCGAGCGGGTCCAGGGCGAAGTGGGCTTGCCGGCCCGCCGCCTCTCGCCACACCGACTCGACCGTCTCGCCGCCGTCCACAGCGACCCCGCCCAGCGACTCGACCTCGGGCCGCAGCGTCGCGACCTGTTGGGTGGGCAGCACGACGCGAGCGGCTCCCGCGTCGGCCAGAAACACCTGAGTCAGCAGCCGGACCAAGTTCGCCTGTGGAACCGGACGCCCCTGTTCGTCCAACACGACGCACTGCATTCCGTCTTCCGCGACGACCAACCCCAGTTCGGCCTTGGCCTGCCGGACGGCTCGGCCGGCCAGCTCGACTTCCGGCGCCCGTGCCAGCTCGGCCAGCCGCTCGGCCGGTTCCAAACGTTGTCCGTCGTTGGTCGGGCCAGCCGAACTGCCCGCCGTGGTGGCGCCACTGGTGCCAACCGCCCGGCTCGCTGTCGCAACGTCTTGGCGCGGCGCCGGACGAGCCGGGGACGTCGCTCGAGCCGCCACCAAGACCAACCGGCAAGGAATTTTGTCGAACAGACGGACCAGCGTCTCTTGCACGGTTCGCGACGGCGTGCAACAGACCACCGTGACGGGTCGGACGTCGTGGAAGTGTTTCCACAGAGCGGCTTCGTAGGGCAGTTGAGCTTGAAAGGGTCGGTAGGAGCCGGCCGAGCGGGTCGGGCGGTGGCAGCCCTGCTTCAAGCGGTGGGCTAGTCGGTCCAGGCTGTCGCCGCGAGCGAGCGGTTGACCGCCCGGGCCGACAAAGTCGCAACCGGTCCACGTGGACGGCCACCCGGCGCCGGTGACGTACACGCCCGCCGCGGCCTGCAGGTGGTCCACGGCAAAGCAGAAGCACGCTTTCGAGACCAAGCCGACGTCCAGCACCTGGCAGCTCATTCGCCGCAGCGTCTGCACGACGCCTACAAAAATGTCCGGCGAGGAGGGACGTTCGTCGCGTCCCACGACGACCGTGGGCCCTTGACGCCGCGGTCGGGGCGAACTGGGACGGTCGGCCGCTCGACCAATCAACGGAGCTTGGCTCCACAGTTCCGCCGCCAAAGCCGCGACGTACTCCGACGCCCGCTGCCGCGTCAGCTCGTTCAAGTACACGCCGCGAATGCCCTCGTCGGACCAAAGGCTGCGCCGCTGCGTGCGCCGCTGGTCGTGCTGCCAACGCTCCAGCACCTGCGGCGAGACCACTCCCGTGTCTTCCCGGTGCGGACACTGTCGGCACTTCGGGTAGAACGCGGCCAACCGAGCCAGGTGGACCGAACGGGAAATTGGGTACTCTTCTCCGGGACAAGTGTAGCTTTTCGACATGGCCGTTGGGTTTCCCAGCAAAACGGCTCGGCGAGACGGTGTGGCCGGACGAGCGGGCCGGACGCGTGGTCGAGCGACTGCTCCAACGCTTCGTCACGGCGCAAAGTTGCGGTTGTGTCGCTCGCGTCGCTCCGGCATTGCGGGGCTCGGGCGGAGGTACGCACTCCAAGTTTCCGGTGTGACACAGCACTAGCGGTCCGGCTCGGCGGGCGTCAGAATGTACGCCAGGGCTTTCACGACGGTCAAGAAGGATTCGGTGAGGCATGCACGCCACGACGTTTCTCGAAAAACTGCCCAGTCTGGACGTTCCTCCCGTGTTGTTGCTGGTGGGCGAGGACCACGCGCTGGGGCACGCCGTCGTCCAGGCCGTCGCTCGAAAAGTGCTCGGCGACGACGACCCCACGGCGCTGGTGGAGCTTTCCGGCCAGGAGCCGTCTTCGTCCCAGCCGGTCGCCTACTCGGCCGTCTTCGACGAGCTCTGCACGCGGTCCATGTGGGCGACGACGAAAGTGGTGTGCGTCGACAACGCCGACAAGTTCGTCAGCAAGTACCGGGACAAACTGGAGGCTTACTGCCGCGACCCAGCCAGCAGCTCGGTCCTCATTCTGTGCGTTTCCTCTGCAGACAAACGGACGCGGCTGTACAAGCTGGTTTCGGAGAAGGAAGGGCTGGTGGAGTGCACCGAGCTGCGGGGACGACGGCTGGTGGCGTGGCTGCAGTCCATTACCGTTCGCCGTTACGGCAAACGGCTGTCTGAGGACGCCGCACACCTGCTGACTGAACTGGTCGGCAACCAATTGGGGCGGCTTCGGCAAGAGCTGGACAAGCTGGCGGCTTACGTCGGGGACCGTGGAACCATTGACGCCGCGGCCGTGCGGAAGCTGGTCGGGGGCTGGAAGGTCGAGACGGTCTGGCACCTGCTGGACGCGGCGGGAGACGGCCGTCTGGACCAAGCTTTGACGGACCTGCAAAAACTGTTGACGGCCGGCGGACACCCGCTGCAGATTTTGGGCGCGGTCCGCTACCGGTGTCGGCGGTACGTGCGCGCAGCCGAGCTGGCCCGACAGGGCGGCTCGCTTCAAGACGCCTTGCGAGCCGCCGGCGTTCGGGACTGGGAGCTGCAACAGGCCGAAAGGCACCTGCGGCGGCTCGGACGAACGCGGGTCGAACGGCTGCTGGAGTGGCTGGAGGAGGCGGAAGCCGACCTGAAGGGCGAAAGCCGTTTGCCCGAACGGCTGGTGTTGGAGCGGTTGATTTTTCGTCTGGCCGGACTGGGGAGTTGAGGCGTCCGGCGGCGGAAGTCGGTGTTCTTTTTTTCGTCGCCGGCAAGCAGTCTGTCGCGGCGTCCTTGTGCCTCGACGCGGAGACCCGCTGAGACGCGTCGGCAAGAACGGGCCCGTTTCCAGGCCTCCACCGGTGGGAGCTTTCCGAATGAACGGCCCGCAGGCGAGAAAGCCGCCTTCCACGGAACCGCTCACCGGGTGTGAGCGACTGAACCGGCTGATTGCCGAGGTGCTCGACGCCGAAGCGGCCGGACGCCCGGTCGACCGCGAGGCTCTTCTTCGACAACACTCCGACCTGGCCGACCAACTGCGAGCCTTCTTTGCCGAGCACGACCGACTGCGTCAACTGGCCGACGCAGCGGCCGGCTCGCCGCCTGGCCAGCCGAACGAGCCTTCCGGACGCGGCCCTGTCCGCCCGTCGTGGCCTCGACGGTTCGGCGACTACGAGCTGCTGGAAGAAATCAGCCGCGGGGGCATGGGCGTGGTCTACAAAGCCAGGCAGCTCAGTTTGAACCGCGTCGTCGCTCTGAAAATGATGCTCTCGCGCGAGCTGGCCGACCAGAAAGAACTGGCCCGGTTTCAACGGGAAGCCGAAGCGGCGGCTCGTCTGGACCACCCAGGCATTGTTCCCGTTTTCGACGTCGGCCAAGTCGACGGACTGCCGTACTTCAGCATGGGGTACGTCGAGGGCGAAACGTTGGCCGACCGACTGCGGCGCGGGCCGGTCCGTCCCCGCGAAGCCGCCGTGCTGCTCTGTCGAACCTGCGACGCCGTCCAGTACGCTCACGAGCACGGCGTCATTCACCGCGACCTGAAGCCGAGCAACATTCTGCTGGCACGTCGGACCAGCAACGCTGCCGACAGCCAAGCCAGTGCGCCGTCCAACCAGCCGAGCGGCGGTGCCGGCACAAGCGACGTCTCGCTGCTGGACGTCCAGCCTCGCGTGGCCGACTTCGGTCTGGCCAAACAACTGACCAGCGGCCGTCAACTGACGGGAACCGGCGAGGTGCTCGGAACACCGGCCTACATGTCACCCGAGCAGGCGTCCGGGCAGACGGACCGAGTGGGGCCCGCCAGCGACGTGTACTCCTTGGGAGCCATTCTGTACCACATGCTGACCGGTCGACCGCCTTTCTTAGGCGAAACGCCGCTGGAGGTTCTGCAAAAGGTAGTGGACTGCCAACCCATTCCGCCTCGCTCGCTGAACCGGTCCGTTCCGCGACAGCTGGAAGCCATTTGCCTGAAGTGCCTGCACAAAGACCCGTCCCAGCGGTACGGCTCCGCCCGAGAGCTTCAACAAGACTTGCAACGGTTTCTCGACGGCGAGCCGGTCGAAGCTTCCAGCTTGAACGTGCTGGCTCGAATTCAACAAACGCTGGCTCGCAGTCGCTACGAAGAGCAATTTCGCGGTTGGGGGCTGGCACTGGTCTGCTTTGGCGCCGTCATTCTTGCGACCCACTTGGTCCTGTTCTGGCTGGAACGGGACGGAGCCACTCCGCTCGAGTACTGGTTGCCACGGCTGCTCATGTACGTCGCCCTCTTGGCCCTTCTGCGTTGGTTCCGTCCCCACTCCCTTCTGCCGCGCAGCTCGGCCGAGCGACTCGTTTGGGTCGTCTGGCTGGGCTACTTGTTGGCTTTGGCCTCCGCCGTGGTGACCCTGAAAATTTTGGGTGTACCCACATGTGCTCACTACTCGGTGGCCAGCGTCTTGAGCGGGCTGGGCTTTTTGGTCATGGGAGCTCACGTGTGGGGAGGCGGCTACGCAGTGGGACTGGCGTTTCTGCTGGCCGCTCCCGTTTTGGCCGCGCTGAAGACAACGGCTCCGCTGGTTTTCGGCCTGCTGTGGGCCGCCGCTTTGACGGTGTTCGGCCTTCGCTACTGGCGAGCGGGAACGGACGGAAGTTGACGACGAAAGCGGGCCGGAAGGAGCGTCGCGGCGGGCGGGACGGCCGGCACTTGAGCGTCGGCGTTCTGCGGCAGCGCGGCCGGTTTTCGCGCAGCGCTTCCGACACAACGGGCTCTTGAGTCTCAGTGTCGACCTCCGACAGAAACCGGCCGGCCAAACCGCCGAAAAGTCCAGCGACGCCGACTCGACGCCGGTTCGGTCCGTGTCGTCTGGACTGACGGGAGCGGGCCAGCACGGTGCCGGCGAGCAGACGGCGGCGCGGAGCTGGTTCACGCGGACCGTCTACGCGGGACCGGAGCGGGCTGTTCCTCGAACTGCGGGCGTGGGCCGGCAGGCACGAACAGACACGAGCGGAGAAAAACCGGGAGCGTCGAGCCATGTTGTCAGACCTCGTCGAGTTCCTCGTTGCCGGAATGGTCTTTTTGTTGGCCGTGGTGGCGTTCGTGGGAGCGGTCGTCGTGCCGTTCGTTCTCTTGGCCCGACAACGACGGCACTACCGGCAACTGTCGGCTCGGCTCGACAGCGTCGTCCGAATGCTAGCTTGCCACACGGAGCTGTTGCGGTCGCTGGAGGCGAAAGTGTCGCCGGGCCAGCCGACCGGAGCGACCGAGTCGGCCGGGGCCGCCACGGAAGCGAGACCGGCTCCAGTCTCGCCGCCACCGGTCGAGCCGCAGCCGAGCGAAGAGCCGGTCGGTCGGACGGGCGGTTGGGGTGGCGCCGAGCAGGAAAGGACAAAGCGGCCTGTTTCCGAGAAGCCCTCGCGGCCGCGCAAGCCGGTGCCGCCCGCCGTCGCCGCTGCCGCCTCGTCGGCCGTTCCGCCGGTCGGTGCGGGAGTCGGCGGCGTCGGCCAGAGCGGTGCCGGCGCTGCTGCCGGCGGTGGCGGTCGTCCGCCCGGACCGTCTGCACAACCCTCACCCGCTGCGCCGCAACCGAAACGGACCCCCACTCGGTTCGAGACGGCAGCCAAGGACATTCTGGCGCAAATTTGGAATTGGATTGTCGTTGGCGAGGAACACCGGCCAGCGGGTGTGTCCATGGAGTACGCTGTGGCCACCACGTGGCTGCTGCGCGTCGGTGTGTTGATTCTGTTGGTCGGAGTGGGCTTTTTCCTGAAGTACGCCAGCGAGCACGGTCTGATTGGTCCCAGCGGACGGGTGGTGCTGTCACTGTTGGCCGGCGCGGGCATGCTGGTCGCCGGCACGCGGCTTTTGTCCACAGCCTACCGGCTGCTCGGACAAGGGCTCATGGGAGCCGGCATTGCGACCCTTTACTTTGCCGTGTTCGCTGCGGTCAACTTTTACCATTTGGTTGAGCCGGTCGAGGGCTTTGCGTTCATGGCCGCCGTCACCGTGACAGCCGGCGTGGTCGCCGTCCGGTACGACTCGCTTCTGGTGGCCGTCTTGGGAA